>DASQQF010000109.1:0-10473 GCA_035643535.1 Gaiellaceae bacterium
CAGGCCACCGGCCTGGCCTGCGGACGCCGAACCGCCCTGGCGTGGTCTGAGACGGCCCCACGGGGAGCCGAATACACATCAAGCCTCTAGAGCGCGCGCTGGGCGGCGGCCGTTGCGCGGCGGCGCCGGCGGGCGAGCAGGAGGGCCCGCAGCAGTTCCCGGACGGGCCCCCTCCGTGGCCGCTCGCCCGGATTCGGATAGGGGGTGTAGCGCCCGGCGGCGACCGCGGCGAGCTGTCCCGCCGCCGCCAGCCAGCCGAGCCCGATCAGGAGAAGGGGGAAGGGCGCGTACCCGACGGCGAACAGACGCGCGACGTACCACGGCGCGTCCCAGCCGAGGCCGTAACGGTCGGCGAACGACCAGACGAGGAGCGCCGGCCCGAGGAAGCCCGCGAGCAGGACGAGCGCGCGCAGCACACGCGGGCGACCCTGCACCTGGGGCAGCCAGAGCCAGATGTGGAGCGACGGCAAGACGAACAGGAGCGCGAAGGGGTTCGTCGCCGCGACGAGCAGGCCGACGACGCTGAGCGCGAGCAGCGCACCGGTCTGACCCGCCAGCTGCTCCTCGATTCGGACCGGCCGGTGCGGAACGAGGCGGCTGCGCGCAACGATCCAGCCGAGAGCCGCGACGAGCGCGAGCCCGACGAGCGCCGCCACCGGCCACTGGACGCTCTGGAGCGTGGGGGGCCGGCCGTTCGTGTGGCCCCAGAGCCCGGCCGCGCGGAACACGAGAAAGGCGAGTCCCGCCCAGAGCCAGAAGCCGAGCCGGCTGCGGTAGCTCCGCAGGGCCGGCGCGACGCGGATCCGCCGCCGCCGGCAGCGCGCGAAGAGGTCGACCGCCGCGACGATGACCGGCAGCAGCATCGCGACCAGCACGAGCTCGATCACCCAGCCGCGCACGAGGCGCGAGCCGAGGAAGAGGTAGCTCGAGGGGCCCTGCGCGAGCGAGATCCCCTGTTCCATCGCGTTGACCGAGTCCTGCACCGCGAGGCCGATCTCGCCGAGCCGCTTGACGTCGAGACGCGGCGCCAGGGCGGCCGGGGGTCGCGCGCCGGCGGTCGTGACCGTCACCGCCGGGATGCCGCGGCTGACGAACGGCGCCTGCTCGTACGGGCTGTACGGGAAGCCGAGGTCGAGGAGCTGCTCGAGCGGGCCCGGGTGGGTGGGCTGCGCGCTGCTCTCACGGGCGATCGCCGCGCGGAGGGTCTCGAGCAGGCCCGGGGCCGGCGAGCGAGGCGTGTCGCCGGCGAATTCGAGCCTCGGCACGCCCCGGCCGCCGATCGAGTCGAGGTTGATCACGGCGATCGCGTTCTGCCGCGTCGACGGCTCGGCCGCGAAGTGGGCGGCTCCCGCGGCGCCGGCCGTCGCGCCGTCGGTGGAGAGGAAGACGAGCGAGTACGGCAGCGAGGGGTGCGGTGCCTGTGTCGACGGTGCGTACGAGCGGGCGAGCTCGACGAGCGCCGCAGTGCCGGAGGCGTTGTCGTCGAGCCCGGAGCCGCGGCGCCCCTGGTCGTCGCGATGCGCCATCACGACGATCGAGCGCGAGGAGAGGCCGCGCTTCGTGGCCACGAGGTCGACGAGGGACGTCGGCCGCCCGTGTACGCGTGCGGTGAACCGGTCGCTCCGCACGCTGAAGCCGTACGGCTCGAGCTGCTGCCGGAACCAGCCGGCGGCGCCGGAGGTGCCCGGCGCCCGGTGCGGGAAGCGCGTGGCGAGGTCGGAGGCGATCGTCGCCGCCGCGCCGGCGTCGAACGCCGGCGGCAGATTCGGCGGCGCGAGTGCCGCGGGACGCGCGACGCTGAAGGCGAGGAGGAGCAGGGGCGGCACGACGAAGAGCCACGCGCCGCGGTAGAGGCGGCCGTTGACCGGCCGCTCGATCGATCCCGGCCGCGGGCGTCTGCGCTCCGGTGCGGGCGAGGCGGCCGTCAGCACGCGCCAAGTCTAGGGGCGTTCCCGAACGACGGAGGGGGGCTGGATGTTTTCCGGTCAAGAGAGTGGTTAGGGGCGGCCGGGCGCCGGGAACGGCAGGCTCGAGGCGGCCGTGTAGCCGCTGCTGGTAGAAATCGGCGGGTTTGGCAATGCGAATCTCCGGAAAAGGTGCAGGTGCGTAGATGAGCGAGGCGGCGCTGATCGAGACGCAGGACGAGGAGCGCGAGGGGATGCGCGTCGTCCGCCTGCGCATTCCCGCCCGGGCGGAGTACATCGCGCTCGCCCGGCTCGCCCTGACCGGCCTCGCCGAGCTCGCGTCGCTGGCGCCCGAGGTCGTCGCCGACCTCAAGCTCGCGCTGACCGAGGCGGTCTCGAACTCGGTGCGGCACGCGTACGGCGACGGGCACGGGTTCGTCGAGGTGGCCTACGAGCTGAGCGGACAGGCGCTCGCGATCGAGGTGGTGGACGACGGGGCCGGCTTCGACCCCGACCGGCCGCCGCCGCTCGAGGGCGAGGAGCTGAGCGAGGGCGGGCTCGGCATCGCGATCATCCGGACGATCGCCGACGAGTTCGAGATCGAGTCCGAGCGGGGCTCGCGCGGCTCGCGGCTTCGCTTCGTGAAGCGCCTGCGCGCTCGCCGCTAGCCGTTGTCCGAGCGGACAACCGAGCGGCGCAAGATCCTCGTGGTCGCGAACCGCGCTCCCGTCGTCTACGAGCGCGGGCCGGCCGGAGAGCGTTCGGCGCGGCGCGGCGGCGGCGGCCTCGTGACGGCGCTCGCGGGCCTGCTCGCGCACCACGACGTGACGTGGGTGGCGAGCGCGATGAGCGACGAGGACAGGGCAGTCGCGGCCGCGGCGGGGGGTTCGTTCGAGGAGACCACGCGCGAGGGCGCGCGGTATCGACTCCGCCTCGTCGTGCACGACCCGGCCGTCTACGACCGCTTCTACAACGTGCTCGCCAATCCGACGCTCTGGTTCCTCCACCACTACCTCTGGGATCTCGGCGCCGGCCCCGACTTCGACCCGGCGCTGCACGAGGCCTGGAGCGCCGGGTACGTGCCCGTGAACGAGGCGTTCGCGGCCGCCGCGGTCGAGGAGCTCGAGCGGGAGCCGGACGCGGCCGTCTTCTTCCACGACTACCACCTGTACCTCGCGCCCCGCCTCCTGCGGGCGGCACGGCCGGACGCCGTCATCTCGCACTTCCTCCACATCCCGTGGCCCGACGCCGGCTACTGGTACGGGCTGCCGGGCGAGCTGCGCACGGCCGTGCACGAGGGGCTGCTCGCGAGCGACGTCGTCGGCTTCCACACCGACCGCTGGCGCCGGGCCTTTCTCGCCTCGTGCGCCGGGGTCCTGGGCGCGGCCGTCGACACTGTCGCCGGCACCGTCGAGCACGCGGGCCGCCTGACGCGGGTGACGGCGCATCCGATCGGGGTCGACGCGCAGGAGTTCGCGCGGCTCTCGCGGGAGCAGGTGGTGCGCGAGCGCGAAGCGGCGCTGCTCGAGCGACGGCCCGAGCAGCTCGTCCTGCGCGTCGACCGCACCGACCCCTCGAAGAACGTCGTGCGCGGCTTCCGCGCCTTCGAGTTGCTGCTCGAGCGTCATCCGGAGCTGCACCGGCGGGTCGCGATGTTCGCGCTCCTGGCGCCGTCACGGCAGGACATCCCCCAGTACGCCGATTACCTCGCAGCGCTCGAGACGGCCGCGCGGGAGGTGAACGAGCGCTTCGGCCGCGACGGCTGGACCCCCGTCGTGCTCGACGTCGCCGACGACTTCCCGCGCTCGGTCGCCGGCTACAAGCAGTTCGACGCCCTGCTCGTCAACCCGGTCTTCGACGGGCTCAACCTCGTCGCCAAGGAGGCGTGCCTCGTCAACGAGCGCGACGGCGTGCTCGTCCTCTCGGAGAACGCGGGTGCGGCCGAGGAGCTCGGGGAATGGGCGCTCGTCGTGAACCCGCTCGACGTCACCGGCCAGGCCGAGGCGCTCCACGCGGCGCTCACGATGGCGCCGGACGAGCGGCGCCGCCGCGCGGAGGCGATCCGGGGGCACGTGCGGCGGCACGACGTGCGCGAGTGGATCGCGGCGCAGCTGGACGACCTCGACGCCGTACGATCCGGGTGATGGACGAGCTCTCGCACGTGGACGCGGCCGGCGGCGTCCGCATGGTCGACGTCGGCGGCAAGGAGCTCTCGCGCCGGCGCGCCACGGCGCGGGCCGAGGTGCGGATGGCCGCCGAGACGGCGCGGATCCTGCGTGAGCTGCCGAAGGGCGACGCGTTGACGACGGCGCAGCTCGCCGGGATCATGGCGGCGAAGCGGACGAGCGAGCTGATCCCGCTCTGCCATCCGTTGCCGCTCACGCACGTCGAGGTGACGGTCGCGGTCGCCGAGGAGTCGGTCGAGATCCTCGCGACGGCCGAGACGACGGCCCCGACCGGGGTCGAGATGGAGGCGTTGACGGCGGCGACGGTCGCCGCGCTCACCGTCTACGACATGGCGAAGGCCGTCGACAAGAACATGCGGGTCGCCGAGGTCGTGCTCGTCGAGAAGACGAAGGAGCGCGTCGTCTGAATGAAGGCGGCGGTTCTGACCGTCTCGGACGGCGTGGCCGCCGGAACGCGCGAGGACCGCAGCGGCGAGGCCCTCGACGAGCTGCTGCGCGGCGAGGGCTACGACGTCGAGCGCCGCGTCGTCCCGGACGAGCGGAAGGAGATCGCGGCTGCGCTCCGCGAGCTCGCCGCGTCGGCACAGCTCGTCCTCACGACCGGCGGAACCGGCCTCGCGCCGCGCGACCTGACGCCCGAGGCGACCCGCGACGTGCTCGAGCGGGAGGCGCCGGGGATCGCACAGGCGCTTCGCGCCGACGCGATCGCCAAGACGCCGCACGGGCTTCTCTCACGCGGAGCGGCGGGTGTCGTCGGCTCGACGCTCGTCGTCAACCTGCCGGGCTCGACGGGAGGCTGCCGTGACGGCTTCGCCGTACTCCGCCCGGCGCTCGCGCACGCGCTCGAGCTACTCGCGGACACCCCGACCGCGCACGAGCAGACGTGACCGCGGGGCTCGCGCCGCTTCCCGCGCGCTTCGCGCGGCTCGTGAAGATCGAGCACACGGTCTTCGCGCTTCCGTTCGCGTACGTGGGCGCGTTCCTCGCCGTGAGCGCGACGCCGAGCGCCCACGACCTGCTCTGGATCACGCTCGCCATGGTCGGCGCCCGCTCGCTCGCGATGGCCCTGAACCGGTTGATCGACGCCGGGATCGACGCGCGCAACCCGCGGACGGCGGGGCGCGAGCTGCCGAGCGGTCAGCTCTCGGTCGCGCAGGTGCTGCTCTTCTGCGGTGCGTCGCTCGCGCTCTTCCTCGCGGCCGTGTGGCAGCTCGACCCGCTCGTCCGCTGGCTCTGGCCGATCCCGGTCGCGGGCTTCGTCGTCTACCCGTACCTCAAGCGCTACACGTGGCTGTGCCACTTCTGGCTCGGTGCCGTCGACGGGCTCGCGCCGGTCGGCGCGTGGGTCGCGATCACCGGGCGGCTGCCGTGGCAGGCGTGGCTCCTCGGCGCCGCCGTCGCGCTGTGGGTGGCCGGGTTCGACCTCTTCTACGCGCTCTTCGACGTCGACGTCGACCGTCGGCAGGGCCTTCACTCGATCGTCACCCGCTTCGGCGTCGGCGGCGCGTTCGCCGGTGCTCGCCTCGCGCACGCGGCGACCGTCGGGTGCCTCGTCGCTGCCGGCCTCGGTCTGCCGGTCGGGGCGCTCTACTGGATCGGCGTCGCCGCCGTGGGCATCCTCCTCGGCTACGAACACTCGCTCGTCCGGCCGGGCGATCTACGACGTCTCGACACCGCGTTCTTCACGATGAACGGGGTGATCAGCGTCGTCTTCGCCGTCTTCGTGATCGCCGATGCCGTGAGCTGAGGCGGGCGCCGCGGCCGGTGCGGCACCCGCCCCGTCGGTGGGCCGGCCCGCTAGTGCCCGTGCCTCGGCAGGCGCCGGTGGCCGAACGCTCGGAGCCGCGCGTCGAGGGTTCCCGCGGAGGTGGCGAGCTCGACGACGTCCGCGTGCGGGTTCGAGAGGATCGACTGGGCGACCGAGCCCGAGACGCCGGTCACGACCTCCGTCACGTTGCCGCTGCCGTCGGAGTCGACGACGGTGCCGAGGCCGGAGTCGACGACGACCGCGCCGCCGGCACCCTGCCGGAGCGCCAGTCCCGACAGCGTGAGGGAGCCGTTCGAGCGGTAGTTCACGTAGAACACGGCGGTCGCGCCGGTGATCGTCCCGCTCGAGTCGCGGGTCACGTCGAGCGTGAAGCTGCCGTGGGCCCGCACGTTCGAGTGGCCGCGGAAGCCGAGGTGGGCGACCCAGGTCGACTTGCCGTGCGAGCCGCGTGCGCAGGCGCCGCGCGTGAAGACGACCGCGGAGGGCGAGACGGTGCCGGTGCCGAGCCCCCCGCTCGCGAAGCCCGTGGAGGGATCGAATCCCGAGCCGAGCGACGCGACGAGCCGGCCGAAGGGCGCCGCCGACCTGCCGACGACCGTGCCGGCGACCTGGCCGCCCGAGATCGCGCCGTCGAGCCTGCCGTGCACGCCGCCCGCGTCGCCCTTGATCCGGAGCGTCCCCTCGATCCAGCCGAGTCCGCTCGCGGTGTCGACGATGCTGTGTGCCCGGATCACGACCGGCCCGTTCAGTCGCGGATCGCTGCTCGACGCCGTGCCGGTGTACGCCGCGGTCGTCAGCCTGTACGTGCCGTCGGCGCCGGTGCACGTCGCCGTGCGCGCGTGCGCGACCGTTCCGGCGTCGAATGTCGCCTGCACCTGTGCGGTCGCCTGCGCGCGGAGCCGCCCGGCGACTGCGACGCCCGTGCCCGCGAGCGCGGCGACGGAGAGGAGCGCGGAGGCGAGCAGCTTCTTCCGTGGCATGGTCTCGTGTCTCCTTCGGTCGGGAAAGGTGTCGTCCCTAGCAGGCCTCACCGACGCAACTCCTGCGCCAGGAAGCCGTAAAACACCTGTAAAGCGTGGACGAGCGCCTATGCTGGGGCGCGTGATCACCGCCCGCCGCCTCGGCAAGCGCTACGGCGACAGGCGCGTCCTCCGCGGCGTCGACCTCGACCTCGAAGGCGGCGGCTTCCTCGTCGTCACCGGCGCGAACGGCTCGGGGAAGACGACGCTGCTCCGCATCTGCGCCGGCCTGACCGCGCCGAGCGAGGGGACGATCGAGCGCCGAGCCGAGCGCTCGCAGCTCGGCTACCTCGGGCACGAGCCGCTCGTCTACCGCGAGCTGACCGCGCTCGAGAACCTCGACCTGTACGGACGGCTCTACCGGGTGCCGGAGCGGCGCGAGCGGATCGGGATGCTCCTCGAGCGCTTCGGCCTCTGGGACGTGCGACGGGAACGGGTCGCCTCGTACTCGCGTGGGATGACGCAGCGGCTCGCGCTCTGCCGCGTCCTGCTCCACGATCCGGCGCTGCTCGTCCTCGACGAGCCGTACACGGCGCTCGACGCTGCCGGCGCAAAGCTGCTCGACGCGCAGCTCGCCGAACTGCGCGGCGGACGGACGCTGCTCGTCTCGACCCACGACCCGGCGCGGATGGACTCGCTCGCGACGGCGCGCCTGGGGCTCGCGGCATGACGTATGCCCGCGACGTCGCCGCGCTCGCGCGCAAGGACCTGCTCCTCGAGCTGCGGGCACGGGACACGCTGCCGGCGATGCTGCTCTTCGTCGCCGCGATCTTCGTCGTCTTCCACTTCGCGTTGCCGGCGACGCCGTCACCGCTCGCGTCGAGCGGGCTGCTCTGGGTCGCGATCCTGTTCACCGCGCTCCTCGGGCTCGGCCGCGCGTTCGTGCCGGAGCGGGAGCAGCGCGTCCTCGACGGGCTCGTGCTCGCGCCCTGCGACCGGAGTGCGATCTGGTTCGCGAAGTCGCTCGCGACGCTCGCCTTCCTCGCGGCGGCGGAGGTGGTGGCGCTGCCGCTGTACGCGCTCTTCTTCCACCGCGTCTCCGGCGCGATGATCCTCGCCGTCGCCCTCGCCGACCTCGGGATCTGCGCCGTCGGCACCTTCCTCGGCGCGATGGCCGTCGCGACACGCGCGCGCGACCTTCTGCTGCCGCTTCTCTTCCTGCCGCTCGCGGTGCCGATCGTCGTCGGCGCCGTCGGCGCGAGTGTCGTCGCCTCGCCCGGCCGCTACCTCGGCTTCCTCGCCCTCTACGACCTGCTCTTCGCGGTGATCTGCTGGGCCTCCTTCGAGTACGTCGTCGCCGAATGAGCGCGACGGCTGCCACAATTCAGACCGTGGGTCGCGCTCGCCGCCTGTCTCTGCCGGTGCTCGCGTCGTCGTCGCTCGTGCTCGTGACGGCGGCGCTGCTGCTCGTCTTCTACGTCGCGCCGAACGACGCGAACCAGGGTTTCTCGCAGCGGATCTTCTACTTCCACGTCTCGATCGCGATCACCGCCTACGCCTGCTTCATCGGCGGTGCGTGGAAGGCGTTCCGTCACCTCTCGAAGCGCGATCCCGAGGCCGACCTCGAGAGCTACGTCCTCGTCCACCAGGGGCTGATCTTCGGGACGCTCGTGCTGCTCACCGGTTCGATCTGGGCGAAGATCTCGTGGGGTCACTGGTGGCTCTGGAGCGAGGACCAGCTCGTCCTCTTCCTCGTCCTCTTCCTCTTCTACTGCGCGTACTTCATGCTCCGCTTCTCGCTCGAGCCCGGCCCGCAGCGGGCGAACCTGAGCGCGGTGTACGCGCTCTTCGGCGTCGTGCTGATCCCGGTCAGCTTCGCCGCGATCCGGCTCGCCAAGAACCTCATCCACTCGGTCGTCTTCACCCTGCACGGGCCGAACTTCGGCGGCTGGATGCTCGTCACGTACTGCGTCGCCCAGGTGGCGATGCTCGTCCTCGTGTACACGCTCTACCGCGTCGAGCTGGCCGGGAAGCGGCTCGACCTGCGTCTGCGCGAGCTGAAGGAGGTGCTCGTCTGACCACCGCAGAGAAATACGTCACTGCCGCGTACTGCGTCGTGTTCGCTCTCGTCCTCGCCTACGTCGTGATCATCTCGTTCAAGCTGCAACGGCTCGAACGCGAGGTGGACGCGCTCGCCGGCCGGGCGCCGGCCGCGAACGAGGAGGAGGCGCCGCGGGAGCCCGCTCCCGTTGGCTGAGCTGCTGTTCTGGCCTGCGCTGCTGCTGTACGGCGAAGCGGCCGTCGGCTACCTCGGCGACGTGCGCCGGCCCGGCCGAGCCGGGCGCGCAGCGACCTGGGGGGTGCGGCTCGGCTGGCTCGCGCAGACTGCGTTGCTCGCGGTGCAGGCCGCCCGCGACCACGGCTTCCCGTGGGGCACGTGGGCGTCGTCGCTCGGGCTCTTCGTGTGGCTCGTCGTCTCGGCGTACCTGATCTGGGGCTGCCGCCGGCCGTACCGGCTGCTCGGGCTCGCGGTGATGCCGCTCGCCGCCGTTCTGCTCGTCGTCGCACGCCTGGGCGGCGGTACCGGCGCCGGCCCGGTCAGCCGCTACTCGAGCCTCTTCCTCGTGCTCCACGTCGGGCTCGTGCTCGCCGCCTTCGCCGGCTTGACGCTCGCGGCCGCCCTCTCCGGCCTGTACGTCTGGGAGGAGCGGCGGCTGAAGACGCGCCCCGCGACGATCCTGCGGCGCCAGATGCCGGCGCTCACGACGCTCGACGCGCTCGCCTTGCGCACCGTCGCGTGGTCGCTGCCGCTGCTCACGCTCGGGATCGCGGTCGGGCTCGTCCGGCTCGTCGGCCGCGACGCCCGCTTCGACGCGCTCATCGCCGCGACGCTCGCGACGTGGATCGTCTGGACGGCGTACCTCGTGCTGCGCGTCGCCGCCGGCTGGGCGGGGCGCCGCGCCGCCTACGTCGCTCTCGCCGGCTTCGCCCTCGTGGTGGTCGTCCGGCTCGCTCTCCCGGCCGCTCACTTCGCATGATGCGCCTCGTCCTCGTCGGCACCTCGCACCACCACGCTCCGGTGGAGCTTCGGGAGCGGGTCGCCCTGAAGGGGGAGCAGGCTGCTGCGCTCGCATCGCAGCTCGCCGAGGGCGGGCGGGAGGCGGTCGTCCTCTCGACGTGCAATCGCACCGAGCTGTACCTCGGCGCCGCGGACGCCGAGCCGGCGGAGCATGCGGTCGTCGAGGCGCTCGCGTCGCTCGAGCCCGAGGTCGAGGCGGCGCTGTACCGGCTGCGCGACCGCGCAGCCGCCCATCACCTGTTCCGGGTCGCCGCGGGCCTCGACTCGCTCGTTCCCGGCGAGGGCGAGATCCTCGGGCAGGTTCGCGTGGCGCACGAGCTGGGGAAGACCGGACCGTTGCTCGATCGCGTCTTCCGGCAGGCGCTGCACGCCGGCCGCAAGGTACGCGCGCAGACGGCGATCGGAGAGAGCCCGGCCTCGGTGTCGGCGGCTGCCGCCGCTCTCGCCGAGCAGGTGTTCGGAGGTCTGGACGGACGAGAGATCCTCCTGCTCGGCGCGGGGAAGGTGAGCGAGCAGGCGGCACGGAACCTGCGTGGCCGCGGCGCCGGGATCGCGCTCGTGGCGAACAGCCGGACCG
>DASQQF010000110.1:0-23990 GCA_035643535.1 Gaiellaceae bacterium
ACGCCCTCGCGAGCCCGCAGCTGACCCTGGACCGCGAGGACCGCGTGGGGCTGGCGGACACGATCCGCGGCGAGGCGGGCCGCCTCGACCGGGTGGTCGGCCAGCTGCTCGACCTCTCACGGCTCGAGACGGGGACGGTGGAGCCGCACCGCGAGCTCTGGCACGCCGACGAGCTCGTCGGCCAGGCGCTCGCCGGCCTCGGCGAGGAGGCGGAGCGGGTCCGCCTCGAGATCCCGCCCGACGCGCCGCCGGTGGAGGTGGACGCCGGGCAGGTAGAGCGCGTCCTCGCCAACCTCGTCGGCAACGCGCTTCGCTACTCGCCACCCGGCTCGACCGTCCTCGTGCGCGCGGAGGCGGGAGCGACCGAGCTCCGCCTCCACGTCGTCGACCGCGGGCCCGGCCTGCCGTCCGAACGGCGCGACGCGCTCTTCCAGCCGTTCAGGCGCGGCGCGGCCGCCGGGCGCGGCTCGGGGCTCGGTCTCGCGATCGCGCGCGGCTTCGCCGAGGCGAACGGCGGTCGCGTCTGGGCGCAGGACGATCCCGGAGGCGGGCACCTCGTGCTCTCGCTGCCGCTCGCGGCGCGGGAGCCGGTCCGCGCATGAACGCCCAGCGCGTGCTGGTCGTCGACGACGAGCCGCAGATCCTCCGTGCACTGCGAACGAGCCTGCACGGCGCGGGCTACGAGGTCGAGACGGCCGAGAGCGTCGAGGGCGCGCTCGTCGCGCTCGCCGCGAATCCGCCCGACGCAGTCGTCCTCGACCTCGTGCTGCCCGACGGGACCGGCGTCGACGTCTGCCGGGAGCTCCGCACGTGGAGTGATGCTCCGGTGATCGTCCTCTCGGTCGTCGGCGACGAGACCGAGAAGGTCGCGGCGCTCGACGCGGGCGCCGACGACTACGTGACGAAGCCGTTCGGCATCGAGGAGCTGCTCGCACGGCTGCGGGCCGCCCTCCGCCGCGCCGACGCGCCGGCCGAGCCGGTCGTCGAGCTCGGCGACCTCCGCATCGACCTCGAGAAGCGCGCCGTCTCGGTGGGCGGCGAGCCGGTGCAGCTCACGCCGCACGAGTTCGCGCTCCTGCGGGTGCTCGCACGCAACCCGGGGAAGCTGCTCACCCACGCGACGCTGCTGCGCGAGGTGTGGGGGAGGGGCTACGGCGAGGAGTCGCACTACCTCCACGTCTACGTCTCCCAGCTCCGGCGCAAGCTCGAGCCGGATCCCGCGCGGCCGCGCTACATCCTCACCGAGCCCGGTGCCGGCTACCGAATCGCCGACTCGGGGTCCTTGAGAACTTCCTGAGGCGCTCGCCGGATCCCTGAGCGTGGCTTGAGCGGGGCGCGCCTAGCGTCGGACCCGTGAGCGCGCTGCCGCGCCGTGAGGAGCTGGACGAGGAGGCCCTCGAGCCGAGGCGCCTGCGCCGCGTGCTCGTCGGCCGGCCGATGCGCACCGGCCAGATCGAGGAGACGCTGCTGCCGAAGTGGCTGGCACTGCCGATCTTCGCCTCGGACCCGCTCTCGTCGGTCGCGTACGCGACCGAGTCGGCGCTCGTCGTACTCGTGGCCGTGTCGGCGGCCTCGGCCCATCTCGTCTTCCCGATCTCGATCGCGATCGCCGCCCTGCTCGGGACGGTGATCCTCTCGTACCGCCAGACGGTGCGGGCCTACGAGACGAGCGGCGGCGCGTACGTCGTCGCGCGAGAGAACCTCGGGACGGCGCCGAGCCTCGTCGCCGCCGCCGCGCTGCTCACCGACTACGTGCTCACCGTCGCCGTCTCGATCTCGGCGGGGATCTACGCGATCACCTCGTTCGTCCCCTCGCTCACCGGGGACAAGGTCGAGCTCTCGCTCGCGTGCCTCGGCGTGATCGTGCTCGCCAACCTGCGCGGCGTGCGCGAGTCGGGGCTCCTGTTCGCGCTCCCGACCTACGCCTTCGTCACGGCGATCGGCGCGCTCGTGGTCACGGGCCTGGTCGAGCTCGCGGCGGGGAACCTCCACCAGGCGGTCGTGCCGAACCCGCTCCCGGCCGGAGCGGGTGCCGTCGGGGTCTTCGTGCTCCTGCGCGCGTTCTCGTCGGGCTCGACCGCGCTGACCGGCGTCGAGGCGATCGCGAACGGCGTCAACGCCTTCCGCCACCCGCAGGGCAGGAACGCCGCCACCACGCTCGCCGTGCTCGGGACGATCGCCGTCTCCATGTTCCTCGGCGTCTCGTTCCTCGCCGTCCACGTGCACGCGCACCCGAGCGCGACCGACTCGGTCGTGTCGCAGATCGCGCGGACGGTCTTCCGTCCGGGCTCGACCGGCGCGTTCATGTACTACGGCGTGCAGGCGACGACGCTGCTCATCCTCGTCCTCGCTGCGAACACGTCGTTCCAGGGGTTCCCGCGGCTGTCGGCGCTGCTCGCGCGGGACCGCTTCGCGCCGCGGCAGTTCTCGAATCTCGGCGACCGGCTCGTCTTCTCGAACGGGATGCTCGTGCTCGCAGCCCTCGCCGCCGCCCTGCTCGTCGTCTACAAGGCGAACACCAACAGCCTGATCCACCTCTACGTGATCGGCGTCTTCACCGCGTTCACGCTCTCGCAGGCCGGGATGGTGCGCTACTGGCGGCGGACGCAGACACCGGGCTGGCGCCACCGTGCGGCCGTGAACGCGACCGGCGCGGCGGCAACCGGCCTCGTGACCGCGATCGTGATCTGGACGAAGTTCGCCGAGGGCGCATGGCTCGTCACCGTCGCGATCCCCGTGATCGTCGTGGGGATGCTCGGGGTGCGGCGGCACTACGAGCGGGTCGCACGGCGGCTGCGCGCCGGGGCGGCCGCCGTCGCGGCGGCGCCCGCAGCGCGGAACGAGACGCTGCTCGTCGTCGAGGCACTCGATCCCGCCACCGAACGGGCCCTCGCCGTCGGCCGGACGATCGCACCGCACGGGCTGCGGGCGATCCACCTGCCGCGCCGCGGAACGGATCCGGGCATCGGCCCGCGCTGGTTCCACCTCGCCGGGGGCATGCCGCTGCTCGAGATGCTCGATCCGAAGGGCGGTGCGGTGGACGCCGTGCTCGAGCAGGTCTGGCGACTCCCGCGCGGCGAGTCGGAGTTCGTGACGGTCGTCGTGCCCGAGCAGTTCCGGAGCCCGTCGCTGCTCGAGCAGGCACGCCACCCGTTCGAGCTCGGTCTCAAGCTGCGGTTGCTCGCCGAGCAGGGCGTCGTCCTCGTCGACGTGCCGGCGGTCGGCGACCTACCGGCCGCGCGGCCGCTCGTCGCGCGCATCTTCGTCTCGGGTGCGAACGCCGCCTCGATGCGCGCCGTCAACTGGGCGCGTGCGGTCGGCCTCCCGGATACCCGCGCCGTCCACTTCGCGTTCGACGAGGACGAGGCGGCCGCGATCCGGCGCGAGTGGCGGGCCGAGGGGCCGCGCCTGCCGCTCGAGGTCCTCGCGGCGCCGTACCGCGACATCGGCGACCCGCTGCTCCTCTACCTGCGCGGGCTCACCGCGGGCGGCGACGACGTGCTCGCGGTGCTGCCGGAGCTCGTTGTCCGCGGCTGGCGGCATGTCCTCCACAACCAGCGTGCGCTCTACGTGAAGCGGCTGCTCCTCTTCGAGCCGCACGTGATGCTCGCCTCGGTTCCCTACCAGCTCCTGCGATGAGATTGCCGGGGCTGCGCAGGATCGTCGTTCCCGTGCTCGAGCAGGAGGAGACGCAGCACGCGCTCGACCTCGCATGCAAGCTCGCCGCCGACCGTGGAGCCCGCGTCGTCCTCGTCGCGCCCCTCGTCGTCCCGTACGAGCTGCCGCTGGGCGCGCACTTCGCTCCGGAGCTGGCTGAGCTGCGGGAGCGGCTCGCCGCTGCGGCCGCGGTCGCAGCGGCGTACGGCGCGGGCGTTCGCCGCCGGATCCTGCGGACACGCGCGGGACGGCTGGGCGACGACGTGGCCGCCATCGCCGCCGTGTATCACGCCGAGCTCGTCGTCGTCGGCGCGCCGGTGGAGTCGCGGCGCGGCTTCCGCAGGGCCTTCCCGCACGACGTGCTCCAGCTCGTTCGCGCCGCGCCGTGCCGCGTCATGATCGCCACCGGGCCGGTGGCCGCAGGTGCGCCGAGTACATTCCGCCCGTGGCACGACGGAGGCGGCAGGCGCACGAGCTCGAGCGCGTCCTCGGGGCGAACGCGCTCTTCGCCACCGCGTACGGCAACGTCGGCTCGTCGATCTACTACGCGCTCGGCGTAACCGCGTTCTTCGCGCTCGGGCTGACGCCCGCGGTCTTCGTCATCGCGGGCCTCTTCTTCGCGGCCACCGCGGCGACCTACGCGGAGGGAACGGTGCGCTACCCGGAGGCGGGCGGCTCGTCGAGCTTCGCGCGCCACGCCTTCAACGAGCTCGTCTCCTTCGGTGCGGCGTGGGCCCAGATGCTCAACTACGTGATCACGATCGCCATCTCGGCGTTCTTCGTGCCGCACTACCTCTCGATCTTCTGGGAGCCGCTGAAGCAGAACCCGTGGGACATCATCGGCGGCGCGGTCGTCATCGTCGTCCTCGTCGCGCTCAACATCGTCGGCATCCAGGAGTCGGCGCGCATCAACGTCGTCCTCGCCGCGATCGACTTCAGCACGCAGGTGCTGCTCGTGCTGCTCGGCTTCTTCCTCGTCTTCAGCCCGCACACGCTGAAGGCGAACGTCCACTTCGGCACGGCTCCGAGCTGGGGGAACTTCCTGCTCGCGATCCCGGTCGGGATGATCGCCTACACGGGCATCGAGACGGTCTCCAACCTCTCGGAGGAGGCGCGCGACCCCGTGCGCTCGATCCCGCGTTCGATCCTGATGGTCGCGATCGCCGTCTTCGCCATCTACTTCACGCTGCCGATGATCGCGCTCTCGGCGATGCCGGTGCACCTGATCCACGGGCAGCAGCAGACGGTGCTCGGGCTCCCGCCGTCCCAGGGCGGCTTCGCGAACGATCCGGTGCTCGGCCTCGTCGAGCACCTCGGGATCCACGGGACGCTGCTCTCCGGAATCAAGATCTACGTCGGCGTGCTCGCGGCGACGATCCTCTTCATCGCCACGAACGCCGGCGTGATCGGCGCGTCGCGGATCACGTACGCGATGGCCGGGTACCGGCAGCTCCCTGCGCTCTTCCGGCGCCTGCACCCGAGGTTCAAGACCCCGTGGCTCTCCCTCATCGTCTTCGCCGGCTTCGTCTCGATCCTCGTCCTCCTGCCGGGGAAGACCGACTTCCTGAGCACGATGTACTCGTTCGGCGCGATGCTCTCGTTCACGGTCGCGCACGCCGCGGTGATCCAGCTGCGGCGGCGGCGGGCGGGGGAGGAGCTGCCGTGGCGCGCGAGGCCGAACCTGCACTGGCGCGGCGTCGACTGGCCGGTGTTCGCGGTGATCGGCGGCCTCGCGACCTCGCTCTCTTGGCTCGACGTCGTGATCCAGTACCCGAGCACCCGTTACGCGGGCCTCGGCTGGCTCGGCCTCGGGTTCGTCGTCTACGTCGTGTACCGGCGGCGGATCCTCCGGGTGCCGCTGAAGGAGACGGTCCGGGCGCCGGTCGAGTACGGGCCGGCCGCCGCGCTCGAGTTCCGCCACATCCTCGTCCCGCTCGCCGCCGGCTACGCGTCGGAGGAGGCCATGGACGTGGCCTGCCGCCTCGCGGCCGAGCGTCGCGCAGCGATCGTGGCGCTGACCGCGATCGAGGTGCCCCTCGACCTGCCGCTCGACGCGGAGCTTCCCGACGAGGTGCAGGAGGCGAACCGGCAGCTCGACGAGGCGCGCGCGATCGGCGAGTCGTACGGCGTCCGCGTGATCGGGCGCATCGCGCGCACCCGGAACGCGGGCCGCGCGGTCGTCGACGAGGCGACCCGCCGCGGCTCCGAGATCGTCGTGATGGCGGGGCCGCGCCGCATGCGGCTCCAGCGCGGGCGCCGGCAGATCTTCGGTGACACGGTGGACTTCGTCCTCCGTCATGCACCATGTCGCGTGATGGTCGCTACCGCCGCAGACGAGGTGGCCGCATGACGTTCTATCGCCGCTCGGTCGTCCTCTTCGGCCTGGTCTCGGTGGGCCTCGGGATCGCGCTCCTCGCCCAGACCGCCCGGGTCGGCGGCGGCAGCGTGGGCTACCTGCTCGGCATCCTCTTTCTCGCGCTCGGCCTGGGGCGCCTCTACCTCGCGCGCCGGCGTTAGCCGATGGCCCGCAAGCTGCCGCGGCTGCAACGCGTGCTCGACGCGCCCGCCCTCGCGTCGATCGCGTACGGCGAGGTCGCGTCTTCGCTCTACTTCGCGCTCGGGATCGTCGCGCTCCACGCGCTCGGGCTGACGCCCGCCGTCCTCGGCCTCGTCGGTTTGCTCTTCCTCGTCGTGACGCTCTCGTACGCGGAGGGGACGACGACGATCGGCGAGGTGGGCGGCGCAGCGACGTTCGTGCGCGTCGCGTTCAACGACTTCGCGGGGTTCCTCACCGGCTGGGCGCTCTTCCTCGACTACCTGATCGTGATCGCGCTCTCGGCGCTCTTCTTCCCGCACTACCTCGGGCTCGCGGTCGGCATCTCCTCGATCGCGCACCACCCGGGCGACGTGTGGGTGGGCTGCGGCGTGATCGCGGCGATCGCCGTCGCGCGGCTGGTCGCGCGGACGCATCTCTACTCGTTCAGCCTCGTCGTCCCCGTGCTCGACCTCGTCACGCAGCTCCTGCTCGTCGTGCTCGGCTTCGTGTTCCTCTTCTCGACGAACGCGCTCGGCCGGGGGCTCGTGCTCGGCATCCAGCCTTCGTGGCACGAGCTCGCCTTCGCGCTGCCGCTCGCGTTCCTCGCCTACACGGGCCTCGAGACGGTGGCGAACCTCGCCGAGGAGACACGACAGCCCGGACGCGACATGCCTCGCAGCCTGTTCACGGGCATCGGCGCCGTCGTCGCCGTCACCGTCCTGATCGCCCTCGTCGCCCTCTCCGCCTACCCCGCGCCGCACGGGACGACCGCCCTCGGCACCGGGTACGAGCGGGCGCCGCTGATGGGGATCGTCTACGCGCTCGGGCCGCACGTCGCCGGTTGGGTCGAGCACGTGCTCCGCGTCTACGTCGGGATCACCGGGGCCCTCATCCTGCTGACGGCGGCTGCGACCTCGAACTCCGGCTTCGGGCGCCTCGCCTACTCGATGGGAGAGCACGGGCAGCTGCCGTCCGCGTTCGGGCGGCTCAGCCGCCGCAGCCTCCACTCGCCGCAGGCGGTCGTCGCCGCGGCACTCGTCGCGATCGCGCTCCTGCTCGCCACGGCGTTCACGACGAATCCGGTCGCGTTCCTCGCGAGCCTCTTCAGCTTCGGCGTCCTGCTCGCGTTCACGGCGGCGCAGCTCGCAGTCGTACGGCTGCGGGCGACGAAGCCCGAGCTGACGCGGCCGTTTCGCGTGCCGCTCGGACTGCGCGTGCGGGGCGTCGAGGTCCCGGTGCCGACGGTCGCCGGGGCGCTCGCGACGGCAGCGATCTTCGTCGCCGCGATGTACACGCACATCGGCGCTCGCTACGGCGGGCCGGCCTGGCTCGCCGCCGGCGCCGTCGTCTACCTCTTCGTGCGGCGCGGCCGGGGCACGGGGCTGCTCGAGCATGTCGAGCCTCCCGTCGAGGCGGAGCTGCCGCAGGCCGAGTTCTCGAAGATCCTCGTGCCGATGAAGCTCGGCGAGATCGGCGAGGAGATGGTCGCCACCGCCGTCAAGCTCGCCCAGGAGCGCGGCGCCTCGGTGGAGGCGCTCCACGTGATCCTCGTCCCGCTCGACAAGCCGCTCGACGCGGAGATGATCGACGAGGAGGAGCGGGCCGCAGCCTCGCTCGCCGAGGCCGCCGTGCTCGGCGCCGACAACGGGGTCGCGGTGGAAGGACGCGCGGTGCGCGCGCGCGCGATCGGCGAGGCGATCGTCGCTGCCGCCGAGGAGAGCGGGGCGGACCTGATCGTGCTCGGCTCCTCGCCGCGCTGGCGCCGCCAATCGCGCTTCTTCTCGCCGACGGTCGTCTACGTCCTGCGGAATGCGCGCGCCGAGGTGCTCATCGTCGCGTTCCCGCAGAACGTCCTCGAAGAGGTGTGAGGGCGGCACTCCGCGCTACGCTCCGCCACGATGAAAGCGCTGATAATCGGCTGCGGTCGCGTCGGCTCGTCGATCGCCCTCCAACTCCACCAGGAGGGCTGGGCCGTCACCGTCGTGGACGAGAACGAGGATGCGCTCTCGCGGCTCGGCGAGGGCTGGCCCGGCTCGTTCATCGTCGGACACGGGATGGACGCCGACCTCCTCCGCGAGGCGGGGATCGAGGAGGCGGACGCGGTCGTCGTCGCGACCGACGGCGACAACACGAACATCGTGATCGGGCAGGTGGCCCAGAAGCGCTTCGACGTCCGCTGCGTCGTCGTCCGCGTGCTCGACCCGGCCCGCGCGCGCTTCTACGACGAGCGCGGCCTCCGCACCGTCTGCCCGACCAGCGTCGCGATCGACACGCTGATGCAGGCGGCGCGGGAGTGTGCCCTGCCCGAGCAGGTCGAGGCGGGCTGATGTACGTCATCGTCGCCGGCGGCGGCAAGGTCGGCGCGAACGTCGCGCGCTCGCTCCTGCGTCTCGGGCACGAGGTGACGCTGATCGAGCAGCGCCGTGACCGGTTCGAGCGGCTCGAGGACGAGTTCGAGCACCAGGTGCAGCGGGGCGACGCGACCGAGCTGTACGTTCTCGAGCGCGCCGGCATGGCGCGGCCGCCCGACGTCGTCCTCGCGCTAACCGGCGACGACGAGGACAACATGGTGATCGGCCAGATCGCGCGCGAGAAGTACGGCGTGCCGAAGGTGATCGCCCGCGTCAACGATCCCCGCAACCAGGCGCACTTCGACCTGCTCGGGATCTCGCCGACGGTCTGCGCGACCTCGAGCATCATGGCGCTCGTCGAGCACGAGGTGCCCGAGCACGACCTGATCCACCTGCTCGAGCTCCGCCGCGAGAACCTCGAGATCGTCGAGGTGCAGATCGACGGCGACTCGCCCTCCGCGGGCAAGCGCGTCGAAGGGCTCGACCTGCCGGAAGGGTCGCGCCTCATCTCGGTGATGCGCGGCGGGCGGGCCGAGATCGCCGTCGGATCGACCGTGCTCGAGGAGGGGGACCAGGTGCTGGCGATCCTCGAGCCCGGCAAGGAGGACGAGCTACGTCGCGTGCTGTTGCGGCGCTAGCCCTCCTCCTCGGGGTCTTCACTCTCGCCGCGTGCGGCAGCGCGGGCACGAGCGGCGTGCGCGGCGCGGGCAAGACCCTCGCCGCCGCCGGCCACGACTGGACGCGCTTCGGCTACGACGCCCGCCGGAGCAACGACGCCCCGTGGGCGACCGGGATCGGCGTCGCGGGCGTCGGTGCTCTACGGCGGCAGCAGGTGCAGCTGCCCGGGACCGTCGACTCCTCGCCGATCTACCTCCACGGCGTGTCGATCGAGGGCTCGCAGCACGACGCCTTCTTCGTCACGACCACGTACGGGATCACACTCGCGATCGACGCCTCGAACGGTGCGATCCTCTGGAGCTGGAAGCCGCCCGGCTACTCGTCGTGGTCGGGCTCCGCCCGGATCACCACCGCGACGCCCGTCGCCGACCCGGGCCGCCGGTGGATCTATGCGGCATCGCCCGACGGCCGGATCCAGAAGCTCTCGGTCGCGACCGGGCGGGTCGCCTGGCGCAGGTCGATCACGCGCCTGCCCTCGCGCGAGAAGATCGCCGCCTCGCTCAACTTCGCGAACGGGCACGTGATCGCCACGACGGGCGGCTACATCGGCGACGCGCCGCCCTATCAGGGGCACGTCGTGATCCTCTCCGCCCGGAACGGCCACGTGCTCCACGTCTGGAACTCGCTCTGCTCGAACCGCCACGGGGTCATCTCCCCGGCGTCCTGTCCTTCGAGCGACTCGGCGATCTGGGGCCGCGCCGGCGCCGTCGTCGTCCCGGGTAGCGGCGACCTGCTCGTCGCCACCGGCAACGCGCCGTGGAACGGGCGCACCGACTGGGGCGACTCCGTCCTTCTCCTCTCGCGGGCCGCGAGGCTGATCGGCAACTACACGCCCGCGAACACGCAGCAGCTGAACGCCTCCGATCTCGATCTCGGCTCGACCTCACCGGTCTATCTCACACGGCGGCTGATCGTGCAGGGCGGCAAGGACGGCAAGATCCGCCTTCTCTCACTCGCGCGGCTTCGCGGCCGGTCGCCGCACATCGACCACGAGTTGCAGATCGTCTCCACGCCGTCGGGGACCGATCTCTTCACCGCGCCGGCGGTCTGGCGGAGGGGGAGGCAGACCTGGCTGATCGCGGCCGACAACGGCGGCACCGAGGCGTGGCGGCTGCGCGGCAACCGCCTCCGTCGCTCCTGGCGGAACGACAACGGCGGCACGAGCCCCGTCGTCGCGGGCGGGCTGCTCTGGGTGTACGACCCCGGCGGCGGCCTCCGCGTCTACCACCCGGCGAACGGGAAGCTCGTCGCGACGCTTGCCTGCGGCGGCGGCCACTGGAACAGCCCAATCGTCGTCGACGGCCGCGTCGCCCTGCCCGAGGGCAACGCGAACGACCACACCATGAGCGGCGTGCTCGACATCTGGCGCCTGGGCTAGCTCGCAAAGCCGTCGCATCGCTCTCCCACGACGTGGCGGCCACTCGGGCAGGACGGTGCGGGGCAGGACGGTGATCCCGTTGCTGTTACGTAACGTGCCGTCGGCACGGCGGCCTTACGGTCTCGTAACGTGCCGTCGGCACGCCGTCGGCACGGCTGCCTCAGCCGGTGCGGCGGCGGCGGACCTGTGGCGCCTGCTGCCCGAGCGCCGCGTAGGCGAGCGCCTGCAGCGACTCGTTCAGCGTCGCGAGCTCCCGCGCGATCCGGAGGAAGTTCTCGTCGTTGTCGAGACGCTTGTTCGTCTTCGCGAGCTCGTCGGCGATCCGGTCGAGCCGCTCGAGCAGGGTCTCGAAGCGCCGGTCGGAAAGGTCGTGCTCCATACTGCTCATCCTAGTGCCGCCGCACGGGAGAGCTCCTCACGCGAGGTGACGACGACGACCTCCGCCCCCAGGCTCGCGCGCACCTCGTCGAGCACACCGACCGCGTCGACGTAGCGGCCGGCACCGACGTGTGCGAGGGCGAGCTCCGCGAGCTCGAGCGGAGCGTCCGTGACGACGCCGATCTTCGTGCCCGCTGCCGAGAGCCGCCGCAGCAGCGCGTTCGTCTCCGCCCGCGGGCGGAACCAGACCGGTGCACGGTCGGCGGCGAAGCGCGCTAGCAGCGGACGCCAGTCGCCGAGCGCCTCGTCGAGCACGGGTGCCGCAGCGGAGCGGTCCTCCGGCACGTCGAGCTCGACCCGTGCGCGGCGGGCCGCGTCCTCGAGCCACGCCTCCCAGAGCGGGCGCGTGTCGGCGAGGACGCCGTCGAGGTCGATTGCGAGCGAAGGCGCAGGCACGAGGCCCGATGCTAGATTCCCGCCACACATCGGCGAGCGGTGAGGGAACTCCGGTGCGAATCCGGGACGGTCCCGCCGCTGTAAGGGGAGACGCTCTCCCGTCACGACGCCACTGGGCCGCGAGCCCGGGAAGGCGGCGGGGGAGGGAGCCTCGAGTCAGAAGACCTGCCGCCCGCCGCCAGACCGAACCCCTCGCGGAAGGAGGATTCGTGTTTCGCCGTTCCCTCGTAGTCGTGGCGTTGCTGACGGTTGCCCTCGTGGCGGTCTCGCTCTCGGCGGCGGCGGCGCACCGAGGCGGGCGGGCCCACCGCGGCAAGGCCTACCCGCAGCGCATCGTCTCCCTCTCGCCGACCGTGACCGAGGACCTCTACGCGATCGGCGCGGGCAAGCAGGTCGTCGCCGTCGACCAGGACTCCGACTACCCGAGGCGTGCGCCACGCACGGCCCTCTCGGGGCTCGACCCGAACGTCGAGGCGATCGCCACCTACCACCCCGACCTCGTCGTCATCTCGTACGGTGGCGCGTTCGTCCACCAGCTGGAGCAGCTCGGGATCCGTGTCGTCGACGAGCCGGCGGCGAAGAGCGTCCTCGGTGCGTACCAGGAGATCAAGCAGCTCGGACGGATGACCGGCCACGTCCGCCGGGCGCGGGCGCTCGTGAGGTCGATGGCGCGGCGCCTGCGGGCCATCGTCCGCAGCGTCCCCGAGTCGCGGCGACATCTGCGCGTGTACCACGAGCTCGATCCGACCTACTACTCGGCGACGTCCCAGACGTTCATCGGGCGGATCTACGGCCTCTTCGGCTTCCGCAACATCGCCGACCGCGCCGACACGGCGCACACCGGATATCCGCAGCTGTCCGCCGAGTACATCCTGCAGGCGAACCCGCAGATCATCGTCCTCGCCGACTCGAGGTGCTGCGGCCAGACTCCCGCCAAGGTGGCGGCGAGGCCCGGGTGGAAGACGATCGCCGCCGTGAAGGATCACCGCGTGATCCGCGTGAACGACGACATCGCATCGCGCTGGGGCCCACGCATCGTCGACTTCGCCGCCGCGGTCGCCCGCGTCGCGCGGCGGCGCTGATGGCGGCGGTCGACGCGGTTCGTGAGCAGGCGGTGCCGCGGGTCGAGGCGCGGGGCGTCGGCCTGCGTGCCGGCGCCGGCGCTGCGGCGTTCCTCGTCGCGGCGCTCGTCGTCGGGCTCGCCGTCGGACCGGTCGGGATCGGGATCGGCGCGATCGTCCACTCGGCGCTCTCGTACGTTCCGCTCCTGCACGTCCACCAGCCGCTGGATGCGGTCGACCGTGCGGTGATCTGGCAGCTCCGGGCACCGCGGGTGGCGCTCGCCGCGCTCGTCGGCGGGATGCTCTCGGTGTCGGGCGCCGCATACCAGGGCGTGTTCCGGAACCCGCTCTGCGACCCCTACCTGCTCGGCGTCGCGGGCGGGGCGGGGCTGGGAGCGACGCTCGCGATCGTCTACGGGGCTGCTGCCGCCGGCCCCGGGTGGACGCTGCCGCTCGCCGCGTTCATCGGTGCGATCGCCGCCGTCGTCGTCACGTACGCGCTCGGCCGCTCGGCGGGCGCTGGGCGGACGACCGGCGCCCTCGTCCTCGCCGGCGTGACGACGGCGACCTTCACCGCCGCCGTGCAGACCTTCGTCCAGCAGCAGCACACCGACGTCCTCCAGAACGTCTACGCGTGGCTGCTCGGCGGCTTCTCGACCTCGACCTGGAGCGACGTCGCGATCTGCGCGCCCTACATCGCCGTGAGCTCGCTCGTGCTCGTCCTCCACCGGCGCGTGCTCGACGTGCTCAGCCTCGGTGACGACGAGGCGGCGAGCCTCGGCGTCGACGTGGCCCGGGCGCGGCTGGCGATCGTCGTGGCGGCCACGCTCGGGACGGCCGCCGCGGTGTCGGTGAGCGGCCTGATCGCCTTCGTCGGGATCATCGTCCCGCACACGATCCGCCTGCTCGTCTCGACGAGCTACCGCGCCGTCGTCCCGCTCTCGCTCGTCGCCGGTGCCGGCTTCCTCGTCCTCACCGACATCGTCGCGCGTACCGTCCTCTCGCCGGCGGAGCTGCCGATCGGCGTCGTCACCGCCTTCCTGGGCGCGCCGTTCTTCGCCGTCGTGTTGCGCACCTCGCGGGGCACGAGATGATCGAGACACGCGACCTCTGGGTGCGGTTCGGTGCGCTGGCGGCCGTGCGAGAGCTTTCGTTGCGCGTCGCGGCGGGCGAATGGACGGCGCTGATCGGCCCGAACGGCGCCGGGAAGACCTCGGCGCTGCGGGCGCTCGCCGGGCTCGTCCGCTACGAGGGCGAGATCGCCGTCGACGGCCGGAACGCGCGCGCGCTCGGGCGCCGGGCGCTCGCGCGCCTCGTCGCGTACGTCCCGCAGAAGCCCGAGACGCCGCCGGAGCTGACGGTGGCGGAGTACGTCCTGCTCGGCCGCACTCCGCACATCCCGTACCTCGGCGGCGAGGGACGCCGCGACCGCGAGGCGGCGGCGCGCGCGCTGCGGCGGCTCGAGCTGGAGGAGTTCGCCGAGCGCCCGCTCGGCTCGCTCAGCGGCGGCGAGCTCCAGCGGACCGTGCTCGCGCGTGCGCTCGCGCAGGAGGCGCCCGTGCTGCTGCTCGACGAGCCGACGACGTCGCTCGATCTCGGCCGGCAGCAGCTCGTGCTCGAGCTCGTCGACGCGCTGCGCGGCGACGGGCTCGCGGTCGTCACGACGCTCCACGACCTCACGCTCGCCGGCCAGTACGCCGACCGGCTCGTGCTCCTCGACCGGGGCGCCGTCGCTGCCGAGGGCGCGGCCGCAGAGGTGCTGTCGGCGCCGAACGTGGCCGCGCACTACGGCGCGAGCGTCCGCGTGCTCGAGGAGGACGGCTCGGTCTTCGTCGTGCCCGTGCGGGACCGGTAGCGCTGCTACAGTCGCCGGCGGCGCGACCGCGCCGGCTATGCGCGACTGACCCGTCCATCCAGGTCCCTCGTCCCAGGTGACACAGCGTCATCCGGGACCCTTTCTCGCAGTACGGAGGTCTCGCGCATGTCTCGCCTCGCCGGCTCGCTCGTCGCGGCCGGAGTCTCGAAGTCGTACGGAGCGGAGGTCGTCCTCGCCGGCGTCGATCTCGTCGTGCCGCCGCGCGCCCGGATCGGGCTCGTCGGCCCGAACGGCGCCGGCAAGTCGACGCTGCTCCGCCTGCTGGCAGGGATCGACGACCCGGACTCCGGCCGGATCCGGAGGACTCCGCCCGCGCTCGCCGTCGGCTACCTGGCGCAGGAGCGCAAGGACCGCCACGGGCGCTCGGGCGGCCAGGAGGCGCGCGCCGCGCTCGGCCCGATGCTCCGCGGCGACTTCGACGTGCTCCTCCTCGACGAGCCCACGAACGACCTCGACTTCAACGGCCTCGGCTGGCTCGAGCGCTCGCTCGCGTCGTGCCCCGGCTCGGTCGTCGTGGTCTCGCACGACCGCACGTTCCTCGATCGCACGGTCACGCGCATCGTCGAGCTCGACGAGTGGACGCACCGCACGCGCGAGTACGCGGGCGGCTGGAGCGACTACGAGGCAGAGCGCGCGCGGCGGCGCGAGCGCGAGCACGCGCGCTGGGAGGGATTCGTGGCCGAGCGGGACCGGATCGAGGAGCAGCAGCGCCGCATGGCGGACTGGGAGCGGCGTGGCTACGGGCAGGGCCGGAAGAAGAAGAAGTCGAAGGACGTGAAGCGGACGTACGGCGCGAAGCTCGCGCGGCTCGAGACCGTCGAGAAGCCGTACGAGCCGTGGGAGTTGCGGTTGCGGCTCGCACCGGAGGCGCGGAGCGGCGACGCCGTGCTGCGCCTCGAGCAGGCGGTCGTCGAGCGCGGCGACTTCCGGCTCGGCCCGCTCGACCTCTCGCTCGGCTGGGGAGACAGGCTCGCGGTGGCCGGCGCGAACGGGAGCGGGAAGTCGACGCTGCTCGAGGCGCTGCTCGGGCGGCTGCCGCTCGCGGCCGGGAGCCGCTGGGTCGGGCCCGGCGTCGTCGTCGGCGAGCTGGAGCAGGATCGGGCGGCCCTCTCCGGAGACGCGCCGCTGTTGGAGATCTTCGCGCAGCTCGACGCCCAGAGCGCCCGCACGCTGCTCGCGAAGTTCGGGCTCGGCACGGACGACGTTCTCCGCGCGGCGGCTTCGCTCTCCCCGGGGGAGCGGACGCGGGCCGGCCTCGCGTTGCTCGCCGCGCGCGGCGTCAACTGCCTCGTCCTCGACGAGCCGACGAACCACCTCGACGTCGAGGCGATCGAGGAGCTCGAGCGGGCGCTCGCGGCCTACGAGGGCGCGGTCGTCCTCGTCACGCACGACCGCCGCTTCCTGGAGGCCCTCGCGGCGACCCGTACGCTTCAGCTGTGAGCGGCACGGCGTCGATCCTCACCATCGGAAACGAGATCGTCTGCGGCGACGTGCCGAACACGAACGCGAGCTGGCTCGCCCGCCGCCTCGCGCCGCTCGGCGTCTCGGTGCGGCTCGTGGCCGCGCTCCCCGACCAGATCGAGGCGGTGGCCGAGCTCGTCCGCGCCGAGGCCCCGCGCGTCGACTTCCTGCTCGTCACCGGCGGCCTCGGCGGCACCCCCGACGACCTCACGCGGGAGGCGATCGCGGCCGCGTTCGCCGTGCCGCAGGAGGAGCTGCCCGACGTTGCCGCCGACCTTCGCGCGCGCTTCCTGCGCGATCCCGAGTACGCGGCGCGCTGGGCGCTCCTGCCCCGCGGCAGCCGGCCGCTCGCGAACCCGCTCGGCGGCGCACCCGGCTTCGCGCTCGAGAACGTCTATGTCCTGCCGGGCCTGCCGAGCGAGATGGAGGCGATGTTCGAGGGGATCGAGGAGGAGTTCCGCCGCGGCAGCCCGATCGAGTCGTGGCGCCGCGTCTACCCCACGCACGAGAGCGTCATCGCCGCCGCCCTCGCCGAGGCGGGAGAGCGTTGGCCCCGCGTCCTCGTCGGCTCGTACCCGAGCTTTCCGGCGAGCGGCTCGGAGGTCGAGGTCGTTCTCAAGTCGAGCGACCCCGACTCGCTGGCCGCCGCCGCCGCCTGGCTCGCCTCAGCGATCGAAGAGGGCGGCGGACGGTAGATAGAACGCCGCGATCGCGAACGTCAGGAAGACGGCGCCGAGCGGGCTGAAGAACGCGACGACGAAGACCGTCCCGTACATCGGCACGCCCGGAAGGTAGGCGCGGTCGACGGCGCGCAGCGCCGCGTCGGGGATCGCCTCGGCGATCAGCCGCCGGTTGCGGCGCGCGTACTGCCACCACACCTGGTGCATGCCGGCCATGAGGACGAACGTCGCGGCGTACAGGAGCGCCGCGGCCTGCTCGCCGTCGCGCTGGAGGTACTGGGCGACGAGCCTCGTCGGGAACGGGAGGAACGCGATCGTCAGCAGGAGCAGGTTGTTGAGAAAGAGCATCGGCCGGTCGGTGCGTCCGAGCAGCGAGACCGTGTGGTGATGGTTCATCCAGATGATCCCGATCGTGACGAAGCTCGTCGCGTACGCGAGATACGAGGGCCAGAGGTGAAGGAGCTGGCTGCCGAGGGCGCGGCCCGACGAGACGGTGAACTCGAGCACGAGCAGCGTGGCGGCGATCGCGAACACGCCGTCGCTGAACGCCTCGAGCCGCTGCGTTCCCGCACCGTCCACGCGCGGGATCGTCGCGGACGGGGAGGACGGCGCCTACGCGAGCGCGGGAGCGAGCTCGCGGCCGATCACGCGCACCGGCTCGAGGTCCGTGTGGAGGAGGTGCTGGAGCATCACCCGGTCGCAGCCCGCCCGCTCGTACTCGCGCAACCGCTCGACGACCTCTTCCACCGAGCCCACGACACCGTGTTCCAGCCGCGGCGCCAGCCACTCCTCGAAGCTCTGCGGCAGCTCGCGGCTGTCGTAGAGCGCCCGAGCCCGCGCGAGCGCGTCGTCGCGCGTCTCCCCGACGTAGAGCTGCGTCATCACCGAGAAGCGGAGACGGGCCGCGAGCTTCGCCTTGATCGCCGCGGCTTCGGCGGGAGAGACGAAGGGGGAGTTGTACTCGTCGGCGAAGCGCGCGGCGGCCTCGATCGTGCTGCGCGAGCCGCTGCCGCCGACGATCAGCGGCGGACGGGGCTCCTGCACCGGCTTCGGCTGGGCGGGAGCCTGCTCGAGCGCGTAGTGGTGCCCGCGGAAATCGACGCGCTCCTCCGTCCAGAGGCGATGGACGATCTCGAGCTGCTCCGCGAACATCTCCCTCCGGATGCTCGGGTCCGGGAAGGGAAATCCGAATGCGCGGTGCTCGCGCTCCAGCCAGCCGGCGCCCATCCCCAGCTCGACCCTTCCGCCGGAGATGACGTCGACGGTCGCGGCGGCGTTCGCGAGCAGCGCCGGCGCGCGGAAGGTGGCGGGGGAGACCAGCGTTCCGAGGCGGAGCGTCGTCGTTCGGGCGGCGAGCGCCGAGAGCGTCGTCCACGCGTCGTGAGCGGTGCTCGTGTCGTGGGAGGGCGATAGGTAGTGGTCGGAGCGGAAGAGCGTCCCGACGTCGTGCTCCTCGCACGCGCCCGCGAGCGCACACCAGTCGTCCCAGGTCACGCCCTCCTGGCCCTCGATCATGAGCGCCAGCTCCATCACCGGAGCGTACAAGGCGTTTTCCGCCCGGCGACGCCGGGGACGACGCGTGGGTGACGCTGCGCCTCTCGAAGCGCGTCGCGGCGGTGAGCGAGCCGCTCGACGCCCTCGCCGAGCCCGTTCAGGACGTCGTCCGCGGCGTCCCGAAGCCCGTGCGCGACGTCCTCGACGGCGTCTGGCTCGGGAACCCGCTCCACCCGGCGCTCACCGACGTACCCCTCGGCGCCTGGACGACGGCGTTCCTGCTCGACCTCGGCGGCTCGCGCGCCGCCGACGACGCGCTCGTCGTCGGCATCCTCGGCGCCGTGCCGGCCGCGGCGACCGGCCTCAACGACTGGAGCCACCTGAAGGGGGAGACGCGTCGGGTAGGCACCGTCCACGCTCTCCTCAACACGACGGGCGTCACGCTCAACCTCGCCTCCCTCATCCTGCGGCGGCGGGGAAAGCGCGGCCTCGGTCGCACGCTCTCGGGGCTCGCCTACGCCGGCGCGCTCTTCTCGGCGCACCTCGGCGGGCAGCTCTCGTTCGGCTACGGCGTCCGCGTCAACCGCACCGCGTTCGAGACGCCGCGCGACCGGTACGCGCCGGTCTGCGACGAGGGCGACCTCGACGGCGGGAAGCTCTGCCGCGTCGACCTCGAGGGAGAGGCGGTCGTCGTCGCCCGCTCGGAGCAGACGGGGGAGGTCTGCGCGATCGCCGCGACCTGCTCGCACCTCGGCGGGCCGCTCGACAAGGGCGCACGCGACGGCGACGTCGTGATCTGCCCGTGGCACGGCTCACGCTACGACCTGTGCACGGGCGAGGTCGTCGGCGGGCCGGCGGTCTACTCGCAGCCGCGCTACGAGACGCGCGTCCGCGCCGGCCGGATCGAAGTGCGCGCCGCGAAGGCCTGAGGCCGGCTCAGCAGACGACCATCAGGTGGAAGGGCAGGTCGGCGTTCGTGCCGGTCGTGTCCAGGGTCTCCACCGCGACGCCGTCCGGCGGCTGGGCGGCGACGTCGGTCTCGCCCTGGGCCGACCCGCTGCTGGCGGGGCCGATCGTCGCCGTGTACGCGCAGGCGCTCACGTCGCGGTCGAACGTGACGTCGTACTTGCCGGCGGCCGGGTGTGTCGAGCCGGTTGCACCCGAGCTTCGCGCGATCGACCCGTCGGCGTTCACGACCGCCCACAGCACCGTCGAGCCGACGGCCTCGCAGGTGACCGTGCCGTCGCTCGCCACGACACGTATCGCCGAGCCCGCGCTGCACGTGCCCGTAATGCTCCTCTGCAGCTGCGCGGCGGCGATGCCGCCGACGGCTGCGGCGTTCGTCGCCGTGTCGGCGACGACGGCGTGGGTCGCGACCGGCACCGTGAGACCCTTCGGCTTGATCTTGCCGGCGGTGATCGCGCCGTTCCTGATCTTCTTGCCGGTCACCGCGCCGTTTCTCAGCTGCTTCGTTCCGACGCTGTTCTTCGGGAGCCTGAGCGCGGCATAGCTCGTGCCGCCGAGCGCGACGAACAACGCGATCAGCGAGATGACGAGCGCCGGGCTCGGCTTCCTGGGCAGTCGCTTCTTCACAACCCTCTCCTCGACGTCGACGGTCGCCCGATTCTCCTGCGCGCTGCGCGTCAGTCAAGCCCGCCGGAAGCCGCCGCTACGATCGCCGAATGGCCGCGACGACCCCGGAGACGTACCTCGCCGACCTGAATCCCACCCAGCGCGAGGCCGTCCTCCACACCGAGGGCCCCGTGCTCGTCGTCGCCGGCGCGGGCTCGGGGAAGACGCGCGTCCTCACCCGGCGGATCGCGCACCTGCTCGGCGCGGTCGGCGTGAAGCCGCAGGAGATCCTCGCGATCACGTTCACGAACAAGGCGGCGGCGGAGATGCGCGAGCGCGTCGGCCACCTCGTCGGCCCGCCCGCGCGCGCCGCGTGGGTGATGACGTTCCACTCCGCGTGCGGGCGCATCCTGCGCCGCGAGGCGCAGCGGCTCGGCTACCGCTCGAACTTCACGATCTACGACCAGGCCGACCAGATCCGCCTCGTCAAGCGCTGCCTCGAGGAGCTCGAGCGCGACCCGAAGCGCTTCACGCCGCGCGGCATCCACAGCCAGATCTCGAACGCGAAGAACCAGCTCGTCGGCCCGGAGGCCTACGGCGAGCGCGTCGCGAGCTTCTACGACCAGACCGTCGCCGAGGTCTACGACCTCTACCAGAAGCGGCTCTTCGCCTCGAACGCCGTCGACTTCGACGACATGCTCTATCTCACCGTCGAGGCGCTCGAGCGGTTCCCCGAGGCGCGGACGAAATGGCAGGACGCCTTCCGGTACGTCCTCGTCGACGAGTACCAGGACACGAACCACGCCCAGTACCGGCTGCTGCAGCTGCTCGCCGAGAAGCACCGGAACGTGTTCGCGGTCGGCGACCCGGACCAGTCGATCTACGCGTTCCGCGGCGCCGACATCCGCAACGTCCTCGAGTTCGAGCACGACTTCCCGGGCGCGGCGACGATCGCGCTCGAGCAGAACTACCGCTCGACGCAGAACATCCTCGACGCCGCGAACGGCGTCATCCGCAACAACCGCGAGCGGAAGGAGAAGAACCTCTGGTCGGAGCTCGGCGAGGGGGACCCGGTGCGGATCCTCGAGGTCGAGGACGAGCACGCCGAGGCGCGCTACGTCGCCGCCGAGATCGCGCTGCTCGTCGAGGAGGGCTTCTCGGGCAGCGAGGTCGCGGTCTTCTACCGGACGAACGCGCAGAGCCGCGTGCTCGAGGACGTCCTCGTCCGCCAGGGAATCGCGTACCAGGTGATCGGCGGCCCGCGCTTCTACGAGCGGGCCGAGGTGAAGGACCTGATCGCGTACCTCCAGGTGCTCGACAACCCCTACGACGCGGTCTCGCTGCTGCGGATCGCGAACCGGCCGCGCCGCGGCATCGGCGACACGACGCTCGCGCGGCTCACGACCTGGGCCGACCAGCGCGAGATCTCGCTCTGGGAGGCGTCGGCCGAGGCCGAGCGCGCCGGCGTCGGCGCCGCGCCGCAGAAGGCGCTGCACGCGTTCCGCTCGACGATCGAGTCGCTGATGGAGGAGGCGCGCGCGCTCGAGGTGCCCGAGCTGATCGAGTCGGTGCTCGAGCGCAGCGGCTACCTCGAGTCGCTCGAGGCCGAGCGGACGATCGAGGCGCAGGGTCGGATCGAGAACCTCCAGGAGCTCGTCTCGGTCGCGCGCGAGTGGCGCGAGCAGGCGCAGGAGCCCACCCTCTCGAGCTTTCTCCAGGAGGTCTCGCTCTACTCCGACCAGGACGCGATCCGCGGCGAAGGCTCGCTCGTCACGCTCATGACCCTCCACAACGCGAAGGGCCTCGAGTTCCGCGCCGTCTACCTGATCGGGATGGAGGAGGGGATCTTCCCGCACTCGCGCTCGATCGAGGAGCAGGGGATCGAGGAGGAGCGCCGCCTCTGCTACGTCGGCATGACGCGTGCGAAGGAGCGGCTGACGCTGCTCCACGCGACGTCGCGGATGCTCTACGGCGGCCGCGAGCACAACCTCCCGTCTCGCTTCCTCGACGAGGTGCCCGACCGGCACTCCGAGCGCGAGCGGCTGCGGCCGGCGTCGTGGTCGGGCTACGGGTCGCCGCGCCAGAGCCAGTTCGTGCCTCGCGACGACGTCCCCGCCCTCTCGACGGGAGATTCCGTTCGTCACTCGACCCTCGGCGAGGGTGTCGTGCTGGCGGTCGAGGCCGGCGGCGTCGTCACCGTTCGCTTCGCCGACGACGGCAGCGAGCGCCGGCTCGTGCTCGAGTACGCGCCACTCGAGAAGCTGTAGCGTCGCGGCGTGTACGACGTTCGGCCCGTCCGCGACCAGGAGGAGTTCAACCGTGCGGTCGGCGTGATCGGCCAGTACTTCGGCCCGCCGCCTCGCGCCGAGTGGCTCGAGCCGTTCGCACGCCTTCTCCCCTTCGGGCGTCTGCACGCAGTATTCGAGGCGGCGGAGATCGTCGGCGGCGCGGGCGCCCTCCCCTTCGAGCTGTCCGTGCCGGGCGGCTCGCTGCCGTGTGCGGGCGTGACCGTCGTCGGCGTCCAGCCGACGCACCGTCGCCGCGGCGTGCTCCGGGCGATGATGGACGCGCAACTGCAGGACGTCCACGAGCGTGGGGAGCCGGTGGCGGCGCTCTGGGCGTCGGAGGAGACGATCTACGGACGCTTCGGCTACGGCCTCGCGAGCTGGACCGGCGAGCTGAAGATTCCGCACGAGTGGGACGCGTTCGCGCAGCCGCTCGAGCGCCGTGGCAGCGTCCGCTTCGTCACCGCGCAGGAGGCGGCGGCGCTCTTCCCGACTGTCTACGACGCGGTGCGTGCGCAACGGCCGGGGATGCCGTCGCGCAGCTCCGAATGGTGGGAGCTGCGGCAGCTGAAGAACGAGGAGGAGGAGAGCGCGCCGAGGCGGTTCGCCGTGCTCGAGGCGGCCAGCGAAGCGCAGGCGTACGCGATCTTCCGGATCCGGAACGCCTTCGAGGCGGGCGTGTCGACGACGCGCCTCGTCGTGGTGGAGGCGCTCGGCTCGACGCCGCAGGCGACGGCCGAGATCTGGCGCTTTCTCCTCGACGTCGACTGGATCGCGACCGTCGAGGCATCGCTCCTCCCGCCCGACCATCCGTTGTTCATGCTGCTCGCGACGCCGCGCCGCGCGCGCTACCGGATGGGCGACGGGCTCTGGGTGCGCCTCGTCGACGTCGGTGCCGCGCTCTCGGGGCGTGCCTACGCGGGCGACGGCGCGGTCGTGCTCGAGGTGCGGGACGGTCTCTGTCCCTGGAACGACGGCCGCTGGCGGGTGGGAAAGGGCGAGTGCGGGCGAACCGATGCCGAGCCGGAGCTCGCGCTCGACGTCTCGGCCCTCGGCTCTGCCTATCTCGGTGCGGTTTCGTTCGCCCAGCTCCGCGACGCCCTGCGGCTCGAGGAGCTGCGCGACGGAGCGGTCGAGCGTGCGGATGCGCTCTTCGCGTCGCGTCCGCTCCCGTGGTGCCCCGAGATCTTCTGAGTCAGCGGCGGATCACGACCGGCGTTCCGGCAGGCGCGAGCGGAAGCAGGCGCCGCATGTCGGCGTTGCGGAGGCGGACACAGCCGTGCGAGGCCGCGTGGCCGATCGTCCACGGCTCGTTCGTGCCGTGGAGCGCGATGGGGCCGTGCTGGAGCCAGTCGTGCAGGACGTCGGAGTGGGCGGAGATGCCGAGGGCCGCGATGCCGAACGGGTTGTCGGGGTTCTCGAGCAGCCAGCGCTCGTTGACGACGTAGCGGCCGACGGGAGTCGGCGTCGCCGGCGCCCCGATCGCGACCCGTGCCCGCAGCTGCAGCCGCCCGTCGTGGTACGCGACGAGCCGCCGCGACGACAGGTCGACGACGATCCGATCGACCACGGCATACACGCGAACCGCCCGTGCCGCGATCCAGCCGGCGAGACCGTTCGGCGGCCCCGGCAGCTCGACGCGGAACGACAACGGCCTGCACCGCGCGCCGGTGTGGGCGCCGAGCACGCCGAGGACGGTGCGGTAGCCGTTGAGGTCTCGCGGCGAGATCGGCAGGTCGCCGCGGACCGTGGTCGGCCGGAGGACGACGGCGGCGTACGCGCGCGTCGCAGACGGCCGGAAGTCGGTGCACGAGGCGTGCGCGGCCGCGTGCCGCGAGAGGCCGAGCGGCGCGGCCCGGTGGGGCGTGTCGGCCCCGGGCTCGTGGCGGAGCGCCTGCAGGCCGCCGCCGCAGCCCGCGACCAGCGTGGCGAGGGTGGCCGCGGCAATGGCCGGGAACGTGCGCATCCGGGCTCCGATACCCCGGGACGCTAGCGTCGATTCCACCGGGCGGAGGCTATGATGGGCCGACCCGGGGCGGTTAGCTCAGTTGGGAGAGCACCAGCTCGACAAGCTGGGGGTCACTGGTTCGAGCCCAGTACCGCCCATCGCTAGAAAGCCCTGCTAAC
>DASQQF010000111.1:0-21235 GCA_035643535.1 Gaiellaceae bacterium
CTGGCGCGTCGAGAAGGCGCTAGTGGACATGGGCATCGAGTACGAGCGCGTCCCCGGCCCGCACTCCCGCGGCAAGCGCACGACGCTGCAGGAACAGACCGGTCAGAACAAGTACCCGGCGATCCAGTTCGAGGACGGGAGCTGGTACCGGAAGGAGTCGAAGGAGATGGAGCGGACGATCCGCGAGGGCCGGCTCATGGAGCGCGGGCAGCAGGACGGAGGGGAAACCTCCGAGCTACACTGAGCCGCCGCGGGGCTATAGCTCAGCTGGGAGAGCGCCTGGATCGCACCCAGGAGGTCGCCGGTTCGAGTCCGGCTAGCTCCATCCCGCATGGTTACTGGGATTGTGAGGAATCCGGTAGCTGCATGAAGTGCTCTCGGCACCCATCGGGCACCCAATGCATCCGGCGGAGTGAGACCGGGGGAGAGGACGCTCGCGCAGGCGAGGCGTAGGCTTCAGTCATGAGAGGCGTGGTTGCTGTCGCCGCCCTCGCCGGACTCGCGGCTGCGTCCGCAGGAGCTAGAGGCTTGATGTGATTTAGCGGCCGTCGTAGGCGGCGAGGGCGCGTGCGGGGCGTCCGTTGAGGGTGTTGAGCAGCATCCCGATAGTGAGGGCGAGGATGCGTTGGGCGATCCGGACGGCGAGTCCGGCGGGTGTGCGTGCGAGATGTTGTTCGAGTCGCATCTGGCCCTTTAGGTTGGAGAAGACGCTCTCGATCACTAGCCGCGTTGAGGCGAGCGCGCGCTCGCGGTCGAGGTTGGCTGCGGTGCGGGTCCTGTCGGGTGTGAGCAGGGTGGTGCCTTCGGCGGCGAGCCGTCTGCTGTAGGCGCGGCCCCAAAATCCTTTGTCGGCGACCACGACCTCGGAGGGGGTGCCGGTGAGCAGGTCGGCGAGCGGCTCGTACTCCTTCTCGTTGGCCGGGACAACTGTGTAACCGATTGGCAGCCCGCGCAGGTCGGTCAACAGGACGAGCCGGACGCCCCAGACGAAGCGGTGTTGTGACTTGGAGAAGCCGTAGCGGGCGAAGCCGGCGAACTGGCTTCGCTGCTGACAGCCGGGGTAGCTGGCGACCGGAAGTTGGCTGCCGTCCGCGAGACGAGCACCGCCGACATCGAGCCAGCGAGCAAGCCGCTGCTGCACGATCGAGATCAACTCGACCAGGCCGCGCAAGCGGCGGTTGTACTGCGACTGCTCGGGCAGATGCGGAAACCAACCCGGCAGCACCCGGCCAATCAGACCAAGGAACTGGCGATCCGAGCTGATCCCGATCGCGGCCTGGGCAACGGCGAGCGCGACCAGCTCTGCATCGCTGATCAGCGGCCGACGACCACCGCGCACAGGGACCGGGTACTCGTCGGCGAACACATACGCTGCAACGACAAGGGCTTCCAGATCGGTCGTCATCTCGAGCCTCCATCTCGAGGGACACGTCTGGAAGCCCTCCTTCGTGCTGAAACGGCGGGTCCCTTCCGGAACCCGCCGTTTCACATCAACCCTCTAGCTCGCCGCCGCCTCCGGCTCCTCGGTGCGGATCAGGCCCTCCGAGGGCTCGTCGTGCCGCGGCGGGCTCGGAGGGAAGACGCGCCGTCCGGCCTCGGTGCCGGCGATCGCGCCGGCTGCTCCGCTGCCCATCGCCCACACGATCGTGCCGAAGCCGCGCGGCCGGATCCCGAGCGCCTCGTCGAGTGAGTAGCGGCCCGGGCCGCCGTCGGCGAGCGCTGCGAGGGCGGCGAGGATGGTCGCCGGCAGCTCGACGCCGCCGTTTGCGTTCCAGACGCCGTTCCGTGCGTGGACGTGGCGGATCGCATTCGTCATGACGCCCGTGAGCATGCTCGCCGCGGCGGGTGTGAACAGACCGAGGGCGAGAAGCGAGCCGCCGCCGGCCTCCGCGGCGCCGGCGACGTACGCGTTCTCGACGCCGGGACGCAGGCCGACCTGCTCGAAGAACTGCCCGGTGCCCTGCGGCCCGCCGCCGCCGAACCAGCCGGCGAGCTTCTGCATCCCGTGACCGAAGAAGTAGCCGCCGATCGTCGCCCTCAGCAGCAGCTTGCCGATTCCCATTGCGTCCTCCTTGTCGCTCGGCCGAGCGGCTACCCGCGCTGGAATAAGGGAAACGCCGAGGCGGTACAGTCCGGGCGATGGGCGAGTTCAGCCTCGCGGAGCTGCTCGACTCCCGGCGCGGGGCGGACCTCGACCTCTGGGCGCGGACGATCAACCCGCAGTTCGTCCGCGTGCTGCGGACGATCGGCTTCGATCGGACGTGGGGGCGCGCCGAGGGTGCCCATCTCTACGACGACGACGGGAACCGCTACCTCGACCTGCTCGGCGGCTTCGGGATGTACGGCGTGGGACGCAACAACCCGCGCGTCCGCGCGGCCCTCGTCGAGGCGCTCGAGCTCGAAACGCCGGGAATGCTCGCAATGGGGACGACGCTGCTTCCCGGGCTGCTCGCCGAGGAGCTGATCGGCCTCGCCGGCGGACGCATCGGCCGCTGCCTCTTTACGAGCAGCGGCACCGGCTCGGTCGAGGCGGCACTCAAGCTCGGCCGCGCCGCGACGAAGCGAAGCCGCGTCGTCTCGGCCGAGCACGGCTTCCACGGACTAACGCTCGGCTCGCTCTCCGCGAACGGCAACGACGAGTTCACCGCGCGCTTCCAGCCGCTGCTGCCGGGATTCGACCGCGTCCCCTACGGCGACCTCGACGCGCTCGAGGAGCAGCTTCGCCGCGAGGACGTCGCGCTCTTCCTCGTCGAGCCGATCCAGGGGAAGGGCATCCACCTGCCGCCGGAGGGATATCTCGAGGGGGCGCAGGAGCTCTGCCGCCGCTTCGGGACGCTCTTCTGCGTCGACGAGGTGCTGACGGGATTCGGGCGGACCGGACGGATGTTCGCATTCCAGCACTGGGGGCTCGAGCCGGACCTCGTCACGGTGGCCAAGTCGCTCTCGGGCGGCTACGTCCCCGTCGGGGCGCTGCTCATGTCTCCCGCGGTGCACGAGGCGGTCTTCGACTCGATGCCGCACGCGATGTCGCACGGTTCGACGTTCGCGCCGAACGAGCTCGCCATGGCCGCCGGGCTCGCGACGCTGCACGAGCTGCGCGAGCAGCGGCTCGTCGAGCGGGCGGCTGTCCTCGGCGAGCGCTTGCTCGAGCTCACGCGGCCGCTCGTGGACGAGTTCGAGGTCGTCCAGGAGGTGCGCGGGCTCGGGCTCGCGTGGGCGATCGAGTTCGGCGAGCCGAGCGGCGGAGGACGCCTCACCTACCGGATGATCGAGCGGGCGCAGCGCGGACTGTTCGCACAGCTCGTCGTCGTCCCGCTCTTCACCGAGCACCGGATCCTCAGCCAGGTGGCCGGGCACGACATGGCGGTAGTACGGATCCTGCCGCCGCTCATGCTGGCCGACGAGGACGTCGAGGAGTTCGCCGACTCGCTGCGGGCGACGATCCGGAATGCCCAACGGATGCCGAAGTCGCTGACGAGGTTCGCGCTCTCGGCCGCGAGCGCCGGGCTGTCCCGGCGGTAGGGCTTCGCCGCGAAGGCTTCGGCTTCACCCTCGTCACCCCTGCGCTGGCCCTGCGGCACACTCCCGCAACCTGCCGTCGGCTTGCCGTCGGCCCGCCGACGGCACGGCGGTCAGCCGCCGCCCCGCTCGAGCGGCAGGCCGCGCTTCGACCACTCGCTCCACGAGCCGGGGTAGAGGCGCCCGTCGCGGCCGGCGAGCCACGCGCGGTGGAGCGTGACGCAGGCGGTGACGCCCGAGCCGCAGTAGGCCACGAGCTCGCCGGCCGGCAGCTCCGGCAGCGGCTCCCTCCAGGGCGCGTTCACAGCATTGGGGATGCGGCCGGACGGATCGTCGAGCTCGTTCGGCTCGCCGCGCCAGCGGTTCTCGGTGCGGGAGTCGACGAGCGTGAGGGAAGGGTCCGCGAGTCGCCGCGCGAGCTCGGCTGCCTCGATCGTGTCGCCCTCGCGCTCGCGCGGGACGAACTCGCGCGGCTCGACGTCCTCCTCCCCCGCCCGCAGCTCGCCGCCCCACACGTCGATCCCGCCCACGAGCACGGCGCAGCCGTCGTGACCGAAGTGGCGGAGCAGCCACCAGAGACGCTCGGCGCCGCCGAGCGAGCCGTAGGCGACGACCAGGACGTCGGGCCCGATCCCGGCGCCGCCCGCGGCCACGGCGAAGCGCTCCGCCGCCGGCAGCGGATGCCGACCGGCGTCCGGGGCGGACAGGTCGGAGAGGTCGGCGTCGACGTCGAGGAACGAGGCGCCCGGCACATGCCCGGCGAGGTAGAGCTCGCGACCGCGGGCCGGGTTCCCCAGCTCCCAGCGGCAGTCGACGAACTGGACGCGCATCAGCTCGCCCGCCCCGGGCTCCAGGCCCCGGCGAGCACCCCGAGCCCCACGAGGACGCCCCCGCCGAACCAGCGCTGGACGCGTGCGATGCCGACCGAGCCACGCAGCCGGTCGGCGAGCGTCCCTGCCGCGACGGCGTAGACGCTGTCGCTGAGGCAGCCGAGGAGCGCGAAGCTGAGGCCGAGCACGAGCACCTGCAGCCAGACGTGCCGCGCGTGCGGGTCGACGAACTGCGGCAGGAAGGCGAAGACGAAGACGATCGTCTTCGGGTTCGTCAGGTTGACGACGACGCCCTGGCCGTACGCACGGCGACGCGTGCGCGGCAGGGTCTCCCTCTCCGCCGGCTCGAGGCCGCGGCCGAGGAGTCGCCGCAGCCCGAGGAAGACCAGGTACGCGGCGCCGACGTCCTTCACGGCGTCGAACGCGACGGTCGAGGCGAGGACGAGCGACGACAACCCGGCGGTCGCGAGCGCGACGTGTATGACGGTCGCGGTCGTGATGCCGGCGACCGACGCGAGCCCGCCGGCGCGGCCCATCTCGATGCTCCGCGTCACGACGTAGAGCACCGCGGGGCCGGGCACGATCAGGAGCGCCATGCCCGTCGCGAGGAAGACGGTGTACGTCGAGAGCGACGGCACCCGAGCGAGCCTATCCTGCGGCGTCTGCGGCCGGAGCCAGCCTCGGCTCTGCGAGCGGAGGGACTGCGTGCGCGTGTGCGGGGCCGAGGTGACGGTGCGCCTCCGTCCCGTAGCCGCCGGGAACGGGGATGTAGAACTCGGGATAGCCCCACATGCCGTGCTCGGCGACGTCGAGGCCCGCCGTCTCGACGTGCGGCTCGACGCGGATCCCCCACAGCCGGTTCAGCGTCCAGAGCGAGCCGTAGGACGCGGCGAAGGCGAAGACGCCCACGGCGACGAGGCCGAGAGCCTGCACGCCCAGCTGGTACGGCGAGCCGGTGTAGAGCAGGCCACCGCGGCCGACCCCCACCGTCGCGACGAGCGAGGGGAGGGCGAACAGCCCGGTGGCGACCGTCCCCCACACGCCCGCGAGCCCGTGCACGGCAACCGCGCCGATCGGATCGTCGATCCCGAGCCGCTCGACGAGCGGCACGGCGACGACTGCGAGCGCTGCTGCGACGAAGCCGATCAGCACGGCCGCCCACGGTGCGACGAAGCCGCAGGCTGCGGTGATCGCGACGAGCGCGGCGAGCACGCCGTTCAGCATCATCGACACGTCCGGCTTGCGGAGGACGAGCCAGGCGACGCAGATCCCGCCGAGGCCGCCCGCCGCCGCGGCGACGTTCGTGGTCAGCGCGACGTAGCCGAAGAAGCCGACCCGGCCGCCGCTGACGACCCCCAGTGTCGAGCCGGGATTGAAGCCGAACCAGCCGAACCAGAGGATCAGCGTCCCGAGCACGGCGTATGGCATGTTGTGCCCCGGGATCGGGTTCGCGCGTCCGTCGTGCCCGAACTTCCCGATCCGCGGGCCGAGCAGCAGCGCGCCGGCGAGCGCGGCGAGCGCACCCTGGTAATGGACGACCGTCGAGCCGGCGAAGTCCTGCATGCCGAAGCGCTGCAGCCAGCCGCCGGGCGCCCAGATCCAGTGCGAGACGAGCGAGTAGACGACCGTGAAGACCGCGCCGAAGGCGAAGTAGACCCACAGCTTGGCCCGCTCGGCCATCGCCCCCCAGACGATGGCGAGCGAGACGCCGGCGAAGACGACCTCGAACAGCCATCCGGCCGCGCCCGGGATCGCGGTGAAGGCCTCGAACGGCGCCTTGCCCACCGCGAGCAGCGGGCCGACCGAGGGCGCGAACCCGTGCAGGCCGAGCACCCCGTTCCCGTTGCCGAAGGCGAGGCCGAAGCCGACCGCCCAGTAGACGAGCGAGGCGACGCCGAAGACGAGCACGTTCTTGCCGGCGACGTGCGCCGCGTTCTTCATCCGTGTCAGCCCCGCTTCGAGGAGGGCGAATCCGGCCTGCATGAACATGACGAGAACGGCGGCGACGACGACCCAGACCGTGTCGAGCGCGATCAGCAGCTGCTGGTGGCTCACGCGAGCCTCGCCCCGGTGCGATGGTGGACGACGCTCGCCACGGGTGACGTCCAGCAGAGGCCGTCGCCCGAGTCGTGGCCGGTGCGTGCGGCGTCGGCGATCGCGTCGACGACCCGCTCGGCGAGCGCGTCCTCGACGACGAAGGCGAGAAGCGCCTTCGGCAGGAAGCGCGACTCGAACGTGCGACCGCGGTACTCGTGCGTCACGCCGCGCTCCCGCCCGTGCCCGATCGCCTCGACGACGGTGACGCCGACGTGCCCGGTCTCCTCCTCTACGGCGTCGATCACCGTCTCGACCCGCTCCCTCACCACCACCGCCTCGACCTTGACCATCCGCTCCTCCCGGAACCCGCCGTACGAACCCACGAAAAAAGCCCCGCGACCGCTGGGTCGCGAGGCTCCGTTGCCTCGGCGGCTCGCCTGCTCGGGCGCACCGCCTGCCCGGGAAGCTAGCAGCGCCGGCGGCGGATGCCAAAAGCACGTGCTCAGCCCCCACATTTGACGCCGACCCCCGGCGGGGCCTACCCTGCCGGAGCGATGTTGCTCCAGAACGAGATCAGCTGGACGGCGGCGGGCGGTAGCGCCCGGCCGTTCGGCCCGCGCGCCGGACTCTAGGTCCGCGCACCGCCGCGCTCGGCGGTTCTTCTCTCTCGTTCATCCGATCTTCCAAGGAGCAGCATGTCCACTCTCGCAGCATCCAACTCGATCTCCGCCTCCGAGCGCGTGCGTCCCGACGTCCCCGCGGTCGAGGTCCACGACCTCCGCAAGACGTTCCGGCGCCGCCGGCGCGACGCCGGGCTCTTCACGCGCAAGGAGGCGTGGCCCGCGCTCGGCGACATCACGTTCACGATCGCCCGCGGCGAGTGCGTCGCGATCCTCGGCCAGAACGGCTCGGGGAAGTCGACGCTCGTACGCCTGCTCTCGACGCTGCTCATCGACGACGGCGGCGAGGCGAGGATCTTCGGCCACGACGTGGTCGAGGAGGCGGGCGCGATCCGGCGGCTCGTCAACCGTGTCTCGGTCGAGGCGAGCTTCTTCAAGAAGATGTCCGCGGCCGAGAACCTCTCGTACGCCGCCCGCTTCTACGGGATGACGGCGCGGCAGACGCGGAAGGCGGTCCCCGAGATCCTCGAGAGGGTCGGCTTCCCGGCGGAGCGGCGCAACGAGTCGATGGAGCACCTCTCCCGCGGCATGCAGCAGAAGGTCGCGCTCGCGCGCGCGCTCCTCACCTCGCCGGTGCTGCTCCTGCTCGACGAGCCGACGACCGGCCTCGACCCGCGCTCGAAGCTCGAGGTGCAGCAGTTCATCCGCCAGGTGCGGACGGAGCACGACGCGACGATCCTCCTCTGCACCCACGACATGAACGAGGCGGAGGCGCTCGCCGACCGGGTCGGGCTGCTCGACCGCGGCCGCCTGCTCTTCCTCGAGCCGGTGGCGGACGTGAAGCGACGCTTCGGCGTCGAGACGCTCGAGCAGGCGTTCTTCGCGGCGACCGGGCGCGAGTTCGAGAACGAGGCGTCCGACGACGACGAGTACCGGGAGGTGTTCGCATGAGCGAGTTCGCCGTCGAGATGCGCAACCAGCTCGTAGGCCTGGCCGGGATCGTCGAGCGCAACGTCTACCTGACGAAGCGCTACATCCTCTGGGACGGCGCCTTCATGGTCTGGACGATCGCGAACACGCTCACGATCGTGTTCATCGCGCGTGCCGAGAACCTGCCGCCGGCCCGGGAGAACACGCTGGCCACGAAGCTCCTGGTCGGTGCGACGATCTGGGCCTTTCTCGGGATCATCTTCGAGTTCATGACGGAGACGGTCGCGTGGGAGCGCTGGGAGGGGACGATCGAGTACACGTTCATGGCGCCGCTCTCGCGCGTCGTCCACCTGTTCGGGCAGGGCGCGTTCGCCGTCCTGTACGGCCTGATCCGGGCGACGATCCTCTTCTTCGCCGTCGCCGCGTTCATCGGGATCCACGCCCCGCAGGCGAACTACGGAGCGGCGCTCGCGCTGCTCGCGATCGCGTCGCTCTCGTTCATCGGCGTCGGGATCATGACCTCGGTGCTGCCGCTCGTCTCTCCCGAGAAGGGCGCGCAGCTCGGCTTCGTCGCGCAGGGCCTGATGCTCGTCGTCTCGGGCGTCTACTACTCGGTCGACGTGATGCCCCAGTGGATGCAGTGGATCGCGAAGATCTCGCCCGCCACGTATGCGCTGCGCGGCGATCGCGCCTCGATCGTCTACGGCGCAGGACTGGCGTGGGGCGACGTCTGGCCGCTGCTGATCATCGCCGTCCTCGCGACACCGATCGGCCTCGCGATCTTCCGCGTCGGCGAGCGGTACGCGAAGCGGCACGGGAAGCTCAAGCGGTCGGGCTGATGAGGGACTGGTTCGCGGGCGAGGTCGCGGCCCGCTACGACGAGGACACCGCCGGCATGGAGGTCGCTCCGGTCGTGGACTTCCTGCTCCCGCTCGCGGCTGGCGGCGCGCTCGAGCTCGCGGTCGGCACCGGCCGCATCGCGTTGCCGCTCGCCGAGCGGGGCGTCCCTGTCGCGGGCATCGACCTGTCGCCCGACATGGTCGCGGAGCTGCGGAAGAAATCGGCTGCGGTTCCGGTGGCGATCGGCGACATGACGACCACGCGGGTCGACGGGTCGTTCTCGCTCGTCTACATCGTGTTCAACTCGATCAACAACCTCACGACCCAGGACGCGCAGGTGGCCGCGTTCGCGAACGCCGCGGCGCACCTCGAGCGGGGCGGCTGCTTCGTCGTCGAGGTCGGCGTCCCGAACCGGCAGCCGCTCGAGGTGTTCGACCTGAGCGAGACGCACGTCGGCGTGGACGAGCTCGACCTCGCGACACAGCGGCTCGTCTCGCACCACTTCTCGCTCCGCGACGGACACTGGGAGCGGACCTCGGTGCCGTTCCGGTCGGTCTCGCCCGCCGAGCTCGACCTGATGGCGCGACTGGCGGGCCTGACGCTCCGCGAGCGGTGGGGCGACTGGGGTCGGACGCCGTTCACGTCCGAGAGCGCAAAGCACGTCTCCGTCTGGGAGAAGCCCTGAACCCGCGGCGGCTGTACTTCACGCTCGAGTTCCTGCTCGCGATGGGCACGGGCTGGGTCGTGTTCGACCTCTACCTCGTGAACGTGCTCCGGCTCACGCCGCTCCAGCTGATCCTCATGGGCACCGTGATGGAGGCGACCATCTTCGTGTGCGAGGTGCCGACCGGGATCATCGCGGACACGTACAGCCGGAAGCTCTCGTACGTCGCAGGAGTGCTCGGGACAGGCACGGCAACGATGCTCGTCGGACTGACGTCGACGGCGTGGATCGCGATCGCCCTCTGGGGCTTCTGGGGGCTGTCGTACACCTTCACGAGCGGCGCATTCGAGGCGTGGGTCACCGACGAGATCGGCGTCGAGAACGTCGGCAGCCTCTTCCTGCGCGGACGCCGCGCCGCGCTCGGCGGGTCACTCGTCGGCCTCGCCGGGGCGGTGGCGGTCGGCGCGTTCTCGTTGCGCGCGGCGATCGTCGCGAGCGGCGCCCTGCAGATCTCGGCCGGCGTCCTGTGCATCGCGGCGATGCGAGAGACGGGCTTCGTGCGCCGGCCGCCGCAGGTACGCCGGCTCTTCCGGACCGCGGTGGAGGGAGTCCGGTTCATGCGCGGCAGCACGCTGCTCCTGCTCCTCGCGGCCACGGAGGTCTTCGGCGGATTCGGCGCGGAGGCGTTCGACCGTCTCACGGAGGCACACGTCATCCGCGACATCGGCTTCCCGTCGTCGATCACGCCGGTCTACGGCTTCGGCGTCGTCTCCGCGATCTCGATGGTCTTCGGCTTCTTCGCGGTGCGGCCGCTGATCCGGCGCATCGACCGCGACGGCATCACAGCCGTCGCCCGCATGCTCGTCCTCTTCACGCTCGCGACCGTGGCCGCTCAGATTCTCTTCGCCGTCGGCGACGGCTTCTGGCTCGTGATGGCGTTCTTCCTGGCCGCGATCCTCACCCGCGGCTTCCTCGGCCCCCTGTACACGACGTGGCTGAACGACCTCGTCACCGACTCGAGCGTCCGGGCGACCGTCCTCTCGATCAGCGGCCAGGCCAACGCGATCGGTCAGGCGGCGGGCGGGCCGGTGCTCGGCGTCCTCGGCAACGTGTTCGGGATCCCGTACGCGCTCGTGGCGGGCGCACTGACGACGCTGCCGGCGGCCGCGCTCTACGCACGGGCGACGCAGAGGCAAGCGCTCCTGCGCCCGGCCGAAGTGGGAGGAGAGGGCTGGTGAGCGCCCGGCGCCAGCGTTCGCGCGTGCCCGTCCGCGCGCGCCGAACGTGCCTGACCGTCCCCGCGTCGAGCGAGCGGATGCTCGCGAAGGCGCGGACGCTCGGCGCGGACGAGATCGTCGTCGACCTCGAGGATGCGGTCGCGGACGTCGGCAAGGAGACTGCACGCAGCCTCGCAGTTGCGGCACTGCGCACGGGACCGCTCGGGCGGACGACCGGCCTGCGGGTCAATGCTCGCGGAACGCGATGGTGGCAGGGCGACCTGCGTGCCGCCGCCGACGCACGGCCAGACGTCGTCGTGCTGCCCAAGGTCGAGTCTCCCGAGGACGTGGCCGCGGCGGCCGAGCTCCTTCCCGACGGGATCGGCCTCGAGGCGCAGATCGAGACCGCGCGCGGGCTCGTCGAGGCGGAGCGGATCGCTGCGGCCGGCCACGGTCTCGAGGCGCTCGTGCTCGGCCCCGCCGACCTCGCCGCCTCGCTCGGCGTTCCGGTGCTCACGATCGGCAGCGGCACCGCGGACTACGCGATGGCACGCGTCGCCGCTGCCGCCCGCGCCTTCGGCCTGCAGCCGATCGACGGCCCCCACGCAGTGCTCGACGACGAGGAGGGTCTGGTCGCGTCGGCGCGGCGCGCCCTCGCGCACGGCTACGACGGCAAGTGGGTGATCCACCCGAGTCAGATCGAGCCCGTCGACCGCGTCTTCACCCCCTCGCCGGAGGAGATCGACCGCGCCGAGCGGATCCTCGCCGCGGCGCGCGGCGCCGCCCGTTTCGAGGGCGAGCTCGTCGACGCCGCCTCGCAACGCCTCGCCGAGGCGCTGCTCAGGCGCGCCGGTCGGCTCTCCTAGCGGCCTTCCGCCGCTTCACCTCGGGTGCTGCGAGCACGGCGCGGTACCACACGCCCAGGAGCGTCGCGAAGGCGCTCGCGACGAGCCGGAGGACTCTGCGGATGCTTGCCACGGCGAGCCACAGGGTACGTGCCCCCGCGATGACCGGGCGTCGGCGCCACGGCGACCTCCAGGGTGAGGTCCAGGAGCTTTTCGCGGAGCTGTTGCAGGTGCCGCGCTTCTCGGGCCTGCGGCACGGCTTCCGCCCGCAGTGCGACTGCTACCGCACCGAGGATCCCCCCGCGCTCCACCTCGTCGTCGAGCTGCCCGGCCTCGACCCGGCCAGCGTCCAGATCGTCGCATTCGACCGTACGCTCCTCGTCGCGGGGACCCGCGAGCGTCCCCAACCGGCCGGCGCGCGGTATCACCAGGTCGAGATCGAGTACGGCCCGTTCCAGCGCCGGATCGAGTTCACGGAGGACGTCGACACCGACGGCGCGACCGCGACGTACGAGGGCGGGATGCTGCGGATCGAGCTCCCGGTCGCCGAACGCAGCCGGCGGCGGCGCACGCGCGTCGCGATCGAGGTGGAGCGGAGATGACGGACGGCGACTTCGAGCGGGTCGTCGAGTACGTGCCGACGAGCGAGGAGCTCCCCGATCAGCTGCCCGTGCTGCCGCTGAAGGAGACGGTCGTCTTCCCCGACTCGATGACGCCGCTCGCGATCGGGCAGGAGCGCTCGATCCGCCTGATCGACGACGTCGTCGGCGGCGACCGCCTGCTGGCCCTCGTCACCGTGCGCGACCCCGAGGTCGACGTCCCCGGCTGGGACGATCTCTACGAGGTAGGCACCGCGGCGGTCGTGCACAAGATGATTCGCGTTCCCGACGGGACGCTTCGCATCCTCGTTCAGGGGCTCCGCCGAATCCGGCTCGAGGAGCGCGTCCTCGACGACCCGTACCTCGTGACGCGCGTCGACGTCGTCCCCGACGAGGTGGAGGAGAGTCGCGAGCTCGAGGCGCTCACGCGGACCGCGCAGGGCCTCTTCACGCGCATCATCGGCCTCGTCCCCTATCTGCCCGAGGAGCTCCAGATCGCGGCGGCGAACGTCGACGAGCCGGGGGCGCTCTGCAACCTCGTCGCGTCGACCCTGCGCCTGAAGACAGAGGAGAAGCAGCACATCCTCGAGCTCGCCGACGTCGACGAGCGGCTCCGCGAGGTCTCGAAGATCCTCAACCGAGAGCTCGAGGTGTTCGAGCTCGGGACGAAGATCCAGTCGCAGGTGCAGTCGGAGCTCGAGAAGGGCCAGCGCGAGTTCTTCCTCCGGCAGCAGCTCAAGGCGATCCAGGAGGAGCTCGGCGAGGGCGATCCCGAGCAGGCGGAGGTGAACGAGCTGCGCGAGCGGCTCGACGCGCTCGACCTGCCCGAGGAGTCGCGGAAGGCCGCCGACCGCGAGCTGGCACGCCTCGAGCGGCTGCCGACGGCGGCGGCCGAGTACGGCGTCATCCGTACCTACCTCGACTGGATCGCGACGCTGCCGTGGGGGATCACGACGCCCGACGACCTCGATCTCGACCGGGCGCGGCAGATCCTCGACGAGGACCACTACGACCTCGACAAGGTGAAGGAGCGCATCGTCGAGCACCTCGCCGTCTCGAAGCTCAAGCGGGACCCCGGCGGCCAGATCCTCTGCTTCGTCGGGCCGCCCGGGGTGGGCAAGACGTCGCTCGGCCAGTCGGTGGCGCGAACCCTCGGCCGCAAGTTCGCGCGGCTCTCGGTGGGCGGCGTCCGCGACGAGGCGGAGATCCGGGGCCACCGGCGGACGTACATCGGCGCGATGCCGGGCACGATCATCCGCGCGTTCCGCGATGCGGAGTCGATCAACCCGGTTCTCCTGATCGACGAGATCGACAAGATGGGCGCGGACGTGCGCGGCGACCCGGCGAGCGCGATGCTCGAGGTGCTCGACCCGGCGCAGAACTCGACGTTCCGCGACCACTATCTCGACCTGCCGTTCGACCTCTCGCGAACGCTCTTCATCTGCACCGCGAACACGGTGGACACGGTTCCCGCGGCGCTGCTCGACCGGATGGACGTGATCCAGCTGTCCGGCTACACCGAGGAGGAGAAGCTCGGGATCGCAAAGCGCTACCTCGTCCCGCGTCAGATCGAGGCGCACGGACTGGCGGCGAAGCAGCTCTCGTTCAGCGACCGGGTGCTGCGTCTCCTGATCGGCGAGTACACGCGGGAGGCAGGGGTGCGAGGGCTCGAGCGGCGCATCGGCGACCTCTGCCGCAAGGCCGCGGTGCGGGTCGCGCGGGGTCAGAGGAAGCGGATCCGCGTGAGCGAGAAGCTCGTGCGCGAGTGGCTCGGCCCGCGGCGGCATTCCGCGGAGGCGCGGCGGCGGACGGCCGATCCGGGCGTCGCGACCGGCCTGGCGTACACACCGGTCGGGGGCGACGTCCTCTTCGTCGAGGCGCAGGCCTATCCGGGACGCGGCCGGCTGACGGTGACGGGGCAGCTCGGCGACGTGATGCAGGAGTCGGCGCAGGCGGCGCTCTCGTGGGTGCGCTCCCACACCGAGGAGCTCGGCCTCGACGAGCACTGGTTCGCCGACCACGACGTCCATCTCCACGTGCCGGCCGGTGCGATCCCCAAGGACGGTCCCTCGGCCGGGATCACGATGGCGACGGCGATCGCCTCGCTCGTCCGCGGCACCCCGGTGGCGGACGACCTGGCGATGACGGGCGAGATCACGCTGACCGGGCAGGTGCTCCCGATCGGCGGCGTCCGCGAGAAGGTGCTCGCGGCCCGGCGCGCCGGGTTGTCGCGCGTGATTCTGCCCCGGGAGAACGAGCACGACCTCGACGAGCTCCCGCCGGACGCGCGGGACGAGCTCGGCTTCGTTCTCGTCGACTCGATCGACGACGTGCTCGGCGCGGCGTTCGACGGCAACCGACGGCGCAGGCGCCGACGTGCTCGCACGACCGCCGCGGACGCGCGAGAATAGGGCTGCGAGTGTCGTTTCCGTCCCCCGGGCCCGGGTACCGACCGCCCGAGCCCACGACGAAAGGAACCGCTGGAGATGACGAACGCGAAGGACAAGATGGCCGGCGCGGCCGACAACGTGAGACCGTACGTCGAGCGCGCGCTCAACGACGACGAGCTGCGCGAGAACGTCCGCAGGGCGTACGCGTCGGGACGGGCGATCTACGAGCAGCTCGCGGCGCGGAGCAGCGTCTCGGGCGCCGCGACGCGGCTCGCCACCGACCAGAAGATCCAGGGCGAGCTGCGGAACGCGATCGAGGAGCTCCGTGAGGCGGCCGAGCGCGTGCAGGGCGCGCGCCGCCGGCCGGAGCCGAGCCACGGCGCGCGGAACTTCTTCCTGCTCCTGACGGGAGTAGCGCTGGGCGTGCTGTTCAACCCCGTCACCGGGCCGGCGCTGCGGCGGATGCTCGGCGACAAGGTGTTCGGCGGCGGCGACAGCTTCACGTACCAGGAGTCGAACGGGAAGGCCGGCGGCTAACCGCCGCAGGGTGCCGGAACGCCTGTCGCGGCGCGTCAGGCGCTGCGGCCGAGGTGCTCGCGCGCAAAGGCGCGGAAGCGGCTCCGGACGTCGTCGTCCGGCGCGAGCGGCCCGTCGTCCGCGTATTGCGGATCGGCGGCGACCTCCTCTGCCACCGCGTGCACCTCGCGCTCGATCGCGGCGCGGTGGCGCGGCTCGCGGAGCAGCGCCTCGACCCAGCTCTCCGATCCGTCCCAGTCGGGGATGTCGTGGTCGAAGAGGAGCTGACCGAGCAGGATGCCGGTTCGGATGTAGGCGAACGTCCGGAAGGCGAGGATCCGGTGCGGCGTCTCGACGCGTGCAGCGAGCGCGGGGTCCTCGTGGAGGACGTGGTCGACGATCGAGCCGATCGGCTCGTCGACGAGGGGGATCCACAGCTCGTCGAGGTCCGGCACGTCCGAATTATGGCTGTTTTCGCGCTTCGCGAACCCGCCGCAGGGTTCCTCGTATGCTTGCCGCGTGGCCGCGACGGCCGACTTCCTGCTGGAGCGGCTCGCCGCGTCCCCCGGCGAGGCGGGCCTCTTCCTCGACTTCGACGGTGTCCTCGCGCCGATCGTCGAGCGGCCCGGGGACGCCGTGCCGCCGCCGGAGACGCGCGAGGAGCTCGCACGACTCGTGGGCCGGTACGCGCTCGTGGCCGTCGTCAGCGGCCGGACGAGCATCGACGTCGGGGAGCGGATCGGCGTCGGCGGCGTGGTGTGCGTCGGCTCGCACGGGCTCGAGCTCGAGCCGCAGGCCGACCGGTGGCGCCGCCGCCTGGCCGCGTTCGCGGCGGACGCGCCGTGGCCGTCCCACGACATCGAGCTCAAGGGCCTCGCGATCGCCTTCCACTACCGCGATCGCGCGGACGAGCGCGAGGCGGTGCGCGAGCTGGACGCGATCGCGGAGACGGCGCGCGACGAGGGGCTGATGGCGCGATACGGGCGAAAGATCCTCGAGGTGCTGCCGCCGCTCGGCTCGAACAAGGGAACGGCGGTGCGGCGGCTGCTCGAGGAGCGGGGCCTGCGGCGCGCGCTCGCGGCGGGAGACGACACGACCGACATCGACTCGTTCGTCGCGCTCGACGGGCTCGAGCTCGCCGTGCGCGTCGCCGTCGCCTCGCCCGAGGCGCCGCGGCTGCTGCTCGACTCGGCCGACGTCGTGGTCGGCTCGACGGCGGAGTTCCTCACGCTGTTGCGAAGGCTCTGACCGCGCCGAAGTTCGTGACAGCCCCGACCAGCGGCTCCGCCTGTTCGGAACTGACCTGTCCGGTGTCAGACACCAGCCATGCCCGATCTGGACGGTGGCGGGTCAGAGTTTGTGCACCCGCACGGCCGTGCCGTAGGCGCAGATCTCCGACCACACGCTGCCGAGCTCGGAGGTGTCGAAGCGCATCGCGATGATCGCGTTCGCACCCTTCGCCTCGGCCTCCTCGGCCATGCGCTCCATCACCAGCTTGCGACTGTCGGTGAGCATCTTCGTCATCCCCTTCAGCTCGCCTCCGACGATCGACTTGAGGCCGGCACCGAGCTGCGAGCCGATGTTGCGCGACCGCACCGTCAGCCCCATCACCTCGCCGAACACCTCGTCGATCTCGTAGCCGGGGATGTCGTTCATCGTCGTCACGATCATCTGTTGAGCACCTCCCATGCCCTGCGCACGTCCGCCTCGGTCGTGCGTGCGTTGCCGATGGCGAGCCGCAGGACGTAGCGGTCGTCGAGTCGCGTGTGCGAGAGGAAGATCTCACCCGACGCGTTCGCGCGCGACAGCAATTCCTCGTTCTCGTCGTCCGATCCTTTGCGCCGGAAGACGACGAGCGAGAAGCGGACGGGCGTGCACAGCTCCCAGTCGTCGCTCTCCTCGACCCAGGAGGCGAACAGCTGCGCGAGCCGCATGTGCTCGCGGAGGATCGCCCGCAAGCCCTCGGCGCCGTGGCAGCGGAGCACCGCCCAGAGCTTGAGCGAGCGGAAACGGCGGCCGAGCGCCGGGCCGAAGTCGGCGAGCGCGTAGGCGTCGTCGGGGGTGCGCAGGTACTCGGGCGTGAGCGAGAACGCCTCGCGGAACTCATCGGGCCGCGCCGTCCAGAGGAGCGAGCAGTCCATCGGCACGAGCAGCCACTTGTGCGGGTTGATCACGAGGCTGTCGGCGAGCTCGACCCCGTCCTGCGACCAGCGCTCCTCCTCGCAGATCCACGACGGCCCCGCGTACGCGGCGTCCACGTGCAGCCATGCGCCCGCGGCATGTGCCCGCTCGGCGAGCTCACGGACGGGATCGACCGAGGCGAAGGACGTCGTACCGACCGTCGCGACGACCGCGGCGACGTCGTCGAGCTCGAGCCCATCCGTCCGCATCCGCAGCCCGGCGTCGGCCGGCACCTTGCGAAGCTCCATGCCGAGCATCCTCGCGTCCTTCTCGACCGAGGAGTGCGCGTGCTCGGAGCAGACGACGACGTTGCGGCCGGTGACGTGGCGGGCGGCGATCAGCGCGGCGAGCGTCGAGGTCGAGGCCGTGTCCTCGATGTGGCCGTGCCAGCCGTCGGGGAGACCGAGCAGCTGCCGCACCCAGTCGACGACGCGCAGCTCGAGCTCCGTCGACGCCGGCGACGCGCGCCAGACGATCGCCACCTGGTTCAGGGTCGCCGCGAGCAGCTCCGCGAGGATCCCCGGCTCCGACGCCGTCACCGCGAAGTACGCGAAGAAGCGCGGATGCTGCCAGTTCGTGAGCGCGGGGACGAGCAGCTCGTCGAGGTCGCGCAGGACGTCGCCGAACGGCTCCGCCTGCTCCGGCGGCGACTCGGGCAGCCGCGCCGACAGCTCGCCGGGCCGTACCTGCGCGAGCACCGGCAGCTCGTCGACCCGCTCGAGATAGCGCGCCGCCCACTCGAGCGCAGCGGCACCGTCCTCGCGAAAGTCCATCAGCGCCTCTTCGTCCGGAGCTTCTCGACCTGCGCCCACGTGCGCGTGTTGAGGACGTCGTCCTTCGTCAGCCAGCCGCGCCGCGCCTGGGCGACGGCAAGCTCGACGTAGGCCTGCGCCCGGACCTGGTGCGCGTCGGAGGAGACGACGAGCCGGAGCCCAGCCTCCTTCGCCGCCCGCGCGTGGACGTCGCGCAGGTCGAGCCGGTCGGGCTGCCCGTTGATCTCGAGGAACGTGCCGGTCTCGAGCGCCCCCTCGATCACGCGCTCAACGTCGACGTCGCGCGGCGGCCGCTTGCCGATTCGCCGACCGGTCAGGTGTCCGATGCAATCGACGTACGGGTTCTGCATCGCCTCGAGCACGCGCTCGGTCGGCCGCGAGTCGGGCGCCTGATGAACCGACGCGACGACCCAGTCGAGCAGCGCGAGGTCCTCCTCCGGGACGTCCACCTCGCCGCTCGACCGGATGTTCGCCTCGACGCCCGACAGGATCCGCAGCTTCGGGAAGCGCTCGCGCAGCCGCTCGATCTCCTCCAGCTGCGCGTGGAGCCGGCCCTCGCGCAGGTAGTGCGAGTGGTCGGTGACCGCGTAGTAGGCATAGCCGCCCGCGGCTGCGGCCGCGAGCATCTCCTCGAGCGTGTTCTTGCCGTCGGCCGACCAGTGCGAGTGCGTATGGAGGTCGCCACGGACGTCGCGCAACTCGACGAGGGCGGGCAGCTCGCCCTCCCGCGCCACCTCGAGCTCGCCCGCGTTCTCGCGCAGCTCGGGCGGAATCGGCTGGTAGCCGAGGAACTCGTAGACCGCGTCCTCGTCGCCGCTGCGGAAGACCTCGCCCGTCTCGACGGTCGTGATCCCGTACTCGGAAATCGAGAGCCCGCGCCGCACGGCCTCCTCGCGCATCGCCACGTTGTGCTCCTTCGAGCCCGTGAAGTGCTGCAGGAGGTTTCCGAACGATTCCGGCGGGACGACACGCAGGTCGAAGCGGAGCCCGTCGCGCGAGAGGACGGTCGCCTTCGTGTCGCCGTGCGCGACCACCTCGACGACCCAGCGGAACTGCGTGAAGTGCTCCGTCAGCTCGGGCGGGCTCGTCGCGGTGGCGATGATGTCGAGATCGCGGAACGTCTCCTTGCGGCGCCGCACCGACCCCGCCTCCGAGACGGCGACCGCCGCGGGATGCCCACGCAGCGCCTCGACCACGGCGAGCACCGCCGGCAGGCCGTCCCCGAGCAGGCGCCGCCCCGGCTCCGGGCTCTCGGCCTGGTAGGCGAGCGCCGTGAGAATCTTCTCCTCGCTCTTCGGCCCGAGCCCGGTGAGCGTCCGCAGCCGCTGCGCCTCGGCGGCGGCCTTCAGCTCGTCGAGGGTCTCGACACCCAGCTCGCGCCAGATCCGCGCCGCGGTCTTCGGGCCGAGCCCCGGCAGGCGCATGAAGAGGACGACCTCCGGCGGGACCCCCGCCTTCTTCTTCGTCAGCGCCTCGATCTCGCCGCCCTCCACGATCTGGACGATCTTCTCCTCGATCGTCTTGCCGATGCCCTGCAGCTCCTTCGCCCGACCGTCGAGGGCGAGCTGCGCGACGGAGCCCGCGGTCTCGCGCATCCGGTTCGCGGCGCGGCGGTAGGCGATGACGCGGAAGGAGTCGGCGCCGTCGAGTTCCATCAGGTCGGCGAGCAGATCGAACTGGTCCGCGACGTCGGCATTCCGCGGCAGCGCGCTCACTCGGCGATCATAGGCAGGCCGATGCGCGAGTCCGTCGTCTGCCTCCCCACCTACAACGAGCGCGAGAACCTCGCAGGGATGATCGACGCGCTCGAGCCGCTCGGCGTCGGGGTGCTCGTCATCGACGACGACTCACCGGACGGCACCGGTGAGCTCGCCGACCGCCTGGCGGCGGAGCGTGACTGGGTGGACGTCCTCCACCGGCAGCGCAAGGAAGGTCTCGGCCCTGCCTATCTCGCGGGATTTCGGCACGTCCTGCAGGGGGACGCGAAGTACGTCCTCGAGATGGACTGCGACTTCTCGCACGCCCCGCAGGACGTGCCGCGGCTGATCGCGGCATGCGCGAACGGCGCCGACCTCGCCCTCGGCTCCCGCTACGTCGCCGGCGGCGGCACCGCGAACTGGAGCCTCGCGCGCCGGTTCGTCTCGGCCGGCGGCTCGCTCTACGCGCGGGCGATCCTCGGCGTGCCGACCCGCGACCTGACCGGCGGCTTCAAGTGCTTCAGGCGCGAGGTGCTCGAGGCGATCGACCTCGATGCGGTGGGCTCGAAGGGCTACGCATTTCAGATCGAGCTCACCTATCGCGCGCTCCGTGCCGGCTTCCGCGTGGTCGAGGTGCCGATCCTCTTCAGCGACCGCACGCACGGCGCGTCGAAGATGAGCCGCGCGATCTTCCTCGAGGCGGTCGCGCGTGTGCCCGCGCTGCGGCTGGCGGCGCTGACGCGGCGGTTGTGAGCCGCGCTACGCTCGCCGGGTGCGCGAGCTCGATGCCGCAGCCTGGGAGGACGCCGTCCTCCGCGCCGAGCGGCCCGTCGTCGTCGACTTCTGGGCGCCGTGGTGCCGCCCCTGCAAGGCGATCCGGCCACTGCTGGAGGAGCTCGAGCAGGAGAGCGGCGACCGCATGACGTTCGCAGCGGTCGACATCGATCGCCACCCGGAGGTCGCGTCCCGCTACGAGGTGCTCTCGATCCCGACGGTCATCCTCTTCGAGGGCGGCGAGCCGCGGGCGACCGTCGTCGGCGCGCGGCCGCGCGGGCACTTCGAGCACGCCTTCGGCGCCTGGCTGTCGTGACGCTCTCGTAACCAGCCGTCGGCTTGCCGTCGGCTTGCCGTCGGCACGGCTCGTGGGTGCCCGGCTCACCCGAAGGCGTCCCAGCCGGAGAGGGAGTACGGCTCGCCGTCGAGCGTGAGGGTGACGCCCTCGCCCTCCTCGACACGGCCGATCACCGTGAAGTCGAGGGGATCCGACGTCGTGGCGAGCAGCTCGAAGTCCTCGCCGAAGCCGACGTCGTCGAGCGCGGCGCCCGGGACGAGGGGAACGCGCTCGAGCTCGATCGAGACGCGCACGCCCGAGCGCGCCGCGATGTGGCCGGCGTCGCGCGCGAGCCCGTCGGAGATGTCGAGCATCGCCGTCGCGACGCGGGCGAGACGCCGCCCCACGGCGACCCGGTCCGGCACCGGCGGCAGCCTCCCGGCGCGGAACGCGACCCCCGCGGCACCGAGCGCGCCGGTGACGACCACCGCATCGCCCGGCTGCGCACCCGTCCGGCCGGGCACGC
>DASQQF010000112.1:0-43109 GCA_035643535.1 Gaiellaceae bacterium
CGTGCCGTGGCGCTGGTTGAACCAGCACGCGTAGCGGAAGTTCAGCGAGTGCATCCCGTCCGGGAGCACGCCCGCGTCGACCTCGAGGATCAGGTGGTAGTGCGTGTCCATGAGGCAGTACGCGATGCACCTCCAGCCCGCCTTCGCGCCGGCACGTGCCAGCTCCCGGAGGAAGGCCATGCGGTCGAGGTCGTCGCGGAAGAGCGCCTCGTCCCGGACCGAGTGCGCCCAGACGTGGAAGACACCCGGGGCGACGTCTCGGTTGCGTCTCGCCATCCTTCGACGATGCCTGCGCCCCGCCTGTGGCGCCAGTGTCCTTACGAAGTTGCCGGACTCTCGGCACGGGGCCTGGCCCCCGCCGGAACGCGCACCCGCCTCGCACGCGTAGGCTGCGGCGCGTGAGCGGGCCGATCCAGGTGGAGGTGCGGCGCAACGGGATCGTCGAGGCTCGCCACCGGGTGCACGCGGTGGCGGTGCGGGACGGCGCCGTCGCCGCCGAGGCCGGCGACGGCGCGCTCGTCTGCTTCATGCGCTCCTCGTCGAAGCCGATCCAGGCGCTGCCGCTCGCGCGGGCGCGCGCCGACCTGAACGACTCGGACCTCGCGATCGCGTCGGCCTCCCACCACGCGACGCCCGAGCAGATCGAGGCGGTGCGGGCGCTGCTCGCGCGCGCCGAGGCGACGGAGGACTTCCTCGAGCTCGGGCTCCAGGAGGGCCGGCCGCCGCAGCGGATCTACCACAACTGCTCCGGCAAGCACGCGGGGATGCTTGCGCTCTGCCGGGCGCACGGCTGGGACACGACCGGCTACCGGCTCCCCGAGCATCCCGTCCAGCAGGCGTGCCGGGAGGTGCACGCGGAGGCGGCCGAGGTGGACGAGGCGGAGCTCGCGACCGCGACCGACGGCTGCGGCGTCGTCACGTTCGCGCTGCCGCTCGAGCGGATGGCGCACGCCTACTCGCACCTCGAGACGCTGCCGGGCGGCGACCGGATCAGTGCGGCGATGCGCGCCCGGCCCGACCTCGTCGGCGGCCCCGACGGTGCCGACTTCCGGCTGATGGATGCCGCCCCCGGCTGGATCGCGAAGGGCGGCGCCGAGGGGCTCCTCTGCGCGGCCGGCCCGGGCGGGCTCGGCGTCGCGCTCAAGACGGCGGACGGTGCCGCGCGTGCGCACCCGCCGGCGCTCGCCGCCTTTCTCGCGCCGCTCGGGATCGAGCTGCCGCAACTCGCCGCCGTCCCGGTACGGAACACCCGGGGAGAGCACGTCGGCGAGCTCGTCACGCGCGGCTGAACACGTTCTTTACGGACCGGTGACCCCGGACTAATATCCGCCTCGTTCGAGGGAGCCGGGCACGGGTGGCACCGGCAGCGGGTTGTTCGTGGCAGCGCCGTCTTGCAACTGCTAGGACCGGGGAGGTTCGCGACTTGCTCACCGTCGACATCTCGCTTCCCGAAGTCGAGGAGCTCCACAAGCTCGTCAGGGAAGGGAAGGAGAAGGGCTTTCTCAGCTACGACGAGATCGTCAACGGGCTCGAGGACGTCGAGCTCACGAAGGAGCAGGTCGAGGACTTCTACACATATCTGAGCGAGCACGGCGTCGACCTCGTCGAGGGCGAGCAGCACAAGACGCCGCCGCACCAGGAGCCGCAGCCGGAGGACGAGAAGGTGCCGGCGGCGCCGAAGCTCGACCTCTCCGTCGAGCCGTCGCTCGATTCGCTGCGCCTCTACCTGCGCGAGATCGGGAAGGTGCCGCTGCTGACGGCCGACCAGGAGGTCTCGCTCGCGAAGCGGATCGAGCGCGGCGACATGTCGGCGAAGACGGCGATGACCGAGGCGAACCTCCGCCTCGTCGTCTCGATCGCGAAGGGCTACCTCGGCCGCGGCCTCTCGTTCCTCGACCTCATCCAGGAGGGGTCGCTGGGCCTCATCCGCGCGGTCGAGAAGTTCGACTACCGCAAGGGCTACAAGTTCTCGACCTACGCGACCTGGTGGATCCGCCAGGCCGTGACCCGGGCGATCGCCGACAAGGCACGCACGATTCGCATTCCCGTGCACATGGTCGAGAAGCTGAACAAGGTCGTGCACATCGAGCGCCAGCTCGTGCAGCGGCTCGGCCGCGAACCGAGCCCGGAGGAGGTCGCCGAGGAGCTCGAGATCACCACGGAGGAGGTTCGCGAGATCCTCCGCATGGCGCAGCTCCCGGTCTCGCTCGAGAAGCCGATCGGCGAGGAGGAGGACTCCGCGCTCGGCGACTTCGTCGAGGACGACGCGGCGGAGTCGCCGTTCGACACCGCGCAGCTCTCGCTCCGACGCGAGGACATCGAGAACGCGCTCAACGCGCTGCCCGAGCGTGAACGCCAGGTGATCGAGCTTCGCTTCGGGCTGCTCGGCGGCCCGCCGCGCACCCTCGAGGAGGTCGGTCGCGCCTTCGGCGTCACCCGCGAGCGCATCCGCCAGATCGAGAACAACACGCTGAAGAAGCTCGAGCACCTCCCCGAGGCACAGGCGCTTCGGGACGCCGTCTCGTAGGGCGAAGCCGCCGGGTCTCGGCTATCCCTCCGGGTCGCGTGACAGCGGGTCGAGGAGGTCGCGATCTGCGGCCCGCTGGAGCGGGACGAACAGCTTGCAGTGCGGGCACTTGAAGCCGCGGTAACGGGCCGCCCGGCCGCCCCGGATCGGCTCGCTCGCGAACGTCTTGTGGCAGTGGGGGCATTCGACCTCGAATGGACTCTCCTGCCGCGTGCCGCTCACGCAAGCGTGCTACCCGGCCATGCCGGTTGTAACTCCTAGGCGAGAAACTCGACGTACGCGTCGACGGGCTCGCGCTCGCGCGCGGCCGGTTCGCGTGCAGCCGGGCCGAAGTGGAGGAGCCCGAGAAAGCGCTCGCCGCGCGGGAGCCCGACCGCCTCCCGTCCGGGCTTCGTTCGCAGCACCTTCGGCGTGCGCCAGTACGTCGCGATGCCGCGCTCGGTCGCCGCGAGGAGGACGAGCTCGATCGCCGCCGCCGTCGCGCAGACGTCCTCCTCGTCCATCGCGAGGTCGCCCGTGAGCGCGGCCGACGCGACGACGAGCGTCGGTGCGCGGTCGAGCTTCGCCGCCTCCTTCTCGCCGGCGACGCGCTTCAGCTCGCTCAGCGTCTCGGGCCCGAGCACCCGGAAGCGCCACGGCTGGTTCATGTGATGCGTCGGCGCGAACCGCGCCAGGGCGAGCAGCTCGAGCAGCGTCTCGCGCGGCACGGGCTCGGGCCCGAACGCCTTGTGCGTCCGGCGCGCGGCTGCGAGCTCCGCGAAGCTCACGCCAGGCGGGCCGAGGCCTCGACGTCGGCGCCGGCGCGACGCAGGAGCTGCGAGAAGGGGCAACCCTCGTCCGCCTGCGCGAGCGCCGCCTGGAGCCGCGCGTCGTCGAGGTCCCCGGCACGCACGACGAACTCGACTCGCGAGCCGACGATCTGGTGCCCCTGCCCGTCGACCTCGTCCATCACGATCGTGCAGGTGGCGTCGAGCCGCTCCGGCGGCGTGCCTGCGGCCGTCAGCTCGCCCGCCAGCGACATCGTGAGGCAACCGCCGTGCGCGGCGGCGAGCAGCTCCTCCGGGCTCGTCTTCCCGCCCGGCTCGCCGATCCGCGACGCGAGGGAGAAGGGCAGGCGCGCGAGGGCGCCGCTCTCGCCGTCGATCGTGCCGGCGCCGCGGGCGAGATTGCCGTCCCAGCCGAGGCGGGCGGTGCGCTCGATGTGCGGCATCAGGCCGGTACGGCCGCGGCCGAGCCGTCGGGGTAGTAGGCCTCCGCCGGCGAGCCGGCGGGCCGGAAGACACCGAGGACGCGCATCTCGCCCGGGCCCGCGTTCTCGAGGCAGTGGACGAGGCGCGCCGGCAGGTGGACGCAGGTGCCCGGCCGCAGCGGCGCCGTCTCGTCCGCGACATGCAGGGTGCCCTCGCCCTCGAGCACGTACACGACCTCGTCGTAGCGGTGGAAGTGGTCGGGCGCGCGGCCCGGCGGGATCACGCCGACGAACTGCGTCACCGAGGCGCAACCGTGCTCCGGCCCGGCGAGCACGGCGAACTCCCGTCCCGCGGTCGCGGTGCCGTGCTCGCCCGCGGGGATCACCGCGTGGCTCGCCGTCGCCGGCAGCGGCTCGGCGACGAGCACCGAGAGGAGCCGCAGGCCGACTGCCTCGTCGACCCGCCACGAGACGCCGCGCGCCACGAACACGCCCGTGCCCTGCCGGAGCACGGCCCGCTCGCCGCCGATCGTCGCGTTGCCCGAGCCCGCGAGCACGTAGAGCACCTCGTCCCGCTCGTCGTCGCGCCGTTCCCCGCCGTCGGCGGCCGGACGCAGGAGGCGCTGCTCGAACTCGGGGCAGGAAACGAGCGCGGTCGCCTGCTCGTTCGCCCTCTCTCTCGGCTGGATGCAGTGCTCCACGGCGCGAGCCTACCGGTGCGGGGCTTCCTCTTCCCCTTTTCCCTTTCGACGTTTAGAGTCGGGCGCCTATCTGTCCCATGGTGCGGCAAACCTCGCGGCGAGACGCGCGTCTAATCGAGGGACGGTTCGTGCAAAAGGAGGGTGCTGGATGTTGAAGAGAGTTGGGGCTACCGCAGCCGTGGCGGCCGCTTTCGCCGTTGTCGTGGCTGCGACGCTCGGCGGCACGGCGGCGGCGAAGACGAGGCATCAGGCTGCGGCCGCGCTCTGTAAGACGGCCGGCCTCGGCTTTGCCGGCCCGCTGTCGGGCGGAGCCGCGTTCCTCGGTAAGGACCAGTCGAACTGGGTCAAGCTGTTCATCTCGAGCTGGAACGCCGGCAAGAAGATCCCCGGCGTGCCTAAGGGCCTCAAGCGGGTCAAGCTGACGCTTGCGAACGAGGGCGACAGCGCACTCGACCCGCAGAAGGCGGCGACCGTCGCCCGCCAGATGGTCGCGAACAAGAAGATCCTCGGCATGATCGGTTTCGCGGGTTCGAACGCGACGCTCGGGGGCGGCCCGGTGCTCGACTCGGCCAAGCTGCCGTACGTCTCGGGCTCGGCCACGCTCGACACCCTCGCGACCGGGGCCAAGGGACAGAAGAAGCTGACCTACTTCTTCCGCGTCGTCCCCCAGAACGCCCAGCAGGCGAGGACCGGCGTTCCCTACATCATCAAGACGCTCAAGCTCAAGAAGGGCGACAAGGTGATGATCGTCGACGACAGTGAGGCCTACGGCATCGGTCTCGCCGACGACGCGCAGAAGCTGTTCAAGAACCGCGGCATCAGCGTCGACCGCGAGTCCGTCAAGGAGACCGACCAGAATCCGGGCGGTGCCGCAGGATTCGCCGCCGATATCCAGCCGGTGGCGCTGAAGGCGGCGACCGAGGGCGTGAAGCTCGTCTACGCGCCGACGCAGGACGCGTTGGACTCGCAGACGTTCGCGCAGGACCTGAAGACGAACGGGTACAAGGGTGGCTTCATGGCGACGGACGGCAGCGTCAGCCCGTCGCAGTTCAAGTTCCCGGGTGCCTACATCTCGTTCTTCGGGCCGAGCCTCGCCAAGGTCAACAAGACGTTCCGGAAGGCTTACGTGAAGAAGTACGGCAAGACGTCGGCCAACGACCCGTTCGGAGCTCCGAGCTTCGTCGCCGCCCAGATGCTCGGTGTCGCGATCTCGCAGCAGTGCGCGGCGACGCACGGCAAGAAGATCAGCCGGCCGCTCGTGGCCAAGAAGCTGAAGAAGGTCGTGCAGAAGACGACCATCCTCGGCTACAGCATGGCGTTCAACAACAAGGCCGACGCCAGGCACGGGCCCAAGTCGGGGGTGACGGTGTTCAAGATCCAGCCGAACGGCTCGTACAAGGAGGTCTACCCGGGCAAGTAGCCGGCTTCCTGTCGGCCTGGAACAGCGTGCGGCCCGTCCCGGGGGGCGGGCCGCACGCTCGATCGAGAAGGAGCGGATGAGCGGCGTACTTGCCTTCCAGTTCTACAACTGGCACTACTTCTTCGCCGAGCTCGTCAACGGCGTGGCCGTGGGCAGCGTGTACGCGCTGATCGCGCTCGGCTACACGATGGTGTACGGCGTTCTCAAGCTGCTCAACTTCGCCCACGGCGACGTCTACATGGTGGGTGCGTACATCGGCTGGTTCGTGCTGAACGCGCTCGGCTCGCCGCTCGCCCCGGTGATGCCGCTCGTGCCGCTGCTCCTGCTCGCATTCGCGGCGTCCATGGTCGGCTGCAGCGTGCTCGGCGTCATGATCGAGCGCTTCGCCTACCGGCCTCTGCGCAAGGCGCCTCGAATCGCTCCGCTGATCACCGCGATCGGCGTCTCGTTCTTCCTCGAGCAGACGGCCGTGCTGCTCTGGGGCGCGAACCCACGCTCCTACAACACGTTCTCGCTCCGCAACGGCGAGCTCTTCACCTCCGTCGGCTTCGGCAACCTCAGGATCCAGTACGTGCAGCTCGTCGTGATCCTCTCCACCGTCGCGCTCATGCTCGCCCTGTCGCTCTTCGTCTGGCGGACGCGCACCGGCAAGGCCATGCGCGCGGTCTCGGTCGACCCCGAGGCCGCCTCGATGATGGGAATCGACGTCGACCGCGTGATCGCGGTCACCTTCCTGCTCGGCTCGGCTCTCGCCGGGGCGGCCGGGGTGATGACCGGGATCGTCTATCAGCAGCTGAATCCGTACATGGGCTTCGGCGCCGGGCTGAAGGCGTTCATCGCCGCCGTCGTCGGCGGAATCGGCAACATCGGAGGTGCCATGCTCGGCGGGATGCTGATCGGCCTCGCCGAGACGTTCACGGTCGGCTACCTGTCCTCGGCGTTCTCCGACCTCATCGTCTTCTCCCTCCTGGTCGTGTTCATGCTCTTCCGGGCGACGGGGATCTTCGGCTCGCCGGTGCTGCAGAAGGTCTGAGTGAGCGCGGACGCCCCGACTCCCGGCGCGGAACCCGCGACCTCTCCCCGGATCGGCGCCGACGAGTGGGTGCAGCGCTCGGGCGAGCGGATCAGCGGTCCGGGCGGACTGCTCGGCCGGGGCCTGCGCGCAGCCGAACGTACGCCGCGCATCCTGCTCCTCGCGGCGTTCGTCGGCCTCGCCTGCGCGATCCCCGAGCTCACGTCGAACGTCTACGTGGTCGGGGTCGTCGCCGACACGCTGATCTACGTCCTCCTCGCGGTCGGCCTCAACGTCGCCGTCGGCTGGGCCGGGCTGCTCGACCTCGGCTACGTCGCCTTCTACGGCTTCGCGGCGTACCTCTACGCCGAGCTCTCGTCCGGTCACTACGACCTCCACTGGCCGACGTGGCAGAGCGTCCCGCTCGTCGTCGCGGCGACGATTCTGCTCGGGTTCGTCCTCGCCCTTCCGTCACGGCGGCTCAGCGGCGACTACCTCGCGATCGTCACGCTGTTCTTCCTCGAGATCTTCAACAACTTCACCACGAACGGGTACGCGTGGAACTGGCTCGGGTTCGGCGCCTCGCACAACATCACCGGTGGCCCGACGGGGCTGACGAACGTCGACCCGTTCCGTGTCTTCGGCCATGTCCTGGACAACTACCCGACCGACTACGTGTGGGCCTCCGCGGCCGGCTTCACGGTCGTCGCCGTCCTCTTCGCGTACGTCAACAAGTCACGGACGGGCCGCGCCTGGCGCGCGCTCCGGGAGGACCCGCTCGCCGCAGAGGCGATGGGGATCCCCGTCAAGTGGCTGATGCTGCTCGCGGTGGCCGTGGGGGCGGGAGTCGCCGGCTTCGCCGGAGCGGTGAGCGGCGCCTACTACCAGGGTGTGTTCCCGAGCACGTTCATGTTCCCGCTCCTGATCACGATCTACGCGATGGTCATCCTCGGGGGGGCCGGCAGCCTCGGCGGCGTGGTCTTCGGCGCCGTCGTCGTCAACGTGCTGCTCGAGGTGCTCCGCACGCCCGACCACGCGCGGTGGGTCTTCTACGCGGCGGCGCTCATCGGGCTGCTGGCGAAGCTACGGCCGTGGCGGCTGCTCGCAGCCGTCCTCGCGGGTCTGGCGGCGTTCGGCGTGATCGTGAACCAGATCGTCGCCGCGGTCTGGCCGCGCGGTGTCGCCGGCCCGATCGCGATCGGGCCGACCTCGTTCACGAAGCACGGCTTCTTCGCCGCGATCCTTCGCCACTGGGTCGTGCTGCCCGGGCACACGTACACGGACTCCAACTACCAGATCGGCAACTACGCCTTCGTCGTCGTCATCGGCCTCGTCCTCGTGCTCACCCTCGTGCACGGCTGGCGCCGGTGGGTGTTGCTCGTGCCCACGCTCTGGGCCGCGGCGTTCGCCTGGGAGACCACCCTGATCGAGCAGGCGCCGACGACGCGGCCTCTCTTCCTCGGAGTCATCCTCATCGTGCTGATGGTGACGCGGCCCGCCGGGTTGTTCGGCCAGACCCGAGTGGAGGTGGTGTGAGCGTGGCCCCTCTGCTCGAGCTTCGCGCCCTGACCGTCTCGTTCGGCGGGCTCACGGCCGTCGACGGGCTCGACCTGCACGTCGACGAGCACGAGATCGTCAGCATCATCGGTCCCAACGGGGCGGGCAAGACGACGCTCTTCAACCTGATCACGGGCGTCTCGCGCCCGGACAGCGGGGACATCCTCCTGGATGGCAAGAGCCTCCTCGGGCTGCCGCCGCACAAGATCACGCAGCGGGGGGTCGCACGCACCTTCCAGACGCTGCGCCTGTTCCTCAACATGACGGTGAAGGAGAACGTCATGGCCGCGCAGTACGGGCGGACGAGGGCGACGATCCTCGAGCAGATGCTCCAGCTGCCGCGGGCGCGGCGGGAGGAGCGCGAGGTGCAGGCCTTCGCGGCGGAGAAGCTCTCGTTCTTCGGCGAGCGGCTGATGGGCTACCGCTGGGACCAGCCCGCCTACAGCCTCTCGTACGCGAACCGGCGCCGACTCGAGATCGCCCGTGCGACGGCGACCCGGCCGCGCATCCTCCTGCTCGACGAGCCGGCCGCCGGCATGAACCCCGTCGAGACGCACGAGATCGCGGAGCTGATCGGCAAGCTGCGTGACGAGGGCGGCTACACGATCCTCCTGATCGAGCACGATATGCACGTCGTCGAGGGAATCTCCGACCGGGTCGTCGCCCTCGACCACGGGGTCAGGATCGCCGAGGGGAGCTTCGAGGCGGTCGCGACCGACCCGCGCGTGGTCGAGGCGTACCTCGGCACCACTGCGACGGCCACGAAGTGAGCGACGCGAGCGGAAACGGACTCGCGCTCCCGCCGCTGCTGCGGCTCGATGCGGTCGACACGTTCTACGGGCCGATCCACATCCTCCAGGGCCTCAATCTCGAGGTGCGGCCGGGCGAGCTCGTCTGCCTGCTCGGCGGCAACGCGTCGGGAAAGTCGACGACGCTCAAGACGGTGCTCGGGCTCGTGCAGCCACGGCACGGCACCGTCCACTTCGCCGGCGAGGACATGACGTCGCGCTCGACGAGCTATCGGATCGGCAAGGGACTTGCGATCGTGCCCGAGAACCGGCGCCTGTTCGGCCCGATGACCGTGCTCGAGAACCTCCAGATGGGGGCATACCTGCACGGCGGCGGGACGAAGGAGGACTTCGAGCGCGTCTACGACCTCTTCCCCCTCCTCCACGACCGCCGGTCGCAGCTTGCCGGGACGATGTCCGGCGGCGAGCAGCAGATGGTCGCCATGGGACGTGCGCTGATGGCGAAGCCCAGGCTCCTCCTCATGGACGAGCCGTCGATGGGGCTCGCGCCGATCCTCGTCGAGCGGAGCTTCGAGATCATCAAGCAGGTGAACGAGTCGGGCGTCGCGATGCTCGTCGTCGAGCAGAACGCGAACGTCTCGCTCTCGATCGCCGACCGCGGCTACGTGTTGTCCACGGGGCGGCTCGTGCTCGAGGGCCCCGCCGGCGAGCTACGCGAGAACGAGGATCTCCGCAAGGCCTACCTCGGCCGGTAGAGCTCGCGAGAACTGCCGCTCGCTCGCCGAAGGCGCTCGCGCAGCATGCCCGCGGTACATTGAGCGCATGGACGAACCGCTGCAGCAGGCCGAGCGCTGGCAGGAGCGGGGAGAGCGGGTCGCCGTCGCGACGGTGGTCGCGACGCGCCGGTCGGCGCCGCGGCCGGTCGGGTCGAAGCTCGCGGTGAGCGAGCGCGGCGAGCTCGCCGGCTCCGTGTCGAGCGGCTGCGTCGAGAGCGACGTCGTGCTCGCGGCGGAGGAGGTTCTCGCGGGAGCGCCGCCGCGGCTCCTCACGTACGGGATCACCGACGAGATGGCGTTCGGCGTCGGGCTCCCGTGCGGCGGCGAGATCGACGTCTTCGTGGAGGAGCTCGCACCGGGCGAGCGCGGCGACGTGACGCTCACGGTGGTCGCGGGCGAGGGAGTCGGGGAGCGGCTCGACGACCCGGAGCTCGCGCGGGAGGCGCGCCGGCGCGGCCGCAGCCATGTCGTCCAGCTCGGCGAGCAAGCGATCTTCGCCGACGTCGTCGCTCCCCCGCCGCTGCTCTTCGTCTACGGCGCGGTCGACACCGCCGAGGCGCTCTGCCGCGCGGCGAAGCTGCTCGGCTGGCGGACCGCCGTCGCCGACGCGCGGCCGACCTTCCTCACCCGCGAACGGATCCCCAGTGCCGACGACCTCCTGCCGCTGTGGCCCGAGGAGGCGCTCGCGCAGGTCTCGCCCGATGCGGACAGCGCGATCGTCGTCCTCACGCACGACGACAAGTTCGACCTGCCGCTGCTCGCCGCCGCCGTCCGCACCGACGCGTTCTACGTCGGCGCCCTCGGCTCGCGGCGCAACCAGGAGCGGCGGCGCGGCCTGCTGCTCGAGCAGGGGCTGACCGAGGCGGAGCTCGAGCGGATCGCCGGCCCCTGCGGCCTCGACCTCGGCGCCGAGACTCCCGCCGAGACGGCGCTCTCGATCCTCGCCGAGATCCTCGCCGTACGCGCCGCCCGGGGAGGCGGCCGGCTGAAGGAGTCGCGGAAGCGGATCCACGCCGCTCCGGCGGCTTGATCAAATCCCGTTTGCAAACCGGCTCACTGGCTGCGTAGGATCGGCTCGATGCTGCTGCGGGAGGTCGAGTACGTGAAGCCGGCGTCGGTCGCCGAGGCGCTGGAGCTCCTCGCTGCGAACGACGGCGCCCGCGCCCTCGCGGGCGGGCAGACGCTGATCAACGTGATGAAGGCGCGCGCCGCGTCGCCTGACATGCTCGTCGACCTGAACGGCCTCGACGAGCTGCGCGGCATCGAGCTCGGCGGCGACGGCACGCTCACGATCGGCGCGATGACGACCTACACGGACATCGTCGGCTCGGCGGAGGCGCGGGCGCGGCCGATCCTCGGCGAGGTGTGCGCGACGATCGCCGACGTCCAGGTGCGGAACCGCGGCACGATCGGCGGCAACGTCTGCTCGAACGACCCGACGAACCACCTGCCGCCGCTCATGGTCGCGGTCGGCGCGCGGATGACGATCGCGGGCTCGGCCGGAACGAGGGAAGTGCCGGCGGAGGACTTCTTCCTCGGCGTCTACCTCACCGCGGTCGGGCCGGGCGAGCTGCTGACGCGGATCGCCATTCCCGCCGGCCGCCGGGACGGCTTCGCAGCCGTCACGCTCGGCGCCGACGGAACGTGCATCGCGAACGCGGCCGCGAGCGTCAACGGCTCCGTTCGCCTCGCTCTCGGCTGCGTCGACGCCGTGCCGGTGCTCGTGACCGCCGACTCGCCGGACGCGGTGGGCGAAGCGATCCGCGCAGCGGGCCTGATGCCGCCGTCCGACGTCCACGCCTCGAGCGAGTACCGGGCGCACCTCGCCGCCGTGCTCGCCGAGCGGGCCGCCCGGGAGGCGGCCGCCCGCTGATGGAGATCGCGGTCAACGTCAACGGGACGACCTACGAGCGCGACGTCGAGCCGCGGAGGCTCCTGATCCACTTCCTGCGGGACGACCTCGACCTCACCGGCAGCCATGTCGGCTGCGACACCGGCAACTGCGGCGCGTGCTCGGTGATCGTGGACGGCGCGCTCGTGAAGAGCTGCATGATGCTCGCCGTCCAGGCGAACGGCAGCGCGGTCGAGACGGTCGAGGGACTGGCCGAGAACGGCGAGCTGACGCCGCTCCAGCAGGCGTTCAACGAGCACCACGCGCTCCAGTGCGGCTACTGCACGCCGGGGATGCTGATGAGCGCGACGGCCCTCCTCCGCGAGCACCCGAGCCCGTCGGACGACGAGATCAAGAAGGGGCTGCAGGGGAACATCTGCCGCTGCACCGGCTACTGGAACATCTTCGAGGCGGTCAAGGCGGCCGCGCGATGAGCGAGACGACCACGACGATCGCTCCCGAGAAGGTCGAGGTCCAGAAGGGCTGGGGCGGCCAGAGCGTCCCGCGCCGTGAGGACAAGCGCCTGCTGCAGGGCGAGGGCGTCTTCTTCGACGACGTCAAGCGGCACGGGATGGGCTACCTCCACTTCGTCCGGTCGCCGTACGCGCACGCGCACATCACGCGCGTCGACGTCTCGGCCGCCGAGGCGATCCCCGGTGTGTACGGCACGCTCACCGGGGAGGAGGTCGCGGCGCTGACCGAGCCGTTCTTCCAGATCTCCAGCGCGCCCGGAGCCCACCTCAAGGACTACGCGCTCGCGGTCGGCAAGGTGCGTTACGTCGGCGAGCCGGTCGTCGCGGTCGTCGCCGAGACGCGCGAGCTCGCCCGCGACGCGTCGGAGCTCGTCGAGGTCGACTACGAGCCGCTGCCCGCGCTCGTCGACGCCCGCCGCTCGCTCGACGACGACGCGCCGGTGCTCCACGAGGAGGCGGACGGGAACCTGATGTGGACGGGCCTCTACGCGTGGGGCGACGTCGACTCCGCGTTCGCCGAGGCCGACCGGGTGGTGAAGATCCCGGAGCTCCACTTCCACCGCTTCAACTCGACGCCGCTCGAGTGCGACGGCGCGCTCGTCGAGTTCAACCGCGGTGTCGGCCAGTGGACGATCACGACGAACAACCAGTTCCCGGGCTTCGCGGCGATCATGATGGGCCCGGCGATGCGCGTCGGCCTCGACAAGCTGCGCTTCGTCACGCAGGACATCGGGGGCGGCTTCGGAAACAAGATCACCTCGCATCCGCAGCTCGTCGCCTGCTGCCTGCTCGCGCGCAAGCTCAACCGCCCGATCCAGTGGACGGAGTGGCGCACCGACTTCCACCTGTCGATGTCGCACGGGAACGAGCGCTGGTTCCACGACACCGAGGTCGCCGTCAAGGCCGACGGGACGCTGCTCGGCTTCCGGACGAAGGCGCTCGACGACGCCGGCGCGTGGCTCCGCTACGAGCCGCTCGGCGGCGTGATCTGGGCGCAGGTGACGCCGGGCATGTACCGCTGGCGCCACATCGAGCTCGAGTTCACGCAGGTGGCGACGAACAAGGCGCCCGTCTCGCCGAACCGCGGCTACTCGCGGATGCAGCACCTCTGGTTCACCGAGCGTGTGATCGACATCGTCGCGCGCGAGCTCGGGCTCGACCCGGTCGAGGTGCGGAAGCGGAACTACGTCCGCGCCGACGAGATGCCGTACGAGACGCCGAACGGCTGCATCTACGACTCCGGCGACTACGCGGCGATGCTCGACATGGCGCTCGAGCTCGTCGGCCACGACCGGCTCGAGGAACGGCGGGCCGAGGCGAAGGAGCGGGGGAAGGTGCTCGGCTTCGGCATCGGGTCGACGCTCGACTCCGGCACGAACAACTTCGGCCAGTCGCGGATGATCAACCCGGAGCTCCAGTTCTCGGGCAACAACGAGGTCGCGACGGTCAAGCTCGACATCTTCGGCGAGATCGTCGTCACGCTCGGCACGACGCCGCAGGGCCAGGGCCACGAGACGACGGCGGCGCAGGTCGTCGCCGACATCCTCCGCTGCTCCGTCGACGACGTCCACGTCCGCGCCGGCCACGACAGCTACTGGAACTCGCACGCAGGCTTCTCGGGCACGTACGCGAGCCAGTTCGCGGTCACCGGCCTCGGCGCGGTGAAGGGCGCGACCGAGATGCTCGCCGGCGAGATCAAGAGGCTCGCCTCCGCCGTTTTCGGCGGCGTCCCGGTCGAGCAGCTCGAGCTTGCCGACGGCGGCGTCCGGATCAAGGAGAACCCCGACGCGTTCCTTCCCTTCATGGCCTGCGGCGCGATCATCAACGCGAACAACGCCGGCCTGCCCGAGGAGCTCGACGTCACGCTCAACTGCCGCTACGTCTACCGCCCGCCGTTCCAGGTGCCCGACGTCGAGCGCAAGTACGGCAACCTCACGCTCACGTACGCGGCGCAGATCCACTGCGCGGTGATCGAGATCGACCCCGAGACCGGGTACTACGAGCTGGTCGACTACTCGGCCGTCGACGACTGCGGCAGGCGGATCAACCCGCAGATCGTCGAGGGCCAGGTGATGGGGGCGACGGCGCAGGCGATCGGCGCCGCGATGCACGAGATCTACGAGTACGACGAGGAGGGCAACCTCCTCACGCCCAACTTCTACGACTACCACGTGCCGCACGCGCTCGACATGCCGCCGCTCGCGACCGGCGCGCTCGAGAGCCCGTCGCCGTTCACGCCCCTCGGCACGAAGGGGATGGGCGAGGGCGGCGGCGCCGGCATCCACGCCATCTGCGCCGCCGTGCAGGACGCGACCGGACAGGTCGTCACCGACAGCCACAACCCGTACCAGCGCGTCTGGCGGATGCTGCAAGAGGAGTCGTCGGGCCGGTGAACGTCTCGGGGGAGCGGACGTTCGCGGCGCCGCGGGCGACGGTGTGGACGGTGCTGAACGATCCCGAGTCGATGGCGAAGACGATGCCGGGCGTCGAGAGCTTCGACGTCCACGACGACCGGCGCTGGACGGCGAACGTGAAGATCCCGCTCGGCCTCGGCGGCCTGAAGATGAAGGTCGACATGGAGAAGGTCGAGGAGCGCGAGCCGGAGTTCGCGAAGCTCGCGATCAAGGGCAACGGCGTCGGCGCGATGCTCAACATGGAGACGTCGTTCACGCTCGCCGAAGCGCCCGAGGGCGGGACGGCGATGGCCTGGTCGGCCGACGTGAAGATCGCCGGGCCGGTCGGCTCGATGGGCCAGCGCGTCCTCCAGCCGATCGTGAACCAGCAGGTGCAGCACGTGCTCGGCGCGCTCGACGTGCAGGTGCAGGAGGCGGTCGCGAGCGGCGGCGCTCCCGCCCCGCACGGTGCGGAGGAAGGGGTCAGCCCCGTCTCGCCCGAGGCGTACGAGCCCGAGCCCGAGGGGCCGACGACCTCCACCGAAGACTGAGTTGGCACCGAGCTTCCGCATCGGCGTCATGCAGCTCACGATGGAGCCGCTCGACGAGATGCTCGCGTCGGCGCGCGCGATGGACGAGGCCGGCATGGACACGATCTGGCTCGCAGAGGCGTACCCGTGGTGGCGCAAGCACGGGATGGAGGCGCGCTCGTCGACGGGCGTCGCCGCCCTGATGGCGCGCGAGACCGAGCGGCTGACGATCGGCTGGGGGATCATCGCCGCCTCGACGCGCCATCCCGTGCAGGCGGCGATGGACGCCCGCGTGGTGCAGGAGGCTGCCGGGCCGGGCCGCTTCATCCTCGGCTTCGGGACGTCGAAGATCTTCCTCAACAACACGAAGACGCAGACGCGCAAGACGCTCGGCCCGATGCGCGACGCGGTCGCGATCGCGCGCGGCGTCCTCTCCGGCGAGCGGTTCGACTACGACGGCGACACGTGGAGCGCAGACGTGCCGGCGCTGGCCGCCGACGCGCACGCGCCGCGCGAGGTGCCGCCGGTCTACGTCGCCGCGACGGCCCCGAAGATGCAGCAGCTCGCCGGCGAGATCGCCGACGGCTGCCTCACGCCGTCGATCACGACGCCCGGCTTCGTCCGCTACACGCGCGGCAACGTCGGCGGGGAGATCGACGTCGGCTGCACCGTCGTCGCCTCCATCCACGAGTCCGACCGCGACGCGGGCCGCGACGGCGCGCGCGAGATCGCCGGCATGTACCTCGCGAACAAGGTGCAGAACATCCAGGGCGCCGCCGACACGCTGCTCGAGCTCGCCGGGATCGAGCAGGACGAGATCCGCCCCGTCGCCGAGGCGATGGAGCGGGGCGGCCGCCTCGCCGCCAAGGCGGAGGTCTCCGACTCCCTCCTCGACAAGTGCCGCCCGATCGCCGGCACGCCCGCCGACTGCATCGCCGCGATCGAGGAGTACCGCGAAGCCGGCTGCACGCACGTGATGCTCGAGCTCTGGGGCGAGAACCGCCGCGAGCAGATCCGCCTCTTCGGGGAGCACGTGCTCCCGCACGTGCGCGGATGAAGGTCGACGGCGACCGCCTCGTCGAGACGGCGAGTCGCATGATCGGCGTCCACAGCTTCACCGGCGACGAGGAGCCGATGGCGCGGCTGATGGTGGAGCTGTACGAGGAGCTCGGCCTGCGCGTCCAGTGGCAGCAGGTGGAGGAGGGGCGCGCGAACGCGCTCGGCACCTGGCCCGGCGCGGGCGGCGGCCGCTCGCTCATGTTCAACGGCCACATGGACACGTCGTACTCGGGCCGCGAGCCGTGGCTGCGCGGCGTTCCCGGCTTCCAGCCGCAGGCGTTCGTGCAGGAGGGCCGGCTGTACGGGCTCGGGATCTCGAACATGAAGGGCGCGCTCGCGTGCTACGTCGAGGCGGTGCGGGCGCTGCAGGAGGCGGGGGTCCGGCTGCGCGGCGACGTCCTCGTCGCGGCCGTCTGCGGCGAGATCGAGAAGACGCAGCAGGGTGAGGCGCAGGGCGCGCAGTACCGGGGCTACGCCGCCGGCACCCGCTACCTCGTCTCCCACGGCGGCGTCGCCGACATGTGCCTGCTCGGCGAGCCCACCGAGGGCAAGGTCGTGCTCGGCCACTTCGGCACGCTCTGGCTGCGGATCCGCGTCCACGGCGACTTCATCCACACCGCCTTCAGCGAGGGGCGCCGCGACCGGAACTCGATCCTCCGCGCGCGCGAGGTGCTCGGCGCCGTGCTCGACTGGATCCCGAGCTGGGAGGGCGACCCCGCGAACGCCTACCGCGGCGCGAAGGCGATCGTCAACGTCGGGGCGATCGAGGGAGGCTTCGGCTGGCGCGTCTCGCGCACGCCGCACCACACGGACCTCTTCCTCGACGTCCGCGTCCCGCCGACGAAGCCGATGGGTGCGGCGCGGCGCGAGGTGCTCGAGATGGTGCGCGGGCTCGCGGAGCGGTTTCCCGGGTACGGCGTCGAGGGCGAGGTGTACGTGACCGCGCCGGGCGCCGAGATCGAGGAGGGGCACGAGCTCGTCCGTGCGATCGACGGGGCGCACGCGGAGGTGTGGGGCGAGCAGCCCGGGCGCGACGTGACCCGCTGGTTCAGCGACGCGTCGGCGCTCACCCGCTACGGCGTCCCGACCGTCAACTACGGCACCTCGACCGGGCTCATGGACGTCGAGCTCGGCGAGAATCTCGAGATCGACGGGCTCGTGAAGACGGCGGAGACGTACGCTCGCGTGGCGATGAAGGTCTGCGGGGTCGCTGCGTGAAGCTCGTCACGTACGACGGCGGGAAGGTGGGCCGGGTCGACGGTGACGAGATCGTCGAGCTGCACGTCCGCTCGATGCGGGAGTACTTCGAGCTGGGCGGCGCGGGCGAGAGCGACCGGCGGACACCCCTTGCCGACGCGAGGCTCGAGGCGCCGATCGTCCCGAAGAAGTTCTTCCACACCTCCGGCAACTTCCGCGAGCACGAGGACGAGTCGAAGCGCGTCGACTGGTCGCACGAGATCGCGCCGTGGATCGTCTTCTTCCAGAACGTCGACGCGATCGTCGGCCCCGACCAGCCGGTCGTCTACCCGGAGCACCTGACCGAAGAGCTCGACTACGAGCTCGAGCTCGCCGTCGTGATCGGCAGGGCCGGCAAGTGGTTCGGCCCGGAGGAGGCGATGGACTACGTCGCCGGCTACACGATCTTCAACGACATCACCGCGCGCGACATCCAGCGCCGCGAGATGCGCAGCGGCGTCTTCTCCTTCTGCAAGGCGATCGACACGTTCTGCCCGCTCGGGCCGTGGATCGTCACGCCCGACGAGGTCGGCGACCCGCACGAGCTGTCGATGGAGCTGCGCGTGAACGGCGAGCCGCGGCAGGTCTCGCACATGAGCCGGATGTGGACCTCGGTGCCGGAGGTGCTCTCGCACTACTCGGCGCTCGGCTACTCCGCCGGCGACGTCCTCTCGCTCGGCACCGTCTCCGGCGTCGCCGGCTTCAGCGAGGACCCGGCGGCGTGGTACCTGAAGCCCGGCGACGTGATGGAGGCCGAGATCGAGCGGATCGGTGTCCTCCGCAACCCGGTCGCCTCGTGGCAGGAGGCGCACGGGAGGCCCGCGCCGCCGCGGGTGCGCTGGTAGCCCCGATGCCCTGGCCGCGGGACGACGAGAAGCTCGACCGCGTCCGCGGCCTGATGGCGGAGGAGGGACTCGACGCGCTCGTCGTCCGCGCACCCGACGACGTCCTCTACCTGACGAACTTCTGGGGGATGAAGGGCTACGAGGCATGCGTCTTCCCGCGCGAGGGAGAGCCCGTGCTGGTCACGATCGAGGCGTCGGAAGAAGATGCGGCGCGGACGGCGTGGACGGAGGACGTCCGCCTCATCGAGGGCTACGCTCCGGACGATCCGCGGCCGCCGCTCGCGCGGACGCTCGACGCCACGGTCGAGGCGGCGCGCGAGTACGGGCGCGTCGGCCTCGAGCTCTCGCTCGGGACGCAGGCCTCCGACAGGATGGTCGGCGAGCCGACGACGTTCACGAGGGCGTGGTTCGACGCGTTCCGCGGGGCGGCCGACGCGACGCCGCTCCTCGCCCGCGCCCGCTCGATCAAGACGGCGCAGGAGGTGGAGCGCCTGCGCCTCGCGAACGAGATCGCGGCGGCGGCGATGGACCACGTCCGCGAGCACATCCGGCCCTTCATGAAGGAGTCGGAGGTCGCGGCGCTCTGGCACGGCTACGTCCACGGCGCCGGCACCGGCTGGCACGGAAAGGTCGAGCTCGCGCTGCCGTTCTCGCTCGTCTGGGCCGGCCGCGGGATCAAGACGTTCACGGCGACCGGCGACCTTCCCGTGCTCGAGGGGGAGCCCGTCCTGTTCGAGATCTGGGTCTGCGCCGACGGCTACTGGGCCGACCACACGAAGAACCTCGTGCTCGGCGAGCTGAAGCCGGAGTACGACGAGCTCGAGCGCGGGCTGATGGAGGTCTACGCGTGGGCGCTCGACGTCATCCGCCCGGGCGCGCAGATGGCCGACCTCGACCGCGGCGTGCGCGAGCGGCTCGCCGGCCTCGGCTACCCGGGCCAGCCCACGCACCCGGTCTGCCACGGCGTCGGCGCGCGTGCGCACGAGCCGCCGTACCCGCACCAGTCCGGCGCCGGGGAGTTCGCCGAGGGGATGGTGCTCGCGGTCGAGCCGGGCGCGTACTGGCCGGGCGGCGGCGGGCTGCGCTTCGAGGACGACTTCCTCGTCACCGCCGGCCCGCTCGAGAAGCTCTCCCCGTTCCCCGACGGCGTGGTGCGATGCCCGACCTGATCTGGACGGGATCGCTCAACGACCCGTACCGGGTCGGCGGCTCGGTCGGCTTCTACGACACGACGCTCCGCGACGGCGAGCAGACCGTGGGCGTGGTCCTTGCGCCCGAGGAGAAGCTCGAGATCGCGCGGCTGCTCGACGGGCTCGGGATCGAGCGGATCGAGGCGGGCTTCCCGCGCGTCTCCGACGACGACCGGCGCGCCGTCGAGCTGATCGCGGCTGCCGGCCTGCAGGCGGAGGTGTGGGGATTCTCGCGCGCCGTGCCCGCCGACCTCGAGCTGCTCGTCGAGCTCGGGGTCGAGGCGGCCGTGATCGAGTCGCCGATCTCCGACCTCAAGCTCGAGGCGATCGGCGTCGAGCGCGAGACGATGCTCGGCCGGATCACGAGCGCGATGCGCTTCGCCGCCGAGCACGGGATCCGGGCGGCCTTCTTCGGCGTCGACTCGACGCGCGCGGAGCCGGACTTCTACAGCCGCGTCTATGCGAGCGCGGTCGAGGCGGGCGCGCGGGAGGTCGTCGTCGTCGACACGCTCGGGATCGCCTCTCCCGAGGCGGTCGCGGAGCTCGTCGGCCGCACCGTCGAGGCGGTCGGGGGCGGGGTGCCGGTCCACTTCCACGGGCACGACGACTTCGGGCTCGGGACGGCGTCGGCCGTCGCGGCCGTCCGCGCGGGCGCACGCTGGATCCACGGCACGATCAACGGCATGGGCGAGCGCGCGGGCAACGCCGACCTCGGCGAGATCGCGCTCGCGCTGCGGGCCCTCTACGGTGTCGAGTCGCGGCTGCGGCTCGACCGGATCCGCGAGGTGGCCGCGCGTGTCCAGGAGCTGTCGGGCTACGCGCTCGCGCCCTGGAAGCCGGTCACCGGCGAGACGCTCTTCCGGCGCGAGTCGGGGGCGGTCGCGTCGCAGTTCCACGACCCGCCGTCGATCGAGCCGTACTCGTCCGAGCTCGTCGGTGCCGAGCGCGCGGTCGTCCTCGGCAAGAAGAGCGGCGTCGACTCGATCCGGATCAAGGCGGAGGAGCTCGGGCTCGACGTGCCCGAGGAGCGGCGGACGGAGCTGCTCACGCAGGTGAAGCAGCTCGGCGCCCGCAAGCGCGGCCTCGTGACGGACGACGAGTTCCGCGCGCTCGTCCTCGGCGTGTAACCGCCGGGCGCCTGCGGTACAGGCTCCGGGTGAGCGGAGGTCGGAGGGAGGTGCCGCGCATGTCACGTCGCTGAGCGGCACCGGCCGCCGCCGCCCCGTGCGGGCGGCACGTCGCAGCTTCCCTCTGACCGAAAGGAGCCCAGCCGTGGAGACACGTGCTGTCGCCGCCGCTCCTCCGCGGCGCACTCTCCGGGCCGGCATCGCCGGCACGCTCGCCTTCGCGGCGATCTTCGCCGCCGGCGTGAACTGGGCGAAGTGGACGCCGTACCTCCACAAGCTCCAGGGCATCATCCGCACCCGCACGTGGCCGGGAGGCGACCTGCTGGCCAAGGCCGGGGCCGCGCACTCGGCGCCGTCGTTCCACGCCGCCTGGACGTTCACGACCGCGTACGCGAACGACGTGTGGCCCGGATTCCTCGCAGCGCTCCTGGCCGCCGCGGCGCTCGAGGCGCTCGTGCCGCGGCGCTGGCTGCTGCGCACGCTCGCCCACCGCACCGACGTCCGCAGCGCGTTCGCCGGTGGAGTGCTCGCCCTGCCGTCGCTCATGTGCACGTGCTGCACCGCGCCGCTGGCGGTCACGTTGCGCCGGAACGGCGCGCCGACATCCTCGGTGCTCGCGTACTGGTTCGGCAACCCGGTGCTGAATCCGGCCGTGCTCGCCTTCCTCGCGCTCGTCGCGCCGTGGCAGTGGGTCGTGACGCGCATCGCCGCCGGCCTCGTGCTCGTGTTCGGCGTGTCGGTCGTCGTCGCGCGGCTCGCCGGGGGCGGCGAGCGGAAGCCCCTCGACCTCGGAGCCGTCCCGGACCACCGTCTGCAGGACGCGCCGCTCCGCTTCCTCCGCGCTCTTGCCCGTCTCGCGGTGACGCTGATCCCGGCCTATGCGCTCGTCGTCTTCGGGTTCGCCCTCTTCCGCGGGTGGCTCTTTCCCCTCGACGGGAGCGCAGTGCACTGGGGGACTCTCGCGATCGTCGCGGCAGCGCTGCTCGGCGCGCTCGTCGTGATCCCCACGGGCGGCGAGATCCCGATCGTGCAGGGGCTCGCGCTCGCGGGCGCGTCGGCCGGCGTGCTCGGGGCGCTCCTGATCGCGCTGCCGGCGATCAGCCTCGTCTCGATGGCGATGGTCGTCCGCGAGCTCTCGCCGCGCGTGACGGTCGCCGCCGCCGCGGGCGTCGTCGGCACCAGCGTCCTCGCCGGAGTGCTGCTGGCCGCGCTCGCCTGACGTGGAATGATCGAGGCGTGGCGGACTTCGACGCGGTGGTCGTCGGCAGCGGTGTCAACTCGCTCGCGTGCGGGGCGCTGCTCGCGCGTGCCGGCTGGCGCGTCTGCCTGCTCGAGCGGAACGCCTGGTTCGGCGGGGCGATCAAGACCGAGGAGCTGACCGAGCCGGGCTTCCTCCACGACGTCTTCAGCGCATGGCATCCGCTCTGGGTCGGCGGGGCGGCACACGCCCTGCTCGGCGACGACCTCGCGCGGCGCGGTCTCGAGTACCTCGACACGGAGCTGCCCACGGGGACCGCGTTTCCCGACGGCGGCGCTGCCTTCCTGCTCCGGACCGCGGAGGGCAACGCCGACGAGCTCGGGCCGGAGTGGACGGCCGAGCTCGAGCGGTTCCTCGCGAACGTCGACCTCGCCTTCGGTGTCCTCGGCACCGAGCTCTGGTCGCCGGCGGGGCTCGCCCTGGCCGCGAAGGCGATGCGGCGGCTGGGCCGCGGCGGCGCAGCCGGATTCCTCGGCGAGGTGTTGCAGTCGAGCCGCGACTGGCTCGAGACGACGTTCGCGTCGGAGCATGCGCACGGCGTCCTCGCACCGTGGGTGCTCCATACCGGCCTCGGCCCCGACCAGGCGACGTCCGGCTTCATGACGCAGGTGATCGCGGTCGCGCTCCAGGAGGGCGGGCTGCCGATCCCGCGCGGCGGCGGCGCGAAGCTCGCGGACGCGCTCGTCCGCCTGATCCGCGACCACGGCGGCGTCTGCGAGACCGACCGCGACGTCGAGCGCGTCCTCGTGCACAACGGCCGGGCCGTCGGGGTTCGGCTCACCGACGGCGAGACGGTCGAGGCCGAGCGGGCGGTCGTCGCGAACGTGACGCCGACGCAGCTGTACGAGCGGCTGCTCGCGGACGTCGACGTCCCGGCTCCGGTCGCCGAGGGGGCGCGGCGCTTCCGTTACGGGCGGGCCGAGATGCAGATCCACTACGCGCTCTCGGAGCCGCCGCGCTGGGACGGAGACGAGCGGCTGGGGCGCACGGCGATCGTGCACGTGACGCCCGGCCTCGACGGGGTCTCGCGTGCGGTCAACGAGGCCGACCGGGGGCTCCTGCCGGCGGAGGCGACGATCGTCGCGGGGCAGCCGCTCACGATCGATCCGTCGCGTGCGCCCGCGGGCCGCGGCATCCTCTGGATCCAGCTGCAGGAGCTGCCGTGGCGCGTGAAGGGCGACGCCGCCGGCGAGCTTCACACGGGATCGGGCGAGTGGACGGACGAGCTCCGCGAGCGCTATGCCGACCGGATCCAGGCTCGGCTCGCGCGGCACGTCCCGAACCTCGAGTCCTCGATCCTCAGGCGTGTCGCGCTCGGCCCGCACGACCTCGAGCGGGCAAACGTCAATCTCCGGCACGGCGACCCGTACGGCGGTGCGCTCGCGCTCGACCAGAACTTCCTCTGGCGGCCGTTCCCGCGCAGCCCCGGGCATGCGACGCCGGTCGAGCGCCTCTGGCACGTCGGTGCGAGCACGTGGCCGGGCCCGGGTCTCGGCGGCGGGTCGGGCACGATCGTCGCGCAGAGGCTCCTCGAGCCGCCGCTCACGCAGCGCGCGCTGGCGAAGGCGCGCGGACTGCTCGCGCGCTGAGCCGCCTTTCGGGGACATGTCCGGTGTCAGACACCGGACATGTCCCGTTCGGACCCGTCAGAAGGCGAAGATCGAGCGGCCGGCGAGCTCGACGGAGAAGATGCTCGTCGCGAGCTCGAGGTGGTCGCGCAGTGCGCCCGCCGCGCGGACGGGGTCGTGCGCGGCGCACGACTCGAGCAGGTCGGTGTCGAGCTGCCGGTGTCGGGCCTGCAGGTCGCCCTTCTCCCCGAGCAGCACGGGCCGGTAGCGCTCGCAGCTGTCCCACGCGGGCCGGATCAGCCGCAGCAGCCAGGCCGACCGCGCCGCCTCGTAGAGCGCGAAGTGGAAGGCGGTGTGGGCGCGCACGGAGGACCGAACGTCGCCTCCCCGGCGGGCGGTGTCGAAATCGGCGAGATGGCTGCGCGCGGCCTCCTCGTCCGCGGCGCCGAACAGCTCGGCCGCACGGCGAAGGGCGAGCGTCTCGAGTGCGAGCCGCACCGAGAAGAGCTCCCGCAGCTCCTCGACGTCGAGCCCCGTCACCTTCGCGCCGTGGTGGGGCACGTGCTCGGCCAGCCCGAGCGCCTCGAGCTGGCGCACCGCCTCGCGAATCGGCGAGATGCTCATCCCGAGCGAGCGCGCCAGGTCCTCGAGCCGGAGCGGCGCGCCGGGCCTGAGCTCGCCGAGGATGATCGCCTCGCGCAGCCGTTCGAGCGCCGCCTCGGCCATCGTGCGGTGACGAACTGCGACCTCGCCTTGCCCGAGCGTGGAAGAGTCCACGAATCGCGAGCGTGAAGCACACTTGATCAGATGTCAAACGCGTGACACGATCACCTCTCACGCGTGTCGCGGGTCACGGAGCAGCTGGCGTCCTTCTCGATCTCGCAGGTGAGCACCCTCGCCGCGAGCTTCGCCGACGACGTGCGCGCATATGCGGCGGCCGGCGTCGACGGGACCGGCATCTGGGAGCTGAAGCTCGGCGACGGGCCCGACGACGAGGCGCTCGAGCAGCTCGACGCGAGCGGCCTCGGCCGCGCGTCCGCGGTGCCGGTCGTCGCATCGATCCTGCCGCTGCCGCTGCTGCCCGGGCCGGAGGATCCCGCCGAGCGGGTGGAGGCGCTCTGCGCATCGGTGCAACGGCTGGCCCGCTTCGAGCCGGCGGCGATCGTCTGCCTCACCGGCCCGGCCGGCACACGCGACCGGGACGCGGCGCGCGCGCTCGTCGTCGACGGCCTCCGCACGGTCGCGGCCGAGGCGGAGCGGACGGGGGTGCGGCTCGCGCTCGAACCCTTCCAGCGCGAGGGCGTGGAGGACTGGTCGATCGTCTCGACGCTCGACGAGGCCGCCGCGCTGATCGAGGAGGTGGGGAGCGACGCCGTCGGGATCCAGTTCGACGTCTGGCACCTCTGGAACTCGCCCGCTCTGCTCGAGGAGGTCCCGCGCCACGCAGGGCTGATCGCCGGCGTCCACGTCAGCGACGTCCGGGCGCCGACCCGCGGCTGGGCCGACCGGGTCCTCCCCGGTGACGGCGTCGCCGACGTGCCGGCCGTCTTCGGCGCGCTGGAGGCGGCCGGCTGGGACGGCTTCTACGACCTCGAGATCTTCTCCGACAACGGCGCCTTCGGCAGCGCGTACCCCGACTCGCTCTGGGATCTCGACGCCGCCGAGCTCGCGCGCCGCGCCCGGGATGCCTTTGCCAGATGCTGGTCCGAACGGAGGGTCACGGCGTCGGCCGTGGGCCAGAGAGGAGAGACATGACGAGAAGCAAGCGAGTGCGCTGGGTGCTCGTGGTCGTGGCTGCTGCGGCGCTCGTCCTCGCAGCGACCGCGGCCGCCCGCACCCACAAGCACGCGGCGAAGAAGCCGGTCGTGATCGGCTGGGCCTACGACAACAACGGCCCGATGCAGCCGTTCGACACTCCGGCCCTCGCGGCGGCGAGGATCCGCGTCAAGCAGATCAACAAGAAGGGCGGCGTGCTGGGCCGCAAGCTCGTGATCAAGACCTGCAAGACACAGGGCGACAACCCGACGGTCTCGAAGACGTGCGCCGACAAGCTGATCAGCAACGATCACGCCGACGTCATCTTCACGACCTGCGACGTCAACCTCGCAACGCCCGTCGTGCAGGAGTCGCTCAAGCACCACCTCCTGACGATCGCCCCGTGCATCGGCACCGACCAGATGGGGCCGAAGGGCTTCGGCAAGCCCGGCAAGCTCGCCTTCAGCTTCGGCAACGTCGCGCAGGACGAGGGGTCGGCGATGGCCCAGCTCGCGTGGAAGCACGGCTGGAAGACAGCCGACCTCGCGAAGGACACGACGATCGTGTACTTCCGCGCGGTCGTCAATGCCTTCAAGGCGCGGTTCCAGCAGCTCGGCGGGAGAATCGTCTACGAGACGACCTACGCGGATCCGGCCCTCCAGCCGGGCTCGACGAACTTCAACAACGCGGCCAGCGCGATCGAGCAGCACCCGGCCGACGTGATCGTCACCGTGACCTCGGGCTCGTACGGCGCCCAGGTCCCGTTCATCACCGACCTGCGGACGGCGGGCGTCAAGACCCCGATCCTCAACTCGTGGGCGGGTGACGGCACGTACTGGCTGCCGAAGAGCCCGAAGGTGACGAACTACTGGTTCGTCACGTATGCGAACGCCTTCGGCCACGATCCGAGCAAGGCCGTGAACAAGCTCGCGAAGCAGGTCAAGGCCACGACCGGAGGCTTCGTCGCAGGGCCGGCCGCGATCGACGGCCTCGTCACCGCGATCAAGCGGGCGCACGGTTCGCTCAAGGGCGCGAAGCTTGCAGCCGTGATGCAGAAGTTCCACCATGTCCCGACGCTCTCCGGGAAGGTGAGCTTCTCGAAGAAGCTGCACTCGGTCTTCGGCCGTGCCTATCGCGTGATCGAGATCAACAACAACAAGCCGATCGCCCGGGGGACGATCACCGCGAAGGTCGTTCCCAACAGCCCGGATTCGCCGTAGGGCTTGGCGGCGGTCTCGCAGGTGGAGACGCTCGGGAGGCCCGGAGGATCGCTCCGGGCCTCCTCCGTCTCGCGTTCGTTCGCGGGGGTCGAGGCGTTGCGCGACGTCTCGCTCGAGCTGCGGCAGGGCGAGGTGGTCGGGCTGATCGGCCCGAACGGAGCGGGGAAGTCGACGCTCGTCAACGTCCTCAGCGGCTTCGACCGGCCGACGCGCGGCCGCGTCCTGCTCGAGGAGCGGGACGTGACGCGCTGGCCGGCCTACCGGCGGGGGCGCCGCGGCCTCGCGCGGACGTTCCAGCACAGCCATGCCTTCGGCGGGCTCTCGGTGCGGGAGAACGTCGAGGTGGCCGCGCTCGGCGCCGGCGCCTCGCAGCGCAGGGCCGCGAGGCGCGCGAGCGAGCTGCTCGAGCTGCTCGGGCTCTCGGGCTACGGCGACCAGCCCGCGTCCTCCCTCGCGCACGGCGACGAGCGGCGGCTCGGCGTCGCCCGGGCGCTTGCGATCGAGCCCCGCTTCGTGCTGATGGACGAGCCGGCCGCCGGGCTGCCCGAGGCGGAGGTGCCGCGCTTCGCCGAGGCGGTGCGCGCCGTGCGCGGGCGCGGCGCCGGCGTTCTGCTCGTCGACCACAACATCGCTCTCGTGCTCGAGGTCTGCGAGCGGATCCACGTGCTCGACCAGGGGACGACGCTCGCCGAGGGGACGCCGCAGGAGATCCGCGCCGACCTCGGAGTCGCCGCCGCCTATCTCGGCGAGAGCGCAGCGGCGGCGGAGGACCGCGCGTGAGCCTCTCGGTCGAGAACCTCTCCGTCCGCTACAGCGCCGTCGAGGCCGTGCGCGGGCTCTCGCTCGAGGTGCGTCCCGGCGAGATCGTCGGGCTGATCGGCCCGAACGGCGCCGGCAAGTCGTCGACCCTGCACGCGATCATGGGCACGGCCCCCGTCACCGGCGGCGACGTGCAGCTCGCCGGCAGGTCGGTCGTGGGCCGCCGCCCGGAGGAGGTCGCGCGCAGCGGCATCGCCCTCGTCCCCGAGGGCCGCCGGATCTTCGGCGAGCTGACGGTGGAGGAGAACCTCCGCCTCGGCTTCGCAGCCCGCCGCTCGCGCTCCGACGTCGCCGGAACGCTCGGCCGGGCCTTCGAGCTGTTCCCGATCCTGCGCGAGTTCCGCGCGCGGACGGCCGGGGCGCTGTCGGGCGGGCAGCAGCAGCAGCTCGCCATCGCCCGCGCGCTCGTGGCCGAGCCGGACGTGCTCCTGCTCGACGAGCCGTCGCTCGGTCTCGCGCCGAAGGTCGTCGACGTCGTCTTCGACGCGCTCGGCCGGATCCGCGAAGCGGGCCTCGCGGTGCTCCTCGTCGAGCAGCGGGCGCAGCGGACGGTGGCCCTCGCCGAGCGCTCGTACGTGCTCGCGAACGGCGAGCTCCGGCTGACCCTCGGGCCCCAGCACGCGAACGACACCGAGCGGCTCGTGGCGGCGTACCTCGCATGACCCTCGCCTTCCTCAACCTGACCTGGCCGACGGTTGCGAACGGGTTCGCGCTCGGCGGCGTCTACGCGCTGATGGCGGTCGGGATCGGGCTCGTCTTCGGTGTCCTCCGCCTCGTCAACTTCGCGTACGGCCAGCTGATCATGGCCGGCGCGTTCGCGCTCGCCTTCGGGGCGCAGTGGAACCTGCCGAACTGGGTCTCGATCCTCTTCTGCTTCGGCGTCGTGCTCGCGCTCTCGATCGTGATGGACCGGCTCGTCTTCCGGCCGCTCCGGACGCAGTCGCCGGCGGTGATGCTCGTGGCCACGTTCGCGGTCGCCTTCCTGCTCCAGAGCGTGGCCCTGCTCGCGTTCGGCCCGCTCGGGAAGCCCGCCACCTCGCTCGCCCTCCTCAACGCGCCGTGGGACATCGGCGGGGTCTACGTGAAGAAGATCGCCGTGATCGCGGTCGCGACCGCGGTGGGATGCCTCGCGATCCTCCAGTTCCTGCTCACGCGCACGTCGCTCGGGCTGCACATGCGTGCCGCCGCGATGGACTTCCGGACGGCTCGGCTGCTCGGCGTCCGCGCCAACCGGGTGATCGGCGGAGCGGTGGTCGTGTCGGGGCTGTTCGCCGCCGTCGCGGCGGTGATGCTCTCGGTGACGGAGATCACCGTCACGTACACGTTCGGCCTCCAGGACACGATCTACGTCCTCGCCGGGGTCGTCCTCGGCGGCCTCAACCGGCCGATCCCGGCCACGCTCGGCGGCTTCGCGATCGGCTTCGCCAACGGGATCCTCGGCGGCGTGCTCTCGTCGAACCAGAGCCAGTACCTGCCCTCGTTCCTGTTCGCGGCGGTCATCGTCGTCCTGCTCGTCCGGCCGAACGGGCTGTTCACGCGCGCAGGCGGCGCGGTGGAGCGGGTGTGAGCGTCGCCCGCAGGATCCCCGAGCTGCTCGCGCCGGCGCTCCTTGTGCTCGCGACCGCCCTCTTGGGCCTCGAGGTCTCGAGCTACCTCCAGGCGTACTTCCTCGACACGCTCGTCAAGGTCGCGATCGTCGTCGCGCTCTACCTCTTCATCGGCAACTCGGGCGTCCTGTCGTTCGGGCACATCAGCTTCGTCGCCCTCGGGGCGTGGACGGCCGGGGTCCTGACCGTGCCCGAGAGCCAGAAGCGGATCGTGATGCCCGGGCTCGCGCACTTCCTCCTCACGACGAACGTGGGCAACGTCGCCTCGCTGGCCCTCGCAGCCGGCGTCGGACTGGCCGCCGCCCTCGTCGTCGGCCTGCCGCTGATGCGCCTCTCGGGGCTCGCCGCCGGCATCGCGACGTTCGCCGTGCTGGAGATCGTGAACAACGTGCTCACCTACGACCAGGCCCTCGGGCCCGGACAGAACGCGTTCTCGTCGGTTCCGTCGACGACCGGGATCTGGCAGGCGACGATCTGCGTGCTCGTCTGCGTCGGCGCCGCCTTCCTCCATCAGCGCAGCCGCTTCGGGCGGATGCTGCGCGCGACGCGGGAGGATCCGGCGGCGGCGGCCGCGGCCGGGATCTCCGTCTACCGGCAGCGGCTCGTCGCCTTCGCGCTCTCGGGCGGCCTCGCCGGCCTCGCCGGCGGCATCTACGTCCACCTGCAGCCGCTGCAGGCCGGTGGTCTCTATCTCGACCTGACGTTCATCACGCTCGCGATGCTCGTGGTGGGCGGCTCGGGCAGCCTGCTCGGCGCCGTCGTCGGCGCCCTCGCGGTGAGCGGCCTCGACTCGTTCCTGTCTGCGGCGGAGAACGGCGTCGACCTCTTCGGCTGGCAGCTGACCGTCCCGTCGGGGACGGCGGAGATCGTGGTCGGAACGTTGATGGCGATCGTGCTCGTCGTCCGTCCGGGCGGCCTCACCGGCGGCCGCGAGCTGTCCCTGCCGCGGCGCCGCGCCGTGGCCGACCTCCAGAAAGCGAGGGCTCCGACATGAGGTTCAGCATCTACAGCGAGCTCCAGAGCTGGCCGGGGAAGCCGTACGACCGGCTCTACGGCGAGGTGCTCGAGCAGATCGAGAACGCCGACCGGCTCGGCTACGAGACCTACGCCGCGGTCGAGCACCTCTTCTTCCCGAAGTTCTCGGCCTCCGCGAACGTCTTCGGGCTCTTCGGGACGGCCGCGGCGCGCACGCGCAGCATCAGGTTCCGGACGATGCTCCACATCCTGCCGTACCACAACCCGCTCGTCCTCGCGGCGATGATCCACGAGTTCTCGCTCCTCACCGGCGGCCGTTACGAGTTCGGCGTCGGACGCGGCCACGGCTGGATCCCGCTGCCGGCCGGAATGCCGCTCGACGAGACGTCGCGGCCCCGGTACGAGGAGGCGCTCGACCTCTTCATCGAGGCGCTGGAGAAGGACGTCGTCACCTTCCACGGCGACTACTGGAACGTCGACGACAGCCGGATCGTCCCCTTCAGCGGCCACCGCTTCCGGGTCGTCCTCGGCGGGACCTCCGACCGGACGTACGACCTCGCGGCGAAGCACGGCTGGGCCGTCGCCGTGCCGCCGCTGCTGCCGTATGCGGCGCTCGAGGAGCAGCTCGACCTCTACCGCGCGAAGTGCGCCGAGTACGGCACGACGCCCGACATCATCTGGATCCACGCGTGCTACATCGACGAGGACGGCGACCTCGCGCGGCGCGAGGCAGAGCAGCACATGCGCGGCTTCCTCCAGGGGAACGCCTCACCGCTCACCGACCACCCGGTGCCGCCGGTCGACGCGCTGAACGCCGCCGGTTACGGCTTCTACGCCTCCGGGATCATGGAGAAGCTCGCGGCGACGCCGTACGACGAGATGATCGCCGGCGACATCGTCTGGGTCGGGACGCCCGAGGACGTGATCCAGCGCGTCCGCGAGACGATCGAGATCTGCGAGGGACTGACCGAGATCGCGATCACGACGAATCCCGGCGGGGTCGAGCACTGGAAGGCGATCAAGGCGCAGGAGCTCTTCGCCGAGCACGTGATCCCTGCGATCCGGCGCGAGACGCAGGGGGCTCCGGTACCGGCGTGACGCGGGTGGTCGTAGCCGGAGCGGGCGCGATCGGCTCCCTCCTCGCCGCGCACCTCGCACGGGTCGCGCAGGTGACCGTGCTGACGCGCCGCGAGGAGCACGCGGCCGCCCTCCGCGGACAGGGCCTGCGCGTGTCCGGCCGCTCGGAGTTCACCGTCGAGCTCGACGCGACCGCCGATCCGGCCGCACTCCCCGCCGCCGAGCTCGTCGTGCTCGCCTGCAAGGGCACCGATCTCGAGCCGCTCGCGGTGCGCCTCGAGGGCCGGCTCTCCGGAGCGACCGTGATGACGATCCAGAACGGGCTCGGCGCGGAGGACGTCGTCGCCGCGCACGGCGGCTGGCCGCTCCTCTCCGCTGTCACCTTCATGAGCGGGACGCGGCACGGCGACACGCACGTCGAGTACGTCCTCGACACCGCGACCTGGATCGGCCCCTATCGCGAGACGACCGAGGCGGACGCGCAACGCGTCGCCGAGCTGATCGAGGCGGGCGGGCTGAAGGCGGAGGCGTTCCCCGACCTGCGGCCGGCCCAGTGGTCGAAGCTCGTCTTCAACGCGACGGTGAACGGCGTCGCGGCGCTCACCGCGCTCCCGCACGACTTCCACTTCGCCCAGACGGAGCGGCTCGCCGACCTCGGCCACCTCGTCCGCGACCTCGTCGACGAGGGCAAGTCGGTTGCCGCCGCAGCGGGAGTCGAGTTGCACGACGATCCGTGGGAGATGAACGTCCTCGCGACCCAGCGCGGCCATCGCCACTACCCGTCGATGCTCGAGGACGTCGAGGCGCGCCGGCCGACGGAGCTCGAACCGATCAACGGCTCGCTCGTGCGCGAGGCGCGCCGGCTCGGCGTCCAGGTGCCGCTCCAGACGGCGCTCTACCGCCTGGTCAAGGCGCGGGAGGCGAGCTACTCCGAATGAGGATCGCGGTGATCGGGACGGGGGCCGTCGGCTCGCTGTTCGCGGCGAGCCTCTCGCTGCTCGACGACGTCGAGGTCTGGGCGTTCGATCTGAACACGGAGCACGTCGAGGCGATCAACAGGGAAGGGCTCCACCTCTCCGGCGCGGGCGAGGTCGTCGGTCGGCCCCGCGCCACGAGCGACGCGGGCGAGTTGCCACCGTGCGACTTCGGCATCGTCGCGACGAAGGCGATGCACACCGAGCCGGCGATCGCGGCGACCGCGCACGCCTTCGCCGATGGTTGCGTCGCGACCGTCCAGAACGGCCTCGGCAACGAGGAGACGCTCGCCGGGCATGTCGAGCGCGTGATCCGCGGCACGACCTTCCCGGCCGGGAAGCTCCTCGCTCCCGGGCACGTGCAATGGGACGTGAAGGGCGACACGACGCTCGGCCCCTACGACGCGCGAACGCCGCTCGCCGAGGTCGAGCGGCTCGCCGACGCCTGCACCCGGGCCGGGATGCCGGCGCACGCGGTCGAGGACGCGCGCGGTCCGCAGTGGCGGAAGGTGATCTTCAACGCCTCGACGAACCCGATCGGCGCCCTCACCGGGCTGACGCACGGGCGCGTCTGCGAGCGGCCCGATCTGCGCGCTCTCGTCTCCGGCCTCGTCGGCGAGGGGAAGGCGGTCGCGACCGCGCAGGGCATCGAGCTCGACGCCGATCCGGAGGAGCTGATCGACCACGCGGCGCGCAAGGACGTCGCGTACGGCCACAAGGCGTCGATGCTCCAGGACGTCGAGGCGCGGCGGCCGACGGAGATCGACTACCTCAACGGCGGCATCGCGCGCTTCGGACGCGAGCAGGGGGTACCGACGCCGCTCAACGAGGCGATCTGGGCACTCGTCAAGGGGGTGGAGGCGTCGTGGACGCAGAGCTGACGCAGAGGCACGCACGGGTGCGCGAGGCGCTCGAGCGCGACGCGCTCGACGCGGCGCTCGTCTGCGGCTCCGAGTACACGGGCTTCGAGGGAGCGGTGACCTATCTCTCGGGATTCACGATCGTGCACCGTTACGCGTACGTCCTTCTCCCCCACGAGGGCGAGGCGGCGATCGTGTTCCCCGCCGAGGCGCGCTACGTCGGAGAGCACTCGGGCTCGCAGATCGCCGACCAGGTGTTCGCCGACCGGCCCGGCGACTGGCTTGCCGAGCGGCTGGGCGGGCGGCGCGTCGGCGTCTACGGCATGGACTACGTGATGACCGTCCGCGACCATGCCGCGCTCACCGGCGCCTGCGAGCTCGTCCGGTGGGACGAGCAGTTCGATCTCGCGCGCGCGGTCAAGTCCGAGGCGGAGCTCGAGTCGGTGCGCGAGAGCGTCTCGATCAACACCGCCGGCTTCCACGCCTTCCGGGAGGCATGGGCGCCCGGGCGAAACGCGGCCGAGGTGCTCGCCCCCGCGGAGAAGCTGTTCGTCGAGCGCGGCTGCGGGCGGCTGACGATGAACATGGTGCTCGTCGGCGCCGAGTTCGCCCTTGCGCGCAGGGACACGATCCTCGGCGAGTTCACCGTTCCCTCGCTCGAGATCGCCGGCCCGGGCGGGCACTGGGTCGAGGTCTCCCGCGCGCTCGGCGCGCCGAGCCCGGAGGTCGCGCGCATGCTGGAGGCATACGAGGAGTACTACGAGGTCGCGCCGCAGGCGCTGCGGCCGGGCGCGACGGCCCACGACGTCCACCGCGCCGTCTCCGCCGGCTTCACCGCGCGCGGCTACCACCTCGGCCACGTCACGGGCCACTCGATCGGGATGACGATGATCGAGCACCCGCGGATCGGCGAGGGGGTCGAGACGGAGCTCGCCGCGAACATGGTCTTCTCGATGCACCCGCACGCGATCTCCGCGGATGGTCGAGAATGCCTGTACATGCAGGACACGTGGCTGGTCACACCCGAGGGCGGCGTGCCGCTCGCCGGGCTGGAGATGAAGGTCTGGTGAGCGCTCCGAACGCCGACGAGTTCGCGCCCATCCTCGAAGGGCCGGGAGAGAGCGACTACGAGCGCTACCTCCGGACCGACGAGCTCCTCTCGCTCCAGAAGCGCCCCGACGAGTGGGTGCATCGCGACGAGCTCCTCTTCCAGACCGTCCACCAGTCGTCGGAGCTGTGGCTGAAGCACTCCTGGATGGAGATCGAGGAGGCGACGCGGCTGATCGAGGCGCGCGATCTCGCCGGCGCGCTGCGGCTGATCCGGCGTGCGTGTGCTGCGGTGAAGTACGTCGAGGGCTTCCTCGAGCACCTCGAGCTCATGTCGCCGTGGGAGTACCAGGAGGTGCGCCGCGTGCTCGGTCACGGCTCCGGCTTCGACTCGCCCGGCTTCCGCGAGATCCGCCGCGTCTCGCCCGGGCTGCTCTCCGCCTTCGACGCGCTGCGCCGCGAGCGCGGCCTCTCGCTGCTCGACGTCTACACGCGCGGGCGCGAGCACGAGGAGCTCTACCAGCTCGCCGAGGCGCTGACCGAGTGGGACGAGCGGGTCGGCGTCTGGCGCTTCCGGCACTTCAAGGTCGTCGCGCGGATCATCGGCGAGGACGTCGTCGGCACGCAGGGGACGCCGGTCGAGCTGCTCGCCGGGCTGATCAAGCACAAGATGTATCCCGAGCTCTGGTCGGTGCGCACCGACCTGACCGAGCTCGCCAAGGAGAGCGACTGAACGGCCGGTACCAGGTACCTATACGAGTGTGTGTCGTCCGCGCGGCGGCCGCCGTCCCGCCTCTACGCGCGATAGCCGTCCGACGTACGAGTCTCGTGACGGTACCTGGTACCGGTCGGTGATTCCGCTCGAGGAGATCCGCCGGGCACGCGAGCGGCTCGGCGAGGATGTCCTCCGCACGCCGCTCGTACCGTTCGCGGGCGACGGGCGGATCCTGCTCAAGCTCGAGTGTCTGCAGCCGGTCGGCTCGTTCAAGCTGCGCGGCGCGCTGTCGGCGGTGCGGGCGGCGTCGGCGGCGGAGCTCGCGAACGGCGTCGTCACCGCGAGCGCGGGCAACATGGCGCAGGGTGTCGCATGGGCGGCGCGCGAGGCCGGGGTGCCGGCGCGCGTGATCGTGCCGGAGGGCGCTCCTGCGGCGAAGACCGAACGAATCCGGGAGCTCGGCGCGGAGGTCGTCCTCGTGCCGCACGAGGAGTGGTGGCAGGCGATGGTCGAGCGCGGCCGCGAAGGCGTGCCGGGGCTGTTCGTCCATCCGGTCGATGACGAGGCGGTGCAGGCCGGCAACGGGACGATCGGCCTCGAGCTCGCCGAGGACGCGCCGGAGTTCGACACCGTGGTGATCCCGTGGGGCGGCGGCGGCCTGACGAGCGGCATCGCGAGTGCGCTGAAGGCGCTGCGGCCCGCGCTGCGCGTCGTCACAGCCGAGCCGGAGACGGCGGCGCCGCTCGCCGCGGCGTTCGCCGCCGGCGAGCCGCGCGCGATCGAGTTCCTCCCTTCGTGGGTCGACGGCGCCGGTGGCCGCGAGCTGCTGCCCGGGATGTGGGAGCGCGCGCGGGAGTTGGTCGACGAGGCGGTTGCCGTACCGCTCGAGGAGGTGGCGGAGGCGGTGCGCCTGCTCGCAGCCCGCGGAAAGGTCGTCGCGGAGGGCGCGGGCGCCCTGCCGCTCGCGGTGGCGCTGCGCCGCGACGACCGCTGCGTCTGCATCGTGAGCGGCGGGAACGTCGACGCCGCGGTGTTCGCCCGGGTGCTACGCGGTGAGCAGCCCTAGCTCGCGCACGAAGCCGTCGACCTCGTCCACCGTGTTGTAGTGGATGAAGCCGACCCGCACCGCGTCGCGCGGGTAGGGGAGCTTCTCCCGCAGGCCGAGCGAGTACCAGCTGTCGTGGGCCCAGACGCCGTAGCCGCGCGCCGCCATCGCCGTCGCGACGTCCGCCGCCTCGACGCCTTCGACGTTGATCAGGAACGTCGGCACACGGCCTTCCATCGTCGGCAGGCCGTACACCGTGACGCCGGGGGGGAGCGTCTCGAGGAAGCGCGCGCCCAGCATCCGCTCGTACTCGCGCAGAACCGGGATTCCCCCGAGCGAGTCGAGGTACGCGATCGTCGCCGAGAAGCCCGCGAGCAGCTCGTACGGGGCGGTGCCCGTCTCGAACTTCCGCCCGACCGGGCTCGTCGACGCCGGCCGCGCCTTGTACGCGCGCCACGACTCGAGCAGCTCGTGCCGGCCGTACGCGAGCCCGAGGTGCGGGCCGCAGAACTTGTAGGGCGAGCAGAGGAGGACGTCGACCCCGAGCGCCCCGACGTCGACCGGCTCGTGCGCGGCGAAATGGACGGCGTCGACCCAGAAGAGCGCGCCCGCCGCGTGGGCGAGCTCGGCCACGCGCGCGACATCGGTGATCGTCCCGACCGCGTTCGAAGCGGCGACGCAGGCGACGACGCGGACGCGCTCGTCGAGCTTCCGCTCGAGATCCGCGAGGTCGAGCCGGAGATCGTCACCGACGTCGATCCAGTCGACCTCGAAGCCCCGGTCGGCGGCGAGCTCCACCCACGGGGCGACGCCGCCGTCGTGGTCGAGGCGCGAGACGAGGATCCTGTCGCCCTCCCGCCAGTCGCGTGACGCCGTGCGCGAGAGCGCGAAGTCGAGGGTCGTCATGTTCGTCCCGAAGACGACGTCGTCGGCCGAGCAGCCGAGGAGGCGGCCGGCGTCGGCACGTGCCCGCTCGACGATCTCCTCGACGCGGCGGCCCGTCTCGTACGGCGCGCCGAGGTTGCCGCTCGCCTCGCGCAGCGCCCGCGCGATTGCATCGCCGACCTCGTCGGGCACCTGCGAGCCGCCCGGCGCGTCGAGGAACGCGAAGCCGCCGTCTCGCAGGGAGGAGTAGCGCGAGCGCACGGCCCCCACGTCGAGTACGGTCGCCGCCATGCCGCGAGCCTACCGAGAGGATGGAAGCGCGGGAGGGGAACCCTCCCGCGCCCGCCCGGAAGACCGGCCGCCGGACGCGGCCCCGGCGGTGATCCTCGGTTGCGGCAACTTCGGCGGCATCGGCTCGGCCCCCGCGTTCTTCGGTCGCGGCGAGACACGGGAGCAGGCGTTCGAGCTGATGGACGCGGCGTGGGCGGCGGGGATCTCGTGGTTCGACACGGCCGACGCATACGGCGGCGGCCGCAGCGAGGAGTTCATCGGCGCCTGGATCCGCTCGCGGCGCCCCGAAGCCCTGGGCATCACGACGAAGACGTTCAACCCGATGGGCGAGGGCGCCGACCACGGGCTCGCACCGTCCCGGGTCCGCCGTCAGCTCGACTCGAGCCTGCACCGGCTCGGCGTCGAGCACGTCGACCTCTACCTCGCGCACGAGTGGGATCCCGACGTGCCGGTCGCCGAGGTCGCCGGTGTGTTCGACGAGCTCGCCGCCGCGGGGAAGATCGGGGCCTACGGCCTGAGCAACGTCGACGGCGCGCAGCTCGCCGAGGCGCTCTCGTCGGGAGCCTTCGCCGCCGTCCAGAACTCGTACTCGCTGCTCGATCGCGAGGCGGAGCGGGAGGTGCTGCCGCTCTGCCGGGAGCACGGCATCGCCTTCCAGGCGTTCGGCCCGCTCGCGGGCGGCTGGCTCACCGGCAAGTACCGGCGCGGGGCGCCGCCGCCGGAGGGCTCGCGGATGACGATGCGCCCCGAGTCGTACGAACACTTCCGTGCCGGCCGCGTCTTCGACGCCCTCGAGGAGCTCGAGCGCCGCGGCGATCCGGCCACCCTCGCCCTCGCGTGGCTGCTCGCCGACCCGCACGTCACGGTCGTCGTCGGCCCCCGCCGGCCCGAGCACCTGCGGCCGGCACTCGACGCGCGGACGACGCCGCTGACGCCGGGCGAGCGCGAGGCGCTCTCCGATGAGTTCCGCATCCTTGCCGGGTCTTGAGAAGTAAGCGACGAGAGGAGCCATCGCCATGGAGCAGATGCTCGAGGCATACGCCGCCGCCGTGCGGGCGAAGGACGTGGAGGCGTTCGTCGGCCTCTACACCGACGACGTCCGGACCTTCGACCTCTGGGAGCGCTGGTCGTACGACGGGCGCGATTCGTTGCGCGGGATGGTGGAGGAGTGGTTCGGTTCGCTCGGCGACGACGTGGTCGCCGTCGAGTTCGACGAGGTCCGGACGCAGAGCGGTGACGACGTGGCCGGAGTGAGCGCGTTCACCACCTACCGGGCGCTGTCACCCTCGGGCGACGAGCTGCGCTCGATGAACAACCGGCTCACGTGGGTGCTCCGGAAGGACGGGGAGGGCGGCTGGAGGATCGCCCACGAGCACACCTCCGCCCCGGCGGGCGAAGAGGGGAAGGTGCAGCTCCGCCGCTAGCGCTTCTCCAGCGGCACGAACTCCCGCTCGTCGTAGCCCGTGAAGACCTGGCGCGGGCGCGCGATCTTCTGCTCCGGGTCGGAGAGCATCTCGTCCCACTGCGCGAGCCAGCCGGGGAGCCGCCCGAGCGCGAACAGCACCGTGAAGTAGTCGGTCGGATAGCCCATCGCCCGGTAGATGATCCCGGAGTAGAAGTCGACGTTCGGATAGAGCTTGCGCGAGACGAAGAAGTCGTCCTCGAGCGCGATCCGCTCGAGCTCGAGCGCGATCTCGAGCTTCGGGTCGGTGCCGGTCTGCTCGAACACGTCGTCCGCCACTCGCTTGATCAGCTTCGCGCGCGGGTCGTAGTTCTTGTAGACCCGGTGGCCGAAGCCCATCAGCAGGCGCTCGCGGTTCTTCACGCCCTCGATGAAGGCGGGAACGTTCTTCACGTCGCCGATCTCGTCGAGCATGCGCAGCACCTGCTCGTTCGCGCCGCCGTGCAGCGGCCCGTAGAGCGCGGCGATGCCGGCCGACACCGCCGAGAACGGGTCGACGTGCGAGGAGCCGACGCCGCGCACCGCATTCGCCGAGCAGTTCTGCTCGTGGTCGGCGTGGAGGATGAGCAGGATCTCGAGCGCCCGCTGCAGCACCGGGTTCGGCTCGTGGCGCCCGCCGATCTCGAACGTCATGTTGACGAAGTTGCCGATGTAGTCGAGGTCGTTCCGCGGGTAGACGTACGGCAGCCCGTGCGTGTGGCGGAAGATCCAGGCGGCGATCGTCGGGAACTTCGCGATCAGCCGCACCCGCTGCAGCCGCCGGCTCTCGACGTCGCCGATCTCCTTCGCGTCGGGATAGAAGGTCGAGAGCGCCGCCACCGCCCCGAGCAGCATCCCCATCGGGTGCGCGTCGTGGCGAAAGCCGTCGAGGAAGCGGGTCACGTTCGTGTGCACGTACGTGTGCGTCCTTACCTCCTCCTCCCAGGCGCGCAGCTCGGCCTCGGTCGGCAGCTCGCCCTCGAACAGGAGCCAGGCGGTCTCGAGGAAGCTCGCGTCCTCGGCGATCTGCTCGATCGGGTAGCCGCGATAGCGGAGGATCCCGTTGTCGCCGTCGATGTACGTGATCGCGCTGCGGCACGAAGCCGTGTTGAGGAAGGCGGGGTCGTACGACATCAGGCCCAGCTGGCGCAGATCGGTCGCGTGGATCGTGCCGTCGGCGATCGGCACCTCCACCTCGGTGCCGTTGCGGTTGTCACGAATGGTCAGGGTCTCTTCGGCCATGGGTTGGGCTCCTCTCGCGGATACGTCCCGACCCTATAGCGGACCTGTTTGGCGCTCGCCTCGTGCGGAACCCTGACTGTTCGAAATACGAGTTGCAAAGGAGAAAATGCATATGGGCTTGAACTCCCTCAGAGACGTCCTCCAGGAACAGCTCGTCGACCTGCACAGCACCGAGGCGCAGCTCGTCGAGGCACTGCCGAAGATGGCGGGCGCCGCTCACAACGAGGAGCTGCGCGACGCCTTCGAGCACCACCTCGAGGAGACCCGCGGACACCTGAAGCGCGTGGACGAGGCGCTCGGCGAGCTCGGGATCCCGGTGCCGACAGAGGTCTCGAAGGGCATGAAGGGTCTCGTCGAGGAAGGCGAGAAGGTCATCGCGAAGGACGGCGACGCGAATGCCAAGGACGTCGCGCTGATCGGTGCCGCCCAGCGGGTCGAGCACTACGAGATCGCCGGTTACGGCACTGCGCGGCAGCTCGCCGACGACCTCGGTCTGGACGACATCCGCGACCTCATGGACCAGACCCTCGACGAGGAGTCGGAGGCCGACAAGAAGCTCACGAAGATCGCGACCGGCGGCATGTTGAAGAGCGGCGTCAACAAAGAGGCGTCGTCGTAGGCCGTGCAGGCGCTGACGTGGCACGGCAAGCGCGACGTCCGGGTCGAAGAAGTCCCGGACCCGGCTCTCCGCAAGCCCGACGACGTGATCGTCCGCATCACGTCGTCGGGCGTCTGCGGCTCCGACCTCCACCTCTACGAGGTGATGACGCCGTTCCTCGGCGAGGGCGACGTGCTCGGCCACGAGCCGATGGGCGTCGTCGAGGAGGTGGGGACGGAAGTGGCGGAGCTCGCGCCGGGCGATCGTGTCGTCGTGCCGTTCAACATCGCGTGCGGCCGCTGCTGGATGTGCTCGCACGGCCTCCACTCGCAGTGCGAGACGACACAGCAGCGTGAGCAGGGCACGGCGGGCGCCCTCTTCGGCTACACGAAGCTCTACGGCGAGGTGCCGGGCGGCCAGGCGGAGTTCCTGCGCGTCCCGTTCGGAGACACGCTGCCGATCAAGGTGCCCGAAGGCCCACCCGACGACCGTTTCCTCTACCTCTCCGACGTTCTCCCGACCGCCTGGCAGGGCGTCGAGTACGCGGACGTGCCCGACGGCGGGACGCTGCTCGTGCTCGGGCTCGGCCCGATCGGCGAGATGGCGACACGCATCGCGCAGCACCGCGGCTACCGCGTGCTCGCGGTCGACCTCGTCCCCGAGCGGATCGACCGTGCGCGCTCGCACGGCGTCGAGGTGTTCGACCTGCGGGAGCACGACGACGACCTCGCCGAGGTGGTGCGCGCGGCGACCGACGGCCGCGGCCCCGACTCGGTCCTCGACGCCGTCGGCATGGAGGCCCACGGCGCCCCGGGCGCGAAGCTCGTCCAGCAGGTGACGGGGCTGCTCCCGGACACGCTCCAGGAGAAGCTGATGGAGAAGGCCGGCGTCGACCGCTTGCACGCGCTCTACCTCGCGATCGACCTCGTGCGCCGCGGCGGGACGATCTCGATCCTCGGCGTCTACGGCGGCATGGCGGACCCGCTGCCGCTGATGACCCTGTTCGACAAGCAGGTGCAGATCCGCATGGGCCAGGCGAACGTCCTGCGCTGGGTGCCGCAGCTGATGCCGCTCCTGCTCGACGGCGACCCGCTCGGCGTCGACTCGTTCGCGAGCCACCACGTGCGGCTCGCCGACGCTCCGGCGGCCTACGACAAGTTCCAGAAAAAGCAGGACGGCTACTTCAAGGTGGTGCTGCAACCCTGATGCCGAAGACGACGAAAGACGGAACCGTCGAGCAGTCGGAGCTCCCCGAGACGCTGCAGCGCTCGGGCGCCAAGGCGCAGCGGACGTACGCGAAGACGCACGACTCCGCCGCCGAGCAGTACGGCGAAGGCGAGCGCGCCCATCGCACGGCGTACGCCGCGCTGAAGGAGACCCACGAGAGGGTCGGCGACCACTGGGAGCCGAAGGACGGCAAGGGGCCCAGCGACCCGCGCTCGAAGAAGACGACCGCCGAGAAGCGGCGCGGGGAGGGCGAGACGTTCGGCGGCGTCGACGTCGAGGGCAACACCAAGCGGGAGCTGTACGAGCGGGCCAGGCGCCTCGACGTCGAGGGCCGCTCGAAGATGTCGAAACGCGAGCTCGCGCGCGCGATCGCGCGCAAGCAGTGAGGCAGTGAGAGAGACCGATGCGGGTCGTCGTCACCGGTGCGAGCGGCAACGTCGGGACGAGCGTTCTCCGCGCGCTCGCCCGCGACGACGAGGTCGACGAGATCGTCGGCGTCGCCCGCCGGCGTCCGCGGCTCGACGTCGGGAAGACCGAGTGGCAGACGGCGGACGTCGAGCACGACGACCTCGTCCCGCTCTTCTCCGGCGCCGACTGCGTCGTCCACCTGGCGTGGCGCATCCAGCCGTCGCACGACCTCGTCGCCCTCCGGCACACGAACGTCGACGGCAGCGAGCGCGTCTTCCGGGCGGCGGCCGAGGCGCGGGTGCCGTCGCTCGTACACGGCTCCTCCGTCGGCGCCTACTCTCCCCACGATCTTCGGCCGGGCGCCGGCGCCTCCAGCCGCAGCCCGAAGCGCGGACGCGTCGACGAGACGTGGCCGACCGAGGGGACGCCGACGAGCTTCTACGCGCGGCACAAGGCCGAGGTCGAGCGCCTGCTCGACCGCTTCGAGCGCGAGCTGCCCGAGACGCGTGTCGTGCGCCTGCGGCCGGGGCTGATCTTCAAGCGCGGCTCGGCGGAGGAGCAGCGGCGCTACTTCCTCGGACCGCTCTTCCCGCGCCTGCTCGCGCGTCCGCAGGCGCTCGCGCTCGTGCCGGCGATCCGGGGCCTGCGCCTCCAGGCGGTCCACACGCTCGACGTCGCCGAGGCGTACCGGCTCGCGGTCCTCGGCGATGCGCGCGGCCCGTTCAACATCGCCGCCGAGCCGGTGCTCGACCCGCCGACGCTCGCGGCCGCTCTCGGCGCACGAACGGTGCCCGTGCCGGCGCGGGTCGCGCGGGGCGCGCTCGATGCAGCGTGGCGGCTTCGCCTCCAGCCGACGCCGGCCGGCTGGCTCGACATGGGCCTCGCGGTGCCGATCATGTCGACGCGGCGCGCCCGCGAGGAGCTCGGCTGGCATCCGAAGCGGAGCTCGCTCCGGGCGATCCGCGACGTGCTGGCAGGAATCGCCGACGCCGACGGCGAGCCGACCCCGCCGCTCGAGCCGGGCCCGCGGGCCGAGACGCCGCGCCAGCGCGCCCTCCACTGAGCCGCGTAGCATCGCGGCGTGGCAGCGCCGCCGATCGTCTGGACGCCGAGCCCGGAGCGGGTCGCCACCGCGGCGATGACGCGCTTCCGCGAGTGGGTGAACGAGCGGCACGGGCTCGAGCTCGCCGACTACCACGATCTCTGGCGCTGGTCGGTCGACGAGCTCGACGGGTTCTGGGCGGCGATCTGGGAGTTCTTCGCGGTCGAGGCGAGCGAGCCCTACGAGCGCGTGCTCGGCCGGCGCCAGATGCCCGGCGCCGAGTGGTTCCCCGGCGCCCGTCTCAGCTATGCGCAGCACGCCTTCCGCAACCGCGACGACGGCGAGGTCGCGATCCGCCACGCCTCCGAGCTGCGGCCGCT
>DASQQF010000113.1:0-7813 GCA_035643535.1 Gaiellaceae bacterium
GTCGCCGGTGCGCTCCGCCGCGGCGGCACGCGCGGCGGTGTCGCGGTGATCGTGACCGGCGCCGCGCTCCTCGCCGCCGGGCTCGCATTCGTCCCCGTCGCCGGCTACCTCGAGGCGCTCGCGCTGCCCGCGCTCGCCGCACGGCTCCGGCGGACGCGGCCGGAGCGCTACGCCGGGCTCCGCACGCTCGCGCGGGACTAGCCGGTGCCACGCAAGGTGGTCGTCATCGTCGTCGACGGGATGACGCCGGCCGCGTTCGAGCGCGCGGTCGAGGACGGGAGCGCGCCTGCGCTCGCCTACCTCGCCGCACACGGCGAGTACCGGCAGGCGACCTCCGTCTTCCCCTCGCTCACGCCGGTCTGCCTCTCCTCGATCGCGACCGGCGCCGGCCCCGGCGTCCACGGCATCCCGTCGCTCGTCTGGTGGCACCGACAGGAGCGGCGGATCGTCGAGTACGGCTCCTCCTTCGCCGCCCTCCGCGCCGCCGGCGTCTCGCAGGCGCTGGTCGACACGATCTTCAACATGAACGCGAAGCACCTCTCGCGTGACGCGGTCACGGTCTACGAGGCCGTGGAGGACGCCGGCCTCGTCGCCGCGGCGGTGAACATCACGTGCTACCGCGGGCGGCACCGGCACCTCCCGACCCTTCCCGGCGTCAACCGCGCCGCCTACGGCCCGAAGCGCTTCTTCTACTACAGCCTCTTCGAATCGGATCGGACGGGCGCGCCGCTCGCCGTGCGCAACCGCAGCGCCGGCTCGGTCGACGCCTATGCGGCGGCGGTCGGCCGGTGGCTCGTCACGCGCGACGGCTTCGACTTCCTCGCCTACTACCTCTCGGGCTACGACTACGCGTCGCACACGCACGGGCCCGAGCGCGCCGCGGAGGTGTCCCTGCCGCGCACGGATGCCGCGATCGCGGCGCTGCTCGAGGCTGCAGGTGGCCCCGACGAGTTCCTCGACCGGTATGCGGTGATCGTCCATTCCGACCATGGGCAGACGGCCGTCTCGCGGGCGGCTCGCCTCGAGGCGTCCTTCCGCGATCTCCCGGGGGTCGTCGTCACGGCTTCGAACCGCGCCGGACAGGTCTACCTCCTGCCGCACGCGCGGGTCGACGGCGCGGATCTCGCGTCGCGGCTCGACGGCGAGCCGGCGGTCGAGGTCACGCTGCGGCTGGAGGACGGAGAGGCCGTGGCGCGGCGGGAGGGAGAGGAGCTTCGCTTCAGGCCGTACGACGGCCGCTGGACGACGAGCGGCGACGTCTCCCTGCTCGACCATCCGAACGGGCTCGCCCGCGCGTGGTCGGCGCTCGCGAACCCGAACGCGGGCGACCTGCTCGTCTCCGCCGCGGAGGGGTGGGAGCTCGCCGACCTGGGCGGCGCCCATCACGCCGGGGGCGGCAGCCACGGCTCGCTCGTGGCGGGCGACTCGCTCGTGCCGCTCCTCACCGTCGGGGTCGAGGCGGACCCCCGGAGGATCACCGACGTGGCGCCGGCCGCGCTCGCGCGCCTCGGCGTGGACGTCCCCGCCGCGATGCAGGCGCCTGCCCGTGTCGGCTGACGAGCAGCGCGCACTCATGGTCGACCGGCAGCTTCGGCGTCGCGGCATCGACGACGAGCGCGTGCTCGCCGCGATGGCACGCGTCCCGCGCGAGCTCTTCGTGCCCGAAGACGCTCGCGTGGACGCGTACGCCGACGCCGCGCTCCCGATCGGCGGCGAGCAGACGATCTCGCAGCCGTTCATGGTCGCGCTCATCTGCGAGCTGCTCGCCCTCGGCGGCCGGGAACGCGTGCTCGACGTCGGCACCGGATCGGGCTACCAGGCGGCGGTGCTGGCCGAGCTGGCGGCGGAGGTGCACACGATCGAGCGGCTGCCCGAGCTCGCCGACCGCGCACGCGCGAACCTCGCCGCCGCGGGATACGAGGAGCGTCTGCACCTCCATGTCGGCGACGGGACGCAGGGCCTTGCCGAGCACGCGCCCTTCGACGCGATCGCGGTCGCCGCGGCCGCGGCCGAGCTGCCGCAGGCGCTCTACGACCAGCTCGCTCCCGGCGGCAGGCTGGTCCTGCCGCTCGGCCCGGTCAGGGGCCAGCGGCTCCAGGTCGTCGTCCGGACGCCCGAGGGGCCCGCGACGCTCCGCAGCGTCCCCTGCCGCTTCGTGCCGCTCGTCGCGGAGCCGTTTCGCTGTTAGCCGAGGGGTCAGGAAGGATTCGAGGCATGGGGTCGCGTTCCGCCACCGAGCTGTTGCAGCTGGCGGTCAGGCTGCACGGGATCCGTCTCGGGCAACCCACCGACCTCCTGCTCGACGTCGCAGAGTGGAGGGCGCTCGGGCTCGTCGTCCTCTGCGGCGACGCAGTCGAGCGCTTCCTGGCGTTCGCGGCCGCCGAGACGCGCGCGGACGAGATCGCCGTCGGGTCGGCGTTGCTGCTGCTCGAGGACGTCGACTTCTATCGCGCCCGCTCCCGTTCGCTGCGTGGGCTGCTCGGCGGCACCGCAGAACGCGCCGGCCGCGAGCTCGGCGCCGTCCGGGACCTCGTCCTCGCGCCCGACGGCGCCGTCGAGGTGCTCGTCGTCGAACGCGACGGCCGTCGACGTACGAGCGCCGCGGAGGGGGTGACGGTTGCCGCCGCCCGCGCGTCCGCGGCCTGAGCGCCCCCCTCCTGTACCCTCGCCGCTCGTGGACCGGCCAGCCGCCACGCTCGGAGCTCCACGCAGCCGCCTCGCGGCGTCTCTGCGCTCCGTCAGCAACTGGCAGCAGCTCGGGAAGTTCTGCGTCGTCGGGACGGTCGGCTACGGGATCAACCTCGCCGTCTACGACGCGGTCCTCCGCCAGGGCGTGCACTATCTCGGCGCGGCGACCTGTTCGTTCCTCGTCGCGGTCACCTCGAACTACGTCCTCAACCGGCTCTGGACGTTCCGCGCGCAGCGGGGAGGCGTCGCCGTCCAGGGCGCCCGCTTCTTCGTCGTCTCGCTCGCGTCGCTCGGCGCCAACCTCGCCGTCCTCCACCTGCTGGTCAGCTACGGCACGCTCGGCAAGCTCCCCGCGCAGGCGATCGCGATCATCGTCGTGACGCCGCTGAACTTCATCGGCAACAAGCTGTGGTCGTTCCGGCTTCCGCGCCGTCACAGCGCTTAGCGTTCGTGCCGTGAGGCGCTGCCTCCTCGCCGTCGCCGTCGCCGCCGCGGTTCTCGCTCCCGCGGCGGCGGCCGCCAGCGGTACCGGCACGACCACGCCCACGGCGCCGGTGTTCGACGGCAAGGGCCATCTCGTCCGGACGCCGTTCGTTCCGCGGCGGAGCGGCCCGCAGTTGAAGAAGAAGCAGGCGCTGCGCGACTTCGAGCGCTTCCCGAAGGTTGCCGCGTGGCTGTCCCGCTACCCGCGGCACGGGCTCGTCGACGAGGAGACGTACTCGGCGAAGACCGGACAGTGGACGGTGAAGATCTGGTGGGGCGCGGCCGGCGAGATCGCGCAGGGGACGGTCGAGGACTCGACCGGGGGCGTCGTCGAGGCGTGGACCGGGCCGCAGGTGGCGTGGGGGATGGCGCGCGGCTCCCCGGGCGCGTTCGGCGGCACCGCGATCAACGACCCGTGGATCTGGGGCGCCTTCTGCGCCGTCTTCCTGCTCGGGCTCGCCGACTTCCGGCGGCCGCTCTCGCTCCGCAACCTCGACCTGCTCTTCCTCCTCTCGCCGACGGCCTCGCTCTGGTTCTTCAACCGCGGCGACGTCTTCACGGCCGTGCCGCTCTTCTATCCGCTGCTCGTCTGGGTGGTGCTGCGGGCGACGTGGATCGGCGCGCGCGGCCGCGGCACGCCGGGAGGACCGCGCTGGCCGGCCTGGGTGCTGCTCGCGGCGACCGTCTTCCTCGCCGGCTTCCGCATCGGTCTGAACGTCGAACGCTCGAACGTGATCGACGTCGGGTACTCGGGCGTGATCGGCGCCGAGCGGATCGTCGACGGGCAGGCGCCGTGGGGCAACTTCCCCGTCGAGCAGCTGCCGAACGGCAAGTACCTGAGGCCGTGCGGCCCGGCGGACGCATCGGGCGAGATCCGCGACCGGATCCAGACGAACGGCCGCTGCGAGAGCGCCAATCCGCAGGGCGACACGTACGGCCCGGCTGCGTACGAGGCGTACATCCCCGGCTACCTGGCACTCGGCTGGAGCGGGAAGTGGGACGACCTGCCCGCCGCGCACTTCACCACGATCGCGTTCGACCTGCTCACGCTGCTCGGGCTCTGGCTGGTCGGGCTGCGCTTCGGCGGTCGCCGGCTCGCCGCCGTGCTCGGCTTCGCCTGGGTCGCGTACCCGTTCACGCAGTACGCGTCGAACTCGAACACGAACGACGTGCTCATGCCGTGCTTCCTCGTCTGGGGGCTCTGGCTGGCGACGGCGCCGGCGAGCCGCGGTGTCTTCGCGGCGCTCTCCGGCTGGACGAAGTTCGCATCGCTGATCGTCGCGCCGCTGTGGCTCACGTATCCGGAACGGCGGCCGAGCGTCCGCTTCGCCGCGGGGTTCGCGGCCGCGACGCTCGCAGCGTTCTCGATCGTCCTGCTCGCGCCGCACCCGCTGCAGGAGCTCCACGTCTTCTGGCAGCGGACGATCGGCTGGCAGATCGGCCGCCCCTCGCCCTTCTCGCTCTGGGACTGGCGGCAGTACCACGCCCGCGGCCTGCCCGACCTCCGCCTCGTCCAGCGCGTCCTTCAGGCGCTGCTCGTGGCGGGTGCGCTCGTGGTGGCCTTCTTCCCGCGCCGCAAGTCGCCGCTCCAGCTCGCCGCCCTGACCGCCGCCCTGCTCGCCGGCTTCCAGCTCGTCGTGACGTACTGGTTCTACACCTACATCCCCTGGTTCTACCCGTTCGCCGCCGTCGCGCTGCTCGCGCCGGCCGTCCCGCTCGTGTACCCGGGGCGGGCCTCAGAGCGGAACGCGCAGGAGCTCGATCGCCTCCGCCCGGCCGCCGTCGGTGCAGGTGACGACCACGCCTTCCAGGCGGACGCCGCCCTCCGCGGGCTCGAACCGGACCGGTAGGCGTGTCCGCATCCGGCCGATCGCGAGCTCGGCCCGCACGCCGATCACCGAATCGTGGGGCCCCGTCATCCCGGCGTCCGTGACCGCGGCCGTCCCGCCCGGCAGGATCCGCGCGTCGTTCGTCTGGACGTGCGTGTGCGTGCCGATCACCGCGGTCACCCTGCCGTCGAGCCACGTGGCGATGGCGATCTTCTCGCTCGTCGCCTCCGCATGGAAATCGAGGACGACGACCGGCGCCGCCGCCCGCGCTTCCTCGACGAGCCCGTCGACCACCTCCCACGGCGAGACGGGCGTGTCGAGGAAGAGCGAGCCGAGCAGGTTGAGCACCGCGACCCGGACGCCGTTGCGCGCCTCGACGACGGCGAGCCTCCGGCCCGGCGTCTGCGAGCCGGCGTTCGCAGGACGGATCACGCGCTCGCTCGACGCGAGGTAGGCAGCGATCCCGCTGCGCCGGTACGCGTGGTTGCCGAGCGTGACCACGTCGGCCCCCGCGGCGAGCAGCCGGTCCGCGAGCTTCGGCGTGATCCCGGCCCCGTCGGCGACGTTCTCGCCGTTCACGATCGCGAGATCGGCGTCGTGCCGGTCGCGCAGCTCGCCGAGGCGCTCCTCCACGGCGCGGCGGCCGGCCACGCCGAAGACGTCCGCGAGGAAGATGATCTTCAGGCCGCGAGCTTTCTAGGATGCCGACACGGTCGCGGCCTGCCGGATCTCGATCGTCACGTGGTTCCCGGCGTCGTTCGTGTAACGGGCGAGCGCCTGCCGCTCGACGACGGCGAGGTCCACGACGCTGCCGAGGCGGGTCGCGCCGCTGACGACCGAGCTGCCGACCGTGAGGGACGGGTCGGCCTTCACCTGCGTCACCGCCACGACGAGCGACTGCGACGACTGCGGTTGGATGTCGATGCGCGATCCGTAGCGCTTCCCCTCGACGACGAACGGCGTGATCGCCACCACGGTCCCGTCGACCGGCGAGTAGACGCTCGTCCCCACCGGTGCGCCGACGTCGAGCGCCGACGTGCCGCCGCCGCCGAGCTGGTACCAGCGCGGGAGGCTGCTGCCGCCGCTGCCGAAGATCGCGTGGAACACACGCTGCACGAGCCCCTCGTTCGCCTGGTGCCCCGACGGGGAGAGGTCGAGGGAGCCGTCGTGCGCGGCGTGGTACCCGATCGCGGTCACCCGTCGCTGGCTGATCGGCAGCTGGAGCCGGACGGCCCCGCGCAGCGCGACGATCTCGGGTGTCGGCTTCGCCAGCGCCGAGGAGCGGGTGAGGCTCACCGGGGCGAGCGCGAGGGGCGCGTGCGCCCTGCTGCCGCCGAAGGCGGTGACGAGGAGGCTCGCGACGAGGACGGCGGCCAGGAGGACGAGGAGCGTGAACCTGCGGGCCCGCCGAGCCGCCCGCGCCTCCCGACGTTCGACTCGCCGTCTCCCGCTGGGGCGCGAAGCCGGCATGTCGGGCGGCAGCCTATCGAACTCGTCCCAGTAGGCTGGAAGCGCCGTCGGCTCCAGTGCCAGGGCACCGTCGGTGTACGGGCCCGGGCGCCGTGCGATACCGGCGCTACCATCGCCCTCATGGGGCCTCCCGCCTCGACGAGGATCGAGGTACCGCGCTGGGTGCAGCTCGTCATGCTGCCGTTGTTGCTGCTGCTGGCCTGGGCGGTGGCGGGAGCGGTGCGTCACGTGCTCTTCCTCTTCCTCGTGGCGCTGCTCATCGCCCTGCTCCTCAACCCGCTCGTGCGCGGGCTGGGACGGGCCTGGATCCCGCGCGGACCGGCGGTTGCCCTCGTCTATCTCGCGTTCGCAGCCGTGCTCGCATCGGCGATCCTCGGGCTGGCCACGGTGGTGGTGCAGCAGACGCGCACCGCGTCCCACCGGGTGGACGCCTACTTTACGGCCCACTCCGGACATCCCTCGCAGACCGGTGCCGAACACGATCTCGCCCGCTTCCAGACGTGGCTGAACGGTCACCATCTGAGCAGCGTCCACGTCCAGCAGCAGGGGGAGAAATTCCTCAACCAGGTCGGCACGAAGGACGTCCAGAAGTACACGTCGAAGGCGCTCAACTGGGCCGAGGGCGCCGGCGTCGCCGTCGTCACGCTCCTCTTCGAGGCGGTGCTCGTCGTCGTCGTCTCGATCTACATGTTGCTCGACATGCACCGGCTGACGGAGGCGGTCGATCGACGCTTCCCGCCGCGTGGGCGCGGCGGCCTGATCGTCCGGATGGAGCAGGCCGTCGCGAGCTACGTCAAGGGCCAGTTCCTCCTCTCGCTCATCATCGGCGTGAGCTCGGGGCTCGGGCTGTGGATCCTCGGCATGGCCGGGCTGATGCCGAACGGCGGCCGCTACGCCGCCGCCTTCGGCGCCTGGGCGGGCGTGACCGAGCTGATCCCGTACATCGGCCCCTGGCTCGGTGCTGCGCCGCCCGTGCTGTACGCGCTCGTGCAGCATCCGCTGTCGGCGCTCTGGGTCGCGCTCCTCTTCCTCGCCATCCAGCAGCTCGAAGGCCACGTCGTCGTGCCGAAGGTGATGGGCCACTCGCTTCGGCTGCATCCGCTGCTCGTGATCTTCGGCCTCCTCGCCGGCGGCGAGATCTACGGCTTCCCGGGGATCCTGATCGCGCTGCCGCTGCTCGCCGCCGGCCGTGCCGCCTGGGAGTTCTTCGCCGAGCGCGTCGAGCTGGCGGAGTGGCCGGCGCGCGGGGCGCCCTCGGCGGCTGCGGTCGGGCTCGAGGACGAGCCCGGGCGCGTGCCGGAGCAGCCCCCGGCGCACGTCGCGTGAGCGAGGCGGTGCTGCTG
>DASQQF010000114.1:0-15998 GCA_035643535.1 Gaiellaceae bacterium
TCTAACGCGTCGGGACGGGCGCGGTGCGACCGAGGCGCCGTGCGACACCCGGGAGCAGCAGCCGTGCCAGCTCCGCGGCGAGGTCGCGCGCCTGCCAGGCGATGAGCCCGCCCCAGATCGCGATGCCGGCGAGGACGAGCAGCACGAGCCGAGGCGCCGGCGGCAGGCCGGCGGAGACGAGGCCGATCCGGAGCAGATAGACGCCGGCCGCCGTAGGCGCGGCGACCCGCACGACCGGCGTCGCGCCGCGGGCGAACGTCGTGAAGGGGAGGCCGATCGCGCGGCAGGTCGTCCAGCCGAACGTGACGGACGTGATCGTGCGCGCCACGGCGAAGAGCGCGGCCACGCCGACGACGCCCCAGCGAAGGCCGACGACGAACGCCGCGACCGTCACCGCCGTCCCGAACAGCATGTATCGCAGCAGCCGGCCCGAGCGCCCCACCGCCTGGAGCACGCTCCAGTCGAGCGTCTGGAACGACTGCATGACGCCGGCGAGGCTGAGCAGCTGGAGCACGGGAACGGCCGCGTGCCATCGTCCGCCGAGCACGACCGGGACGAAGTCGGGCGCGACCACGGCCATGCCGAGGAACGCGGGGACGTTGACCATCGAGACGAGCTGCGTGCCGCGGATCCAGGAGCGGCCGAGAGCCTCGTGGTCGTGCTGGAGACGGGCGAACGCCGGGAACATGACCTGCGTGATCGGCGCGGCGATCCGCGTCACGGGCAGGAACATCACGTTGTAGGCGATCGCGTAGACGCCGAGGGAGACGGAGCCGAGAAAGCGGCCGACGAGGAGGTTGTCGGCGTTCAGGTTCGCGTAGCTCAGGAGCCGCGAGAGCATCGTCTTGATCCCGAACGACCCGAGCGTGCGGAGGCTCTCGCGCGAGAAGACGAGGCGCGGACGCCAGCTCGAGAGGCTCCAGAGGAGGGCGGCCGACACCCCTGCGACGACGAGGTTCTGGAGGATGATCGCCCAGGCGCCCGCCCCTGCGACCGCCAGCGTGACCGCGGCCACGCCGCCCGCGAGGGTCGCGCCCATCTCGCGCAGCTCGAGGCTGCGGAAGTCGAGCTCGCGGGTGCGAAGGGCCATCTGCGTCCCCCCGAGCGAGTAGACGAGTGCCGTTCCCGCCGTGACTGCGAAGAGCGGGCCTACGGCGGGCCGGCCGAAGAAGCCCGCGACGAGCGGCGAGACGGCGATGCCGATGCCCGCGATCGCCGCGCCGCAGGCGATCGTCGTCCAGAACACGGTCGAGCGGTCGCGTTCCGTGATCTCCCGCTTCTGGACGAGCGCCGCCCCGAGTGCGACGTCCTTGAAGATCGAGAGCAGGCCGCCGAAGACGAGCGCCATCGCGGCGAGGCCGAATTGCGACGGCGTGAGCAGGTGCGCGAGCAGGATCCCGACCACGGTCCGCGTCAGCTGTCCCACGACCTGGCTCAGGATCTTCCAGCGGAGGCCGCCGGCCACGCGGCTCCGCAGCGTCGGCTGCGCAGGCGCAGAGTCCTGTTGCCGCACGCGCTGCGGGCGCACGGCCGCCTCGTTCCCGGTCGTCTCCACGACCGCTTTCCCTACCCCTTTTCCCGCTCGTCACGCCCGCGGGCGGCGGGATCAGGGCTCGGGCGGAAGGCCCTGCGGCAGCTCTCGCCGGCGCGGGCGGCGGCCGAGGCGGCGGAGATACACGACGAGCGTCCCGAGCAGGACCCACTTCGGCCAGAAGTCGCCGTGGGTGCCCGAGAACAGCCAGACGAGGATGCAGACGACGTTGACGAGCGCGTACTGGAGGGCGAGCGAGCTCCACCGGCGATCCCGGGGGCGGAGGCTCGCGGGCGGCTCGCTCCGCGGCAGCTGCCGGAACGCATGCTCGAGGTCGCCGCGCGTCCGCGCCGTGTTCACCTCGGCGAGGCGGCTCTCGAACTCGTCGAGCGTCAGGCGGCCGGCGTCGTAGTGGGGGCGCAGCTCGTCCGCCGCGGTCGCGCGGTCGGCGTCGGCCACGAGCGTGTCGAGGCTCTCGTCCACGCTGCGTAGCCTAGAGCGGTCAGCGCTTGAGCAGGAGCGCGGCCCCCGTGGCCGCGGCGCCGACTCCGGCCACGAGCGACCCGGCGAGCCGGCGGTGCTTCGAGAGCGAGGTCTGGAAGCTGTGTGCGTGTGCCTTGCCGTCGAACGGCCCGTGCGCGCCGCGGTCCTCGTCGACCGGCTCGAACAGGTTGTCGTGCCCGCTGCCGCCGTCGAGCGGCTGCTTCGTCATCTGCGAGCCGTACGCGGTCTTCGCGAGGTACCAGTCGAGGATCCACGGAGCGAAGCGCTCGCCGAGGATGTTGAGCACGGTCGGCATTCCGACGAAGATCTGCCGCCGCTTGTGGTAGGCCGCCCAGTGGATGGCATCTGCCGCGACCTCCGGCTGGTAGAACGGCGGCACCGGCTGCGTCTGCTTCGGCAGCTTCGTCCGCCCCCACGTGAACTGGGTCGTGTTGAAGCCGGCCAGCTGCACCATCGAGATGTGGACGTTCCAGCCGTGGTGGCGGATCTCGGTGATCACGGACTCGGTGAAGTTCTTGCAGGCCGCCTTCGCTCCGCAGTAGGGCGCCTGCAGCGGGATGCCGCGATACGACATCGCCGAGCAGACCTGGACGATCGTGCCGCGGTTGCGCTCCGACATGCGCTTGAGCGCCGAGCGCGTCCCCCAGACCATGCCGTGGTAGCTGACCTCGGTCGCACGACGGTACTCGTCGGGCTCGATGTCGAGGAACTCCGCGTAGATCGTCGCCATCGCGTCGTTGACCCAGACGTCGATCGGCCCGAAGGCCTCCTCGGTCGCCTGGGCGGCCGACTCGACCTGGTCGTAGTCGGCGACGTCGACCGGCAGCACGAGCGCGCGCCCGCCGCGCTCCTCGACCTCCTGCGCGGCGGCCTCGAGACCGGCGCGCCCGCGGGCGAGCAGTGCGATCTTCGCGCCGTCCTCGGCGAATCGCCGTGCCGTCGCACGGCCGATGCCGCCCGAGGCTCCGGTGATGACGACGACGTCGGACATGGTTTCCGATCTTCCGGTGCCGGAAGAAGCGAAACCTCCATGGCCGCACAGCCGCTACGCGTCGACGGATACGCGCCGATCTCCGACTACGGGGTGATCGGCGACGGCCAGGTGGCGGCGCTCGTCGCCCGCGACGGCTCGGTCGACTGGCTGTGCGTCCCACGCTTCGACGCGTCGAGCGTGTTCGCGGCGCTCCTCGACGCCGAGCGCGGCGGGCGCTTCTCGCTCGAGCCCGACGGCGCGTACGAGTCCGAGCAGCGCTACGTCCCGGAGACGAACGTCCTCGAGACGACGTTCACGACGTCCGGGGGCACCGTCCGGGTCGTCGACGCGCTGAACCTCGAGCAGGGACGGCCGCTGCCCTGGCGCGAGCTCGCGCGGCGCGTCGAGGGGGTCTCGGGACGGGTGCCGATGCGCTGGCGAGTGGAGCCGCGCTTCGGCTACGGGCTCGAGGAGCCGACGTTCGAGCGCCTCGGCGGGATCGTCACCGCCGTCTGCAGCGAGCACCGGCTCGCCTTGCACGCCTTCGACGCCGGCGACGTCGAGTTCTCGAGGACGGCGGCCGAGGGCGCGTTCGTCGCCGCCGAGGGCGAGAGCGCGCTCCTCGTCCTGGGCTACACGAACGACGATCCGGTGCCGTGCCTGACGCGGGAGCGGGTCGAGCAGCGGCTCGACGCGACGATCGAGTACTGGCGCGCGCGCTGGGCCAAGGTGCGCTACGACGGCGAGTTCGACGAGGCGGTCCGCCGCAGCGCCCTCGCGCTCGAGCTGCTGGCCGACGTCGAAACCGGCGCGCTGGTGGCCGCGGCGACGATGGGGCTGCCCGAGCGCATCGGCGGCGGCCGCAACTTCGACTACCGCTACGTCTGGATCCGCGACGGGACGTTCACCGTCGACGCGCTGCTCGAGCTCGACCTCGACGCGATCTCCCATCGCGCATTCGCCTGGATGCTCTCGGCGACGAAGCACACGCACCCGCGGCTGCAGCCGATCTACACGCTCGGCGGCGTCCCGCGGCCGCCCGACGAGCAACTCCCGCTCGGCGGCTACCGCGGCTCCCGGCCGGTCACGCTCGGCAACGGAGCCGCGCACCAGCTCCAGCTCGGGAACTTCGGCGACATGCTCGAGGCGGCCTGGCACTACACCCGGCGCGGCAACGCGCTCGACCCGGAGACGGGGATCCGGCTCGCGGAGATCGCGACGCTCGTCTGCGACATCTGGCGGAACGACGACAGCGGCATCTGGGAGCTGAAGGGGAACCAGCGGCCGTACACGACCTCGAAGATCGCCTGCTGGGCGACGCTCAACCGCGCGCTGCAGCTCTCCGAAGCCGGCCAGATCCCGGCGAAGGGCCGGGAGCGCTGGCTGACCGAGCGCGACCAGATCCGCGCCTTCGTCGAGGAGCGCTGCTGGTCGGAGCGGCGCGGTGCCTATGCCTTCTACGCGGGTACGAGCGATCTCGACGCGAGCGTGCTGCTCGCCCCGCGGATGGAGTTCTGCGAGGCGGCCGACGAGCGCTTCCTCGCCACGCTCGACGTCGTGCTCGAGGAGCTCTCCGAGGGGCCGCTCGTCTGGCGCTACAGCGGCATGCGCGAGGAGGAGGGCTCGTTCCTCGCCTGCGCGTTCTGGGTCGTCGAGGCGCTCGCGAACGCGGGCCGGGTCGACGAGGCCGGCGAGCGCATGCGCGACCTGATGGAGCTCGGCGGCCCGGCCGGCCTCTACTCGGAGGAGGCGGCGGCGGACGGGACGCTCCTCGGCAACCTGCCGCAGGCGCTCACGCACCTCTCGCTCGTCAACGCGGCGAACGCACTCGCGAAGGCGAAGCCTCGGCGCCGGCGCCGGGCGTCGGCTACCCGTGCGGGCTCTCGATGAACGACTCGAACAGCGTCTCGGCGCACTGGTCGCACACGGTGCGCTCCGCGTAGCGGGCCCGGCCGTGGAAGATCAGCAGTCGCAGGTCGTTCGTCGACCCGCAGCGATCGCAGGCCTCCGCCTTCGGTGAGGCCAGCGCCGCTTCTTCGGGAGTGGCTTCGCGGACGAGGATGGTCTGAGCGTATCGGGCGCGAGCGGGCGCGTCACATAGGAGTCCGCGCTACCCGTGCCGGCGCATCCCGGCGACGCGGCGGGCATAGCATCCGGCCGTGGTCCGCGTCCGCTTCGCGCCGAGCCCGACGGGTTCGCTCCACCTCGGCAACGCGCTGAGCGCTGTGGCGAACCGGCGCTTCGCGGACGAGCGGGGCGGCCGGCTGCTGCTGCGGATCGACGACACCGATCCTGCGCGGAACCTCGCGGGCGGAGAGGAGGCGATTCTCGCCGACCTCGAGTGGCTCGACGTCGGCTGGGAGGACGGGCCGGCGCGGCAGAGCGAGCGCCACGTCCGGCACCGCGAGGCGGCGCACCTGATCGGAGAGCCCGACGCCGAGGGCGCACTGCGCTTCGGCCGGACGACGCTGCTCCGCGCCGACGGGTCGCCGACGTACCAGCTCGCGACGGCGGTCGACGACCTCGACTTCGAGATCACGCACGTGATCCGCGGCAGCGAGCATCGCGCCAACGCCGACCTCCAGCGGGAGCTGATCCGCGCGCTCGGCGGGCAGCCGCCGGAGTACGTCCACCACGGGCTGCTGCTCGGCGACGACGGGCGCAAGCTCGCGAAGCGGCACGGCGCGGTCTCCGTCGCCGACCTCCGCGAGCAGGGCTTCCCGGCCGAGGCGGTGCGCGCGTACCTCGACGAGCTCGGCCTGCCGCGGCACGACGTCCACTTCGATCCCTCCCGTCTCCGCCGGCTCTCGACCGAGGCGCTCGCCGCGCTCGCGGACGAGGAGCTGGCGGCGCGTGTCGGCGTCCCGCTCTCGGTGACGCCGGTGCTGCGCGGCGCACGCGACCTCGCCGAGGCGCGCGAGTACGCGGCGCAGGTGCTCGAGCCGCCCCTCGCGGCCGAGGTGGGCGCGCCCGAGACGTTGACTCGCGCGCGGGAGCTCGCGGCGGCCGGAGTCGAGCCGCGCACGCTCGTGCGCGAGCTGAAGGCGGTCGGCGGCGACCTCAAGGCGCTGCGGCTCGCGCTCACCGGCCGCGAGCGCGGTCCAAAGCTCGCCGCGGTGGTCGCCGCGCTGCCCCGGGACGAGCTCGTGCGCCGGCTCGACGCCCATCTAGGCTAGGCGCGATGCGCCTCTACAGCACCCTGTCGCGGCAGCTCGAGGAGCTGCCGGCGCCGCCCGGGCCCGTCCGCATGTACTTCTGCGGGCCCACCGTCTATCAGCGCGCGCACATCGGCAACGCCCGGCCGTTCGTGCTCGGGATGTGGCTGCGGGCATGGCTCCGCGCGCGTGGCTACGAGGCGACGCTCGTCCACAACATCACCGACGTCAACGACAAGATCTACGACGCCGCTCCGGGCGCGAGCGCCGGGCTCGCCGCGCGCGCCACGGAGTGGTACCTCCGCGACACGGCCGATCTCGGCCTCGGCATGCCCGACGCGCTGCCGAAGGCGACCGACGCGATCCCCTCGATCGTCCGCTTCATCGAGCAGCTCGTGACATCGGGGCACGCGTACGCCGTCGGCGGTGACGTCTACTTCCGCGTCAGGAGCGACCCCGGCTACGGCCGGCTCTCGGGGCAGCGTCCGGACCAGGTCGAGGAGCAGGAGCCGAACCCCCTCAAGGAGGACCCGCGCGACTTCGCGCTCTGGAAGGCGAACAAGCCCGGCGAGGACACGTCGTGGGAGTCGCCATGGGGCCGCGGCCGGCCCGGCTGGCACATCGAGTGCTCGGCGATGGCCGAGGACGCGTTCGGGCCGGCGTTCGAGATCCACGGCGGCGGGCTCGATCTCGTCTTCCCGCACCACGAGAACGAGGTCGCGCAGTCGCTCGCACTCGGTCACGAGTTCGCGCGGGTCTGGATGCACAACGGGATCGTCGGCGGGTTGGGCGGCGAGAAGATGTCGAAGTCGCTCGGCAACGACGTCTCGCTCCGCAACGTCCTCGACACCTGGGGCCGAGAGGTGGCGCTCATGTTCTTCCTCGGCGCGCACTACCGGAAGCCGATCGAGTTCGGCGAAGAGGTCCTCGTGCAGGCGAAGGCGCAGGTCGACGCGTTCCGCAACTTCTTCCTCGGAGAGGAGCCGGGCGGCGAGGACGGCGAGGTGATCCTCGCCGACGAGCTCGCGGCCGTCCTCGACGACGACTTCAACACGCCCGAGGCGCTCGCGCTCTTCCACGCGTGGCGCGACCGCGAGGAGTGGGTGTCGCTCCGCTGGGCGCTCGGGGTGTTCGGGCTCGGCTCGCTCGCCGAGGTCGAGCAGGCGCCGGCCGAGCTCGTCGAGCTCGCCGAGCGCCGGCGCCGCGCACGGGCGACGAAGGACTTCGGGGAGGCCGACCGGTTGCGCGACGAGCTCGCGTCCGCCGGCTGGGAGGTGCGCGACGTCGCCGACGAGCCCGGCTTCCGGCTCGTCCGGCGGTCGTGAGCAGAGAGCTGGTCTTCGGTCGCCGGCCGGTGCGGGAGGCGCTGCGCGGGCCGCGCGAAGTGCTCGAGCTGTGGTCGGGGGAGCGGGCGCTGCGGAGCGAGCCGTGGCTGCAGGAGGTCGAGCGGCCGCGCGTCCAGGTCAAGGCGGAACGCGAGCTGTCGGAGGCGGCGGGGACGCGCGACCACCAGGGTGTCGTCGCATGGTGCGAGCCGTACCGCTACGTCGACGCCTACGAGCTCGCAGCCGGCGACGCCCCGCTGCTCGCCTGCCTCGACCAGGTGAGCGATCCGCGCAACCTCGGCGCGGTGATCCGCTCGGCCGAGGGCGCCGGGGCGTCGGGCGTCGTCCTCCCCGCGCACGGGGCGGCGCACGTCACCGCCGCCGTCTGCCGCGCCTCGGCGGGCGCCGTCGAGCACCTGCCGGTTGCCGTCGTCACGAACCTCGCGCGCTTCCTCGGCGAGATCAAGCGCGGCGACCTCTGGATCGCCGGCGCAGCCGGCGGCTCGGGAACGCCGATGTGGCAGGCCGACCTTTCCGGCGGCGTCGCCTTCGTCTTCGGCGCCGAAGGGAAGGGGCTGCGCCCGCTCGTCCGCCGGACGTGCGACCTCGAGGTCTCGATCCCGCAGCTCGGGCGTGTCGAGTCGCTCAACGTCAGTGTCGCCGCTGCACTCCTCCTCTACGAGGCACGGAGGCAGCGTGGCTGAGCCGACCCTCTATCTCTTCGACGGCTTCAACGTCCTCCACGCGGGCGGGTTCTCGTCGCCGGAGGAGCTGCGCGACCTGCTCGCGAGCTGGGTCGCCGCCCAGGGCGCCCGCGGAATCCTCGTCTTCGACGGGAACGGGCCGACCGAGCGGCACGGCGCCCTCGAGGTGCGCTGGGCGAAGGACGCCGACGCTCTCCTCGAGCGCCTCGCCGCCGAGCACCGGCGCGGGGAGCAGGTCGCGCTGGTCTCCTCCGACGAGGCGGTCCGCGGTACGGTCGGAGTCGAGGTGCGCAAGTTCGCGTCGCGGGCGTTCCTCGCCGAGCTCGTGCGGCCCGCGGGCTCGCCGGCCGCCCGCGGCGACCTGCGCGACCGGCTCGACGCCGAGACGCTCGCCCGCCTCGAGCGTCTGCGCCGCGGCGAGTCCTGAAGCAGGCGGCGAACGTACGTTCTCAGCAGGTTGGGTCCAGTGCAAGTCGACTTGTAAAACCTTGGACCCCTTGCTATGTTCGCCCTCAACTACAGGGTGAGAGTTCCGCCCTGGCGACCGGGAGAGGTGCCGTGGCCGCTCGCACAGCGACAGCCAGTTCGCCGCAGAAGGCTCAACGAGAGCTCGAGGATCTGCAGCTCGTTCTCAAGGCCCACAACGGCGACGCGGGTGCGATGGACGCGCTGATCCGCCGCTACACCGGCTTCGTCCGGCTCAAGGCGAGCTCGTACTTCCTCGCCGGCGGCGACAACGACGACCTGCTCCAGGAGGGGCTGATCGGTCTCTACAAGGCCGTCCGTGACTTCCGGGCAGACAAGGAGACGTCGTTCCGCAGCTTCGCCGAGCTGTGCGTCACCCGGCAGATCATCACGGCGATAAAGACCGCGACGCGCTTCAAGCACGCGCCGCTCAACACGTACGTCTCCTTCAGCCACACTCCGGCGGGTCAGGACTCGGACGGCGAGTGCACGCTCGGCGACGCGCTGCCCGGGCCGTCGGTGCAGGAGCCGCCGCTCGTCGTCATCTCGAGCGAGGAGCTTCAGAGCCTCGTCTTCAGCCTCGGCACGGGGCTCTCGGGGCTCGAGTCGGAGGCGCTGCGCCTCTACCTCGAGGGCTCGTCCTACGAGGACATGGCGGCGCAGCTCGGCTGCGACACGAAGACGATCGACAACGCGCTCCAGCGCGTGAAGCGCAAGATCATCACGCACCAGAAGGGCCGCGAAGTCCCCTTGTAGGCGGAGGAAGGCTCCCGCTACGCTGCCTCGCGCGTGCCGGAGTAGCTCAGCTGGTAGAGCAAACGCCTTGTAAGCGTTAGGCCGTCGGTTCGAGTCCGACCTCCGGCTCCTCCTTGGGGCACCGGCGTCTCGTCTCGCGTATCCGCTTCGGGAGAACGACGTTCTCTCTGTATGGATGCCGCTGTCGTGGAGCGGCACGCCTCGGCGGAGGCCCGCGCCCAGGAGTTGCGTTCGCGCGCAGCAGATGCGCGCAGTTCGGCGGCCGCGGAGCGGCGGCGGTCGGAGCTGGCACTGGATCGTGCCGTGACCCTTCTGATCGGGTTCGGCGGCCGGCCCTTCGGGGATCGCGACGGACGGTTCCTGTTGCGGCTGGGTCGCGTCCGACCCGTGGTGCGCTTCGTGCGACACGACCTTCGACGCTGGCTGGAGGCCGCAGGTCTGCCTCCCGAGCCGGTGAGCGAGGTCACCCTGGCATGCTCCGAGGGATGTGCGAACGCGGTCGAGCACGCTCACCGCGCCGCGCGCCAGCTGGTCGAGGTCGAGGCGACGCTCGGTGGCGGTGAGCTCGAGCTGCGCATCCGCGACTTCGGCACCTGGAACCGACAGCAGCGATCGACGCTGCGCGGCCGCGGCCTCGAGATGATGCGCCAGCTGATGGACTCGCTCGACGTGCAGCGGACTCCCCACGGCACCGAGCTCGTCATGCGCAAGACGTTCGCGCGAACGACCCGCTGAGGGAAGCGCCGCCCCCTCCGAACGCCGCTACACAGCCCACGCGCGCAGCCGTCCCGCCGCGGAAGGCGACCCAGAAAAAAGCAGGCTACGCTGCTCGAATGTCATCCTCCGAGGAGCGCGCGGCGCGGAACGAGGTGCTCTTCCGAGAGGTGAACGGGCACATCGAGGAACTGGCGCAGCGCATCAGGCGAATCGACTCGTTCGCCATCGTCTGCGAATGCAGCCACCGTGACTGTATGGCGGGGATCGAGGTGGAGCCCGAGGCCTACCGGGCCGTCCGCGTGCACCCGCTGCGCTTCCTGTTGAGCCCCGGGCACGAGCAACTCGAGATCGAGCGGGTCGTCGAGCGCACCGCCCACTACGTCGTGGTGGAGAAGACCGGGCTCGCAGCCGCAGCCGTCGGTGCGCCGGCTGCATAGCCGTCGCCCCTAGCGCCGGCTCCTCCTCCTGTCCTCGTCCGGCCGGCGCCGGCCCTTCGACCGGACGACCGTCACGTGCTCGCTCGGATAGAGGACGCTCTCGCGGCCGTCGGCCCAGCGGACGAGGTAGTGCGGATGCTCGTCGTCGCCCAGCACGTCGAGGATCTCGCCCATGCGCCCCGTGTCGCCGACGTGGCGGCCGCTGACGCTGATCTCGTCGCCGCGGCCGATCCGAGCAGGGACGTCCGTCTTCGCCATCGTCTCGCTCCCTTCACTCGCCGCAGCACCGGTGCCGCGGGACCAAAAAGGTTCGCCGAGCCGGTTGCGTTTTCGTCCGGTCGGCGGTTGGCGTTTTGGTCTCGGTCTGGCGACCTCTTCCTACGCGTCCCCTGCCGGCTTTCGACCTACTCGCGTCCCGTGCTCGACGCACAGGAATCGTCTCGCGCCCGCCGCCCGCGCGCATCGGTGAATCCGCGGATCTCGGGTCAGGCGGCGCGCTCGAGCAGGTCGGCGAGACCGGTGACGACGATGTCGGCGCCCGCCTGCCGGAGGCCCCGCACGTGTGCGGGATGCCGGTCCGCGTCGACGGCCACGACGACGTCGAAGCCGGCCGCGTGCGCGGCAGCGATCCCCTGCTCGTTCGTCTGGAAGACGGCCGTGTGCTCCGGCTCGACCTCCAGCTTGCGGCAGGCCACGAGCAACCAATCGGCGCTCGGCTCCTCGGTGAGGTGCTCGTCGGCGATGGTCTCGCCGTCGACGAGCACGTCCACGAGCTCGGCCAGCTCGGTCTGCTCGAGAATCTCGCGCGTGTGCGCGCTCGCCGAGACGACGGCGCACGTGATGCCCGTGGCGCGGGCGAGCTCGAGGTAGTGGCGGACACCGTCGAAGGCGCGTACGCCGCGCTGCTCGAGCAGGAGGTCGAGCTGCTCGTTCTTGCGGTTCGCGACGCCGTGAACGGTCTCGGTGCCGGGCGGGTCGTCGGGCGAGCCCTCCGGGAGCCGGACGCCGCGGCTGGCGAGGAAGGTGCGGACGCCGTCGAGCCGCGTCCGCCCCTCGATCGAGGCGGGGTAGTCGATCTGGGCGTCGAACGGCGCGGTGTGCCGGCTGTACATCGCCTCGATCCGCGAGGAGAGCAGCTCGTCGAAGGTGCGCCGCCAGGCCTCGACCTGCAGCGGGTTGCTGCCGACGAGGACGCCGTCGAGCTTGAAGACGCAGGCGCGGACCCGCGCCGGCAGGCCGAGCGCCCGGCGGGTCAGGCCACGCGGCAGGAAGGGAGGTGCGAGCTCGGCCGGGAGCCCCTTGTCGAGCGCGAGGCGCCGCAGCTCGGCGGCCGCAGCCGGGTACTCCTCGTTCAGATGGTGCTCCTCGGCGCGGAGCTCGTCCTCGTCGAGGAAGTCTTCGTCGGCCCGCAGCGCTTCGCGGGCCGCCGCGAGTGCCGCCCGCCACTCGGCGCGAAGCGTCTCGAGCTCGCTCTTGTCGGCGCTCTTGTCGGTCACGGTTTCAGCCTGCCGGGGCACAGCCGTGAGCGCATCGGGGGCAGATCCCGTCTCGCTTGCACGGGATTACGGAGGCCGGCTACGTGCGGAGCAGACCGTCGAGCGCGGGCGGCAGCTCCTCCGCGAGCCGCGCCTTCCGGACGTAGTCGTCGGCCCCGGCCTGCCGGATCTCGAGGACGCGTTCCTCGTAGTCGTGGCCGCTCACGGCGACGATCGGCAGCATCGGCGCCGACTGTCGAAGCAGCCGTGTCGCCGCGACGCCGTCGAGCACGGGCATCTCGATGTCGATCACGACCGCGTCCGGCGCCTCGCTGGCCGTGAGCTCGACGAGCTCGCGGCCGTTGCGGGCGCGGCCGGCGACGGCGAAACGGCCGTCCTGCTCGAGCAGCCGCGTGATCGCCTCGAGGAACGACTGGTCGTCCTCGGCGACGACGATCCGGAAGCGCGCCTTCAGCGAACCGCGGAGTAGCGCCCGCCTACGCCTCGACGTCCGAGCGCGCGTCGACCGCGGCCGGTCGCCCGCCCTGCTCCTCCGCCCAGCGGCGGATCTCGTCGTGATCGGTCGTCGTGCGGCTGCTCATCCCACCACCTCCTGCCGGGGGCTCTCGCCGCTGACTACCCCTGACGCATGCGGGCAAATCCAGTCCATGGAAGAGAAGCCCACACAATTCGAGCAGGAGAACGACCTCGGCCGCGGAGGCGGAGAGGTGGACGAGGAGACGATGGACGAGGCGTGGCGCGAGGCCGCGCGCCGTCGCAGCACCGCGAACATCGACGACGAAGCGGACTAGGCGAGTGCGTGCTCGAGGTCGGCCCAGAGGACGTCCGCGTCCTCGAGGCCGACGCTGAGGCGGAGCAGCCCCGGCGGCACACGGTCGCCCTCCCAGCGGCGCCGGCTCTCGAGCACGCTCGCCACGCCGCCGAGCGACGTCGCGTTCACGATCGCACGCGTCGAGGTCTCGACGCGCCGCGCCGCGTCCGCGTCCGCGACGTCGAACGAGATCAGCCCGCCGAAGCCGGGATAGCGGACCGTCTCGACCGCCGGATGCGCCCGGAGCCGCCCGGCCAGCTCCCGCGCCGTCTCCGTCTGCCGGCGCACGCGGAGCTCGAGCGTCTTCAGCCCGCGCAGGAGGAGCCACGCCGGATCGGGGGCCGCCACGATCCCGCTGCGGGTGCGGAACGCCCGCAGCTCCTCCGCGACCGCATCGTCGCGGCAGACGACGGCGCCGAGCAGCGCGTCGTCGTGGCCGGCGAGGTACTTCGTCGCGCTGTGCAGCACGAGATCCGCGCCGTGCTCGAGCGGCCGGAGGTGAACCGGCGTCGCGACCGTCGCGTCGACGACGACCCGCGCCGGGTGTGCGGCCGCCGCCTCGAGGTCGGGCATCGTCAGGTACGGGTTCGACGGCGCCTCGAGCCAGACGAGGCGCGCTCCGTCGGGCGGCGGCTTCGTCTGGTCGAACTCGACGACGCGCACCCCCCAGCGCTCGAGCGCCGCGAACGTCACGCCGGTGCCGAAGTAGCAGCCCTCGGCGAGCGCGATCGTGTCGCCCGGCTCGAGCAGCGCCAGCACGAGCACGGTCGTCGCGCCGGCGCCGGAAGGGAAGAGGAGCGCCGTCCCGCCGTCGAGCTCGCCGAGCGCCGCCTCGGCCGCTGCGACGGTCGGGCTGCCGTAGCGCTGGTAGTAGAACTCCCGCGGCTCGCCCCGCTCGTCGTACGGCCAGAGCGTGGCCCGGTCCAGTGGCTCCATCCCGCTGAACCTACACCCCTTCGGGCTGGAGCTCGTCGAGGCGGCCCATCCGGGAGAGCTCCGGGAAGAGGCGCCGCCAGGAGCCCGCGATGCCGATCATCACCGCGCCTCCGACGACGACGGTCGCGACCGTCCCGATCAGCGAAGCGACGGCGCCCGACTCGAACGCGCCGAGCTCGTTCGACGCGCTGACGAAGACCCACTCGACGGCGTTCACGCGGCCCTGCAGCTCGAGCGGCGTCACGAGTGCGACGGTCGTCGCGCGGATGTTCATGCTGATCATGTCCGCGAACCCGCTGACGGCGAGGGCGGCGAGCGAGAGCGGGAGCGAGCGGGAGAGCCCGAATACGATCATCGTCGCGCCGAAGACGGCGACCACGGTGAGGAGCGTCGGGCCGGCCCGTCTCGTGAGCGGACGCCGCGCGAGCAGCAGGCCCGCGAGCAGCGCACCGACCGAGGGGGCGGCGCGAAGCGCGCCGAGGCCGACGGGCCCGACGTCGAGGATCGTCCTCGCGAACACGGGCGCGAGCGCGATCGAGTCGCCGAGCAGCACGGCGACGAGGTCGAGCGAGATCGCGCCGAGCAGCATCCGCGTCCGGAGGATGAAGCCGAGCCCCGCCGCCACGCTCTGCCACGTCACGGCTTCGGTGGCCGGTGCGATCGCCCTCGGCGACGTGACCCCGACGATCGTCACCACCGCCACCGCGAACAGGGCGGCCGCGGTCACGTAGACGGCCAGGGGATCGACCGCGAAGATCACGCCTCCTAGGGCGGGGCCGACGACGATTCCGATCTGCGTCGCCACGCTGCGGAGCGCCACGGCCCCCTGCAGGAGCTCGGCGGGCACGATCTGCGGCGTGAGCGAGCGGCCGGCCGGGTTCGTGATCGCCGACGCGACGCCTGCCGTGAGGCCGATCGCGAGGAAGGGCCACAGCGTGTGGGCTCCCGTCAGCGTGATCACGACGAGCACGGCGGCGATCGCGACCTGGAGGACGAGCCCGGCGGCGACCACGAGCCGCCGCGGCGCGCGGTCGGCGAGCTGCCCCGCCGGCAGGGCGAGCACCGGCAGCGGCACGAACTCGGCGAGCCCGACGAGGCCGAGGTCGAGCGGATTCCGGTGGATCGCGTAGACCTGCCAGCCGATCGCCACGACGAGCATCTGCTGCGCGAGCCCGTTCGCGAGCGACGACGTCCACAGCAGGGCGAAGCTGCGGAGGCGCAGTGCTGGCGGGAGGCGCTGCCTCACCGGCCGAACGTACCAGCGCGCGGGTTAGGCTCCCGCACGGTGGCCGAGGCGCACGAGACGACGGCGGGCAAGCTCGAGTGGCTCGAGGAGCTGCGCGCGCAGGCGCTCCACTCCGGCAGCGAGAAGGCGGTCGCGAAGCGCCGCGAGGAGGGTCGTCTCCTGGCGCGGGAGCGGGCCGAGAAGCTCTGCGATCCCGGCTCGTTCGTCGAGCTCGACCGCTACGTGCGCCACCGCGAGTGGAACTTCGGGATGATGGACCGCCGCCCGTACGGCGACGCCGTCGTCACCGGCTACGGGACGGTCTTCGGCCGCAAGGTCTTCCTCTTCTCGCAGGACTTCGCCGTCTTCGGCGGCTCGCTGAGCGAGGTGTTCGCCGAGAAGATCGTCAAGGTGATGGACCTGGCCGTCAAGTTCGGCTGCCCGCTGATCGGGATCAACGACTCCGGCGGCGCGCGCATCCAGGAGGGCGTCGTCTCGCTCGCCGGTTACGCCGAGATCTTCTGGCGCAACGTCCAGGCGTCGGGCGTGATCCCGCAGATCTCGCTCGTGATGGGCCCGTGCGCGGGCGGCGCCGTCTACTCGCCCGCGATGACCGACTTCATCTTCATGGTCGAGGGCTCCTCGTACATGTTCATCACCGGCCCCGACGTCGTGAGGACCGTCACCGGAGAGGAGGTGACGTTCGAGGAGCTGGGCGGCGCGGCGACGCACGCGGCGAAGTCGGGTGTCGCGCAGTTCACGTGCGCCGACGAGGAGTCGTGCCTCGAGGATGCGCGCTACCTCCTCTCGTTCCTGCCGCAGAACAACGCCGAGCAGCCGGCGTGGAGCGCGCCGACCGACCCGGTCGACCGGGAGGACGCGGAGCTCGACACGCTGATCCCCGACAACCCGAACCGGCCCTACGACATGCACGAGGTGATCCGGCGCGTCGTCGACGACGGC
>DASQQF010000115.1:0-19412 GCA_035643535.1 Gaiellaceae bacterium
GTCGAGCGCGCCGAGCCCCCGGTCGGCGAGGTAGAGAGCGGTGACGACTCCGGCGAGCGCCCGTCCCACGCTCATCGAGAGCCGCGCCCACCACACGAGCACGAGCGTGCGACCCATCCACGCGGGCCTGATCCGCCGCGCCACCGAGGGGCGAAGATTCGCTCTGCCGCTACGCAACCTCTTCTCTTGCTAGCACGAGGGACGGAAGCGCCGCACCGCCTGCCGCCTGCCGTTGCGCCCCGCCCTCAGGCGGTGCCGTCCCGCCGGCGGAGGCGCCGCCGCGCTACACGTCGCCCTGGAACTCGCGCAGGAAACCCTCGAACAGGCGGCGGTGGCGCTCCTCGTCGTGGAGGATCGCGATCACCATGTCCTGGGTCGCCCAGTCGACGCCGTCGGTCGCCTCGATGAGCCGGTTGTAGTGGTCGATCGCCCCCGTCTCGGCGGCGATCACGCCCTCGATCACGTGCGCGAGGTCGGTCTGCGACTCGGGCGGCTGCAGCGTCGCCTGCTCGGCGTGGAACTCGAGGGAGCCCGGAACGACCCCGTAGAGCTCCTTGATCCGTTCGCCGAACCGGCGCGCGTGCCCGAGCTCCTCCTCGACGTCTTCCGCGAGCGACTCGCGGATCTCCTGCGCCCGCACACCGTCGGGATTGATCGAGCAGGCGAGGTAGTTCATCACCGTCTCGAGCTCCATCCAGTACGCCTGTGTCAGGAGCTCGACGATTTCGGCGCGCTTCTCCGCGTGCTCTTCCGCGAGCACGCCGCGCTCTGTCGCGTGCACTGCCATGGGGGGCCTCCTTCTCGTGGACCACAGCCACTGTGACGCGCGCCTCGTCGGGCGACATCGGTGAGTCCTCGGATGCGGGAGCGCGGCGGCAAGAACTCGTCGCTCACGGCGAGCGAGGAGCGAGCCGCGACTTCAGGCGCGCGCGGGCATCACCCCTTCACGTTGCGCGGCGGCGCCGAGCCGTGTGGGGGGACACGCACGCGCGCGAGCGCGTGCCCGTCCTGTTCGAAGGTGACGGTCTGCGGCCTATCGGTCGGGTTGTAGGTCAGGAAGGTGAGGCGTCCGTCGCGTCGCATCGCCAGCCCGAAGGGGCCGTCGGCGCTCACGGCGGGGTCGGGTGGCCCCGTCTCGGCGAGCGTCTCGACGAGGTAGCGCACGAGAGCGCGGCTCGTGCTGGGCTCGGGGTCGGACGGGTGCGAGTCGAGCAGGGCACGCGCTCCCGCGGGATCGTAGAGCGCCTGTTCGGCCGCGAACACGTTCCCCCACTGCGCGATGCGGCCGCCCGAGGAGTTGCGCAGCGCCGCCAGGCGTTCCCGAGCGACCGTCGCGTCCCAGCGGTACAGGCCGACGAAGCCGGCCGGGAGCAGCTGGATTCCCTGGATGGCGGCAGGAGCGGGCGAGAACCAGGTGGCGTAGTCGACCTTGTCCCCCCAGACGATCCCGACCACATGGTGGGCGTAGCCGTGCGGGAGCACGTGCTGGTCGCCGAGCCAGTACATCCGGGCGGCGGCGGCTTCGAACGCATACCGGGCGAGGCCGAGATCGGCCAGGGACCGTTGCCCGGTCGCCAGGCCCCAGCGGGCGATCGCGCCCCAGGCGGCGACCGCCTCCGAGGACGACTCCTGGTTGTTGCCGTCGGCGAAGAGCGCGAAGCCGGACGCCCAGGAGTGTTCGACCCCGGGGTCCCAGACGCGCTCCGAGGGAAAGCCGCCCCCCTCCGAGGGCGCGCCTCCTCCGGCGTAGTCACGGATCACCGCGTCGACGACACCGCCGTAGTCACGGGCGAAGGCCGGATCGGCTTCCGCCATGACGGCGGCTGCCCGGATGAGGTAGCCGTCCTGGAGATGGTGGTCGTCGTAGTTCTGAGCCCCGAACTCGGCCGGGATGCCGATCAGCCCTCCCCACGTGGGGTCGTAGGCGAAGTAGTGCCCGTCGCCGCGGCCGCTGTACGTGAGCCAGTCGACGAGGCGCGGCCGCAGCAGGCGCAGGGCCTCTCGCCGCGCCGCACCGTCACCGATCGCCTGTGCGACCTCGGCGACGGCTGCCTCGCGTGCGAGCTCCTTCAGCCCGAAGTAGCTGCCGGCCTCGACCGGCTTCTGGCCGAGGTCCTGCACGAGTGCCCGGCGGACGGCCTCGCGTGCTCCCGCGGCGAGGGGGACGCGGGGGACGCCGCCGAGGAAGCCGGGCAGGGGGACCTGGACGGTGAGCGAGCTCGTCTCGACGAGCGGCATCCGGCCCGTGCTGCTCGCGTAGCTGCCGCCGAGGCTTCGCGGACCGGTGGTGCGGTAACGCTGCTGGAGCGGTGTCAGCGCCCACGGGCCGGCGCCCCCGTGGAGGCGCTGCATCGCCAGCACCTGGCGGGCGACGCCGTGCCGGGCGTCGTACACGAGCCGCTCGGTGGTGCCGACGACCGGGTTGCGGGCGCCTTCTGCGACCGCTCGTGCCCAGCCCTGCGGCGCGTTGTCGGGGGCGGGAGCGACGGCGACGAGGGCATCGCCGCCGGCGTGGGAGAGGGTGAGGGCGGATCCCTGAACGCGCCATGCTCCTTGCGAGGCTGCGAGCTCCCAGCGCCGGCCACCCACCGTCGCCCGGAGGGTGCGCGTGCCGCTGCCGGTGACGCGCGCCGCCCGCTCCTGCAGGTGCGCGACGGGCGCGGCGACGTCTCTGAAGCGGAGGTAGACGAGCGGGCTTCCCTGGACGATCGTCGTCTGGACGCTGCCGCCTCCGCGGAGGCCGCTCTCGAGGACGACGTCGAAGGCGCCGTAGCCCGTGACGCGCACGCCGGTGAGCGGTCCGCCGGCGATCACCGCCGGCTGGAATGCCTGGACGACGTGGTCGGGCGTCGCCACCGGTGGGCGGTAGCTGACGGCGATCCCGGATGCGTTCACCTGAACTCCGACGGGGCCTGCGATCAGCGGTTGGGTCCAGGGGCCGACGAGCGCGGAGGTCCACCACTGGTTGGTCGGGAGTGGATGCCCTCGGAGCCTTGCACCTGCCTGCGCGGGTGCGTGGGCAGGGCGCTGTCCCGGCGGCGGCGTCGGGGCGACGCTTCCCTTCCCGCCCGGGCGCGGCGGATGCAGCGTCTCCTGCAGCGCGGCTGCGATCTGGCTGGTCGAGCGCGACACGACGCGGCTTCCTCCCAGGCGTTGGCGGGCGCCGGCCACGCCGCGCGCTCCGTTGCCGCTGCCGGGCGGCGAGCCCTCACCGCCGCAGCCTGACAGTGCGACCGCCAGCACCGCCGTCAGCCCGATCAGGGCTGCTCGGCTCACGACGTGAGCCTCGCAAGGCTCGGGGCATGCTTCGGGCCGGTGGCGGTGTGGACGATCACGTTCACCTTCAGACCGGGGATCAGCCTGCCGAGCGCCGCCGGGTGTACCGGCCGCAGCACGAGCATCATCGTCCCCGGGGCCGTGGCGGTCGTCGTCGTCGATCCGGGTTGCTGGTCGGAGACCGCCGCCGGTTGCACGACGTGGTCGACGACGGCGGCGAGCGGGTGCGGCAGGGCCGGACTGGTGAGCGTGGCGTGCATGCCCTTGCGCAGCCGGCCGAGCGTGGCCGTGTCGATCGTGGTCTGGAAGGTGTCCCCCTGCGGGTTGTACATCTGCACGAGCGCGTCGCCGCGGAGGATCGCGTCCCCCTTGGGGGCGGCGACGGAGCTGACGATGCCCGCGCCGGGGGCGGTGATGGTGGCGAGCGACGAGGACGGGCCGCCGCTCGAGTTGGTACCGAAGAACCGTACGCGGACGAGCTTTCCGCCGGCGCGCACGTGCAGGCCGGGATGGACGTAGACGTGCACGACCTGCCCGTCCCCGGGGCTCGGCACGCTCACCGGTGACGCCGTCAACATGGCGGAGCCGAGCTCGAGCTGCGTCTGGCCGGCGAGTCGGTAGCCGGTCAGCCGGATGCCCCCGTACACGGCCGCCGCGACGATGGCGAGCGCGGCGAGCCACGCGAGCACGGCATGGCGCCTGCCGCCGGCGGCGCGTCGAAGGTGCTGCCGGCGCTCGTGGGCCTGCTCCCCGACGAAGGGCGAGCCGGGATCGACGGTGGGCCCGCCGTCCCGGGCAGGGGGTTCGGAGGCGGCCGTTCCTGCTGCTCTCTCGTCCAAGTCCGTCATCTCATGCTCCTCTCGCGAATTCGGCTTCCGAGCGGCGGCCCCGCTGCCGCGGCGGCCGGACGAGCTCGCGACGCTGCCGCGCCGCATCGAGGAACGCCTCCGCCACCACCCGGGCCAGCACGAGTGCCTGGAGCGCCGCCCAGAAGATCGCCAGGAAGGTGCCGGTCCGATTCTCGGGTGTGAGCGCCGCGACACCGACGCCGATGGCGAGCAGGTTCACCACCAGCAGCGCGAACTGCGGCAGCACGAGCTCGATCGACTGCACCGAGCCGCGCGCGTTCGTCACGTTCCACGTCGAGGAACGGCGCAGCACGACCGACAGGAACGCCTGAACGTGCACCGGAGCCGCCCCGAGGCTGGCCACGATGGCGGCGATCTTGAAGCCGCCCGCCTGCAGATACGTCACCACGAGCAGCAGCAGCGAGAACGGCAGGTAGAAGGCGAGCCACGTCGTGAACCCCGCGCGTACCGGTGCATCACCGAGCAGCAGGAACGCCGCCGGCAGCAGCTGGAAGATCAAGGTCGCGAACGCCAGGAGATAGTGCGTCGAGGTGAAGAGGTACTGCAGCCGCTGGTCGAGCCGCAGGCCGCCGCCGCGCAGCAGGCGCCCCGTGAACAGCAGCTCGAAGCCGCCGCGCGCCCAGCGGAACTGCTGCTTCAGATAGCCGCGCAAGGTGTCCGGCGCGAGGCCGCGCGCAAGCACCTTCGGCACGAAGACAGAGCGCCAGCCGTGCCGGTGCAGCAGCAGGGACGTCCAGATGTCCTCGCTCAGGCTCTCCGCGTAGAGCCCTCCGACCTCGGCCAGGGCCGCGCGCCTGAACACGACGTTCGTGCCGACGCAGAACACCGCGTTGAAGTGGTTCTTGCCCGGGCAGATCAGCTCGTAGAAGATCCGCTGCGACTCGCTCGCACCGATCGGGACGAGGTGGTCGCGGTTGCCGTACCACTGCGGAGACTGCGCGAACGCCACCCGCCGGTCGACCAGATGCGGCAGCGCCTCCACGAGAAAGTCGCTCGTCGGGACGTGATCGGCGTCGAAGATCGCCACGAACTCGCCGCTCGTCCTGGCGAGCGCCGCATTGACGTTCCCCGCCTTGGCATGCCGGCGGTCCGGGCGCCGCAGATAGCCCACGCCCGTCCGCTCGCAGAACGCGCGCAGCTCGTCGCTCCGCCCGTCGTCCAGCACCCATGTCTCGTGCGGCAACCGCATGTCACGCGCCGCCAGCACCGTGCGCGAGACGATCTCGAGCGGCTCCCCGGCAACCGTCACGAACACGTCCACCGGAGGCACGTCGATCCCCGCGAGCAGCCGCTCCCGCCAGGCCACCACATCCGCCGGATCGCGGTGCCCGCCGTGGGCGATCACCGTCCACCACACCGTCAACGCCTGAAAGATCGTCAGCCCCTCCGCCACCGCGGCGAGGGCCCACACCCAGGGCGTGCCCCGGTGCGACGGCGACAACAGGAAGTACAGGTACGCCCCGGCGGCGACCACGCCGGCGAGGATCACCAGGCGCGCCACCCGCTGCAGATCGGGCGTCGGCTCCGCCTCGCCCACACCCGGCGAGTCCGGGGCATGCAGATGCCTCTCGATGATGATCCTCCTCAGGTACGTCTTCGGCGCGGGAGCCGATCCCAGGCGCCCTCGGCACTACCAGCCGACTACCAGCTGAGCCGCAACCAAAACCGTCCCTTCGGTAAGGAGCGCGTTAAGGAGGCAGCACGCGAGGACACCGCGCCGGTGCGAGGCGACCCCGATCGCAATCCCGCTGTTCCCCGATGCGGCTCGTGTCGGGCGGTGCAAGTTTTCGATCGTGGAATCGGTTCGGACTCGTCCGTCGCCGCGCGCGGCGTCGTCTTGGCGCAGGGGGCGCAGCGCCCGTGCCTGACGGTGACCCGACCCCGTCGCGGCAGGAGCACCGGCGCTGGCGCGAGGCGTTCGGCTGGCGCCTGATCGCCTTCATGCTGGTGCTGTTCGCGCTGAACTACTGGGCGGCGACGCGCGTGACGCAGGGCCCCGAGCGGGTCCGGGTGCCGTACAGCCCGTTCTTCCTCGGGCAGGTCCAGCAGGGGAACGTCGAGTCGATCACGTCGAAGGGGAGCGCGGTCCAGGGAGAGTTCGCCAAGGCCGTGCGGTACCCGACGAGCGACGCGAAGGCGAAGCCGACGACGCTGTTCGCGACGGAGATCCCCGCGTTCGCCGACACGACCGCGCTCTCGAAGCTGCTGCAGCGGAAGGGCGTGGTCATCAACGCGCAACCGCTCGCGACCGGCACGCCCTGGTGGGAGAACCTGATCTTCGGCTTCCTGCCGACGGTGCTGTTCATCGGGCTCCTCGTCTGGCTGATGCGGCGGGCAGCGGGAGGTGCGGGAGGGCTGATGTCGTTCGGCCGCTCGCGGGCGCGCCGGGTCGAGGGCGCCGAGACCGGGGTGACCTTTCGTGATGTGGCCGGGATCGACGAGGCGAAGGCGGAGCTCGCAGAGATCGTCGACTTCCTCAAGAACCCGGACAAGTACCGCCGCCTCGGTGGGAGGATCCCGCGCGGCGTGCTGCTGAGCGGGCCGCCCGGCACCGGCAAGACCCTGCTTGCACGGGCGGTCGCCGGCGAGGCGGGGGTGCCGTTCTTCTCGATGTCGGCGTCGGAGTTCATCGAGATGATCGTCGGCGTCGGCGCCTCGCGGGTGCGAGACCTGTTCGACCAGGCGAAGCAGGCTGCGCCTGCGATCGTCTTCATCGACGAGCTCGACGCGATCGGCCGCTCACGCGGCCCCGGCATCGGCGGCATCGGCGGCGGCCACGACGAGCGCGAGCAGACCCTGAACCAGATCCTGACCGAGATGGACGGCTTCGACTCCTCGACCGGGGTGATCGTGCTCGCGGCCACCAACCGTCCGGACGTGCTCGACCCGGCGCTGCTCCGGCCGGGGCGCTTCGACCGGCGTGTCAGCGTGCAGCCGCCCGACATCACCGGCCGGCGGCTGATCCTCGAGGTGCACACGCGCGGAGTTCCACTGGCCCGCGACGTCGACCTGCAGGCGCTTGCCGCGACGACCCCGGGCATGGTGGGTGCCGATCTCGCGAATCTCGCGAACGAGGCAGCGCTACTGGCAGCCCGCCGCGACCACGCCGCTGTTGCGATGGCCGACTTCACGGACGCGCTCGAGAAGATCGTGCTCGGCGCCGAGCGCAAGATCATGCTCAGCCCCGCCGACCGCGAGCGCACCGCCTACCACGAGGCGGGCCACGCACTCGCCGGGATGCTCACTCCCGGAGCCGACCCCGTGCGCAAGGTCTCGATCATCCCGCGTGGAACCGCGCTCGGCGTGACCTTCGCCGCACCCGAGAGCGACCGCTTCAGCTATCAGGAGCGCGAACTGCGGGCGAAGCTCGAGGTCGCCCTCGCCGGCAGGGCGGCCGAGCAGCTCGTCTACGGCGACCTCTCGACCGGCGCCGAGAACGACATCCGCCAGGTCACGGAGCTCGCCCGCCAGATGGCCGGCCGCTTCGGCATGAGCCGCGCGATCGGCCCCGTCGCGTTGCTGCCCCTCGACGCCCGGACCCCTTCCTTCGGCGGCGGCGACGAGCTCTCCGAGGAGACGCGCACACTCTTCGACTCCGAGGTGCAGCGCCTCGTCGAGGACGCGGCGACCGCGGTCCAGGACCTGCTCGAGCTCCACCGCGACCAGCTGCGGCTGCTCGCCGAGGCACTGCTCGAACGTGAGACGCTGGACGCTCCCGACGCCTACGCCGCCGCGGGCCTTCCCGGCGGGCGAGGAGGACGGGACGAACGGGTCGAGGCGCCGTCCGGTCGCGTAGCGTAGGCGGGCGGAATCGTCCCCCGCGAACGCCGATCGCGACGAAAGGATCGCCATGACCGAAGCGAAACCTCCGTTGCCCCCCTTCACCGCCGAGACCGCCGCGCAGAAGGTGCAGGCGGCAGAGGACGCGTGGAACACGCGCGACCCCGTGAGGGTCGCACAGGCGTACACCGTCGACTCCGTCTGGCGCAACCGCGACCTGTTCGTAACGGGCCGCGACGAGATCATCGCGTTCCTGACGCAGAAGTGGGAGCGCGAGCTCGACTACGCGCTCCGCAAGAGCCTCTGGTGCTTCGAGGCCGACCGGATCGCCGTGCGCTTCCAGTACGAGAGTCGCGACCGCGACGGCCGGTGGTGGCGAAGCTACGGCAACGAGCTATGGGAGTTCGACGAGCACGGCCTCATGCGCCGCCGCGAGGCGAGCATCGACGACGTGCCGATCGACGAAGGCGCGCGGCGCATCTTCGGCCCCCGCCCCGCCGACGAGCGGGGACGAGACCTGCCACTGCGCTGACTGTCTGCTCAGGCGGGGACTTCGAGCCGCTCGAGCTCTCCCTCGAGCGCTCGGACGGCGTCCCGCTTGTCCGCCCGGATCCGCTCGAACAGGTCCGCCACCTCGTAGTCGCCGGCCGCTCGAGCCTGCTGGGCGAAGAGCCGATAGCTCTCCTCGCGCTCGCGGCTCTCCTCGTTGATCGCCGCGACGAGATTGTCGGCGTCGCCGCCGACGAGGCCGACGAGCTTCCCCAGCTCGGCGAAATGCTCGGTCGAGTCGATCCGGGAGATCCCTTCCAGCAGCTCGGCCGCGGGGACATCGCCCTCGCTCCGCGCCTCCGCCGCCATCAGCGTGTAGCGGGCGCAGGCGAATGCCTCGCTCTGCAGGGCCGCCATGATGTTGCTGCGGGTCTGTGCGTCCATGTTCCTCTCACCTCGCACTCGGTCGCGATCTCAGCGTCCCTCCGCTGCGCGGCACGGTCATCAGTGAAAGCTCGGATCGCCGATCCGCTCGAAGCGGCGAAGTCCCGAGGGGGTTGATGTGAATTCGAGCCCGCGCGGGGCCGTTTCAGGCCAAGCGAGGGCGGTTCGGCGGTCGCAGCACAGGCCGGCGGCCTGCGCAAGACCGACGAGACGGCCTCGCGCCGCGCCTGGGGCGGCATCCGGGCGCCGCTCCTATTTCACATCGAGCCCCTAGCCGCCCCGTGCCTCGATCACGTGGATGAGAAGGACACGGCCGAATCCACCCTGCACCTCGAAACGCCCCCGGACGGAGACACGCTCGCCCCGGTACCGGCCCGCCCGCGCCGTCGGCTTCAGCCCGACGAGGTCGCCTCTGCCGTCGGAGAGGACGTAGTAGGTCGCGCCGCTCGGATCGCGCTCGCGCTCGACGGTTCCTTCGCTGCGCACCTCCTTGCCCGCGAACGCCTGCTGCCGCTGTGCGAGCGTCGCCAGCGAGACCCCGCCGCCGCAACCAGCCAGCAGCAGCGCCGCGGCGCAGGCCGCGGCGGCGGCGAAGATCGCGGCGCTGCGCCCACCGTGCACGTCCGTCCACGCTAGCGACGACGGCCCCCGGCGGCGGGTGAAGTGGCCGGGTGAACCACCAGAAGGGGTAGAAGAGAACGCCCGGCTGGGTGAAAGACACGGGCTCCCCGAGCGGTGATGCTGTCCACAGAAGCTCCGATTCCTACATACATCGGCAACAGGGGGGACACTTCATGTCCAGCCGCACCCAGGTTCCCGAACTACAACCGAGGGCGACACCGCCGCGCCTGCGTTCCAGCGCATCGCTGGGCGATCGCGTGCGCCGCTTGCGCGTCGAGCGCGGTCTCACCCAGCAGGAGCTGGCCGGCGACTACTGCTCGAAGGAGTACGTCAGCCAGATCGAGCGGGGCCGGGCGCGGCCGACCGAGGAGATGCTCGAGCGGCTCGCCGAGCGGCTCGCCGTCGATTCCGCCTACCTGGAGAGCGGTGTCTCGAGCGGCGACTACGAGCGCGTCGAGGCGCTGGTCGCGAAGATCGAGGCGCTCGTCACCGGCAAGCGCTATGCCGAGGCCGTCGAGGCTTCCGCCGAATTCGTCGCCTGCCCGGAGGCGCCCGAACTCGAGCTGCGAGTCCTGCTCGCGGAAGGCTGGGCGAGGATGTACGACGGTGAGCTGCGCGCCGCTCTCGCCCGCTTCGAGAAGGCGCGCGAGCTGGCAGCGGCACCGGGACTGGGGCCGCTGGAGCTCGCCGAGACTCTCTTCCGCCTGGGCTGCTGCCGGTACAAGCTCTCCTCGATCGGGATCGCGCTGCGGCTGTTCGACGAGGCGCTCGATCTCGTCGACCGGTCGGGCCTTCCGAACGACCGTCTTCGCGTCGACATCCTCGGCTGGCGCTCCCGCTGCCACCGTCGCCAGCGCGACTGGGTCAGCGCGCGGGACGACGTGGAGCGTGCGCTCGAGCTCTCGCACGCGCTGTCGGATCCCGAGCTGGAGGCCAACACGCTCTTCCAGGCGTCGCTGATCTGCGAACGCGAGGGAAACTGGCTCCGCGCGCGCCGGCTCGCCGAGCAGGCCCGCGGCCTCTACGAGCAGCTCGACGATCGCGTCAACGTCGGCCGCCAGCTCAACAACCTCGGCGGCTTCGAGTTCCTGCTGGGCAACACCGGCAAGGCGGTCGCGCGGCTGCAGCAGGCGTACGAGGTCGCACGCCAGATCGGCAGCACCCCCGACGCGGCCCAGGCGCTCTGCTCCCTCGCCGAGGTCGCGCTCGCCGAGGAGCAGCACACGGACGCAGAGAAGCACGCACGGGAGGCGCTCACGCTGCTCGACGGCCGCAACGACTTCCTCGAGGTCACCGGTACCGCCCAGCTCCGCCTGGGAAAGGCGCTACTCGCCCAGGACCGCCTCGACGACTCCGAAGCGGTGCTCGCCGAGGCGGAGAGCACGCTCGCACAGCTCTCGTCCGCGAGCCACATCGCCGCCGTCTGGAGCATCCAGGGCGAGCTCGCCCTCGCCCGTGACGACTCCGACGAGGCGGCGCGACTGTATCGCCGTGCCACCGAGACCCTGCAGGACTTCCGGTTCTAGAAAGGAGTGAGACCACGATGCGCAAACTCGCCGCACTCGCCGCACTCGCCCTCAGTCTGCTGACGGCGACGGGGGCGAACGCCGCCCTCCACGGGCCCCCCAGCTCCCACCCGGCGCACGGTGGCTGGAGCTTCTCCGACGGTCACTAGAGAAGCGTCCCAGACCATTCCGTAGGCTCATGAGGCGTCGCCGTGCCGCAGGCCGGCGGCGCCGAGCCGAGCGCCGATTTCGCGTCGTCGGGCGGCCGCCCGACCAGCCCGACGACGGCCACTCCTGCCAGCACCGGGATCCCGATGGTCGGCCACATCGCGGCGTAGCCCGAGGTCGAGGCGAGGTCACCGCGGAAGAGGTCGATCGCAGCCCCGACGACGATCGGGCCCAGCACGACGCCCAGCCCGCGCGAGAAGTCCTGGATTCCGGCGACGGCTCCCTCGCTCCCCGCCGGCGCGAGGCTGAACCCGAGCGCCTGCGGGAGGGTCATGAGGACGGCTCCGGCCAGTGCCACGACGGGCAGCGCGGGCAGCATCGGCGCGAGCGAGTGCGGGAAGACGCCGCACACGAGGCCGACACCGTAGAGGAGGCCCGACCAGCGGATCACGGTGACGATGCCGTAGCGGTCGCCGAGCCAGCCGGCGAGCGGCGCGGCGACGACATAGGCGACGGCGACGACCGCGATCACGCCCGATGCGACCGCCGCCGACTCGCCGAGGCCCTGGACGACGTAGAGGACGACGAACGTCCGAAGGCCGGTGAAGCTGAACTCCCAGAGCGCGTTCGCGACGGCGAACGCGGCTAGGTCGCGGTTCCGCACGAGCTCGCGCAGGCGTGGAAGGCCCTCGTCCGGCGCCTTCGCGCGGACGGTCGACGCGAGCCGGGCGACCGGCAGGAGCGCAAGGGTCGCCGCGAGGACGACGGCAGCGGCGAGCGCGAACGGAAACGGCCGCCAGACCGTGAGCAGCAGCCCGCCGGCGAGCAGCGCGGCGCCCAGTCCGGCGCCACGGGCGAGGGCCTGGCTCGACTGGGCACGCCCGTAGTAGCTGCGCGGGAACAGATCCGCGTAGAGGGCCCGGTACGGCGGGTAGTAGAGGAAGTAGCCCACGTAGATCGCGAAGACGACGAGTGCGGCGAGCAGATACGAGGGGCTGAAGGGCAGCAGCACGAGGCCGGCGGCGAGGAAGGGCGTGCCCAGCAGCACGAACGGCAGTCGCCGGCCCAGCCGCGACGCAGGGAGGCGGTCGGAGGCGGCGCCCGCGAGCAGCGGGACGCAGAGTGCGAACACTCCCTCACCGCCGATGAGCAGGCCGACCTTCGTGTCGGAATGCGCGAGATGGATGAGGACGACGGGGCCGTACGTGGTCAGGACGCTGATCGCGAACGCGAGCGCGAGCGTGGGCAGGGCGAGCGCGAGCAGGAGCGATCGCAGCTCGGAGAGGGTGTCCCCTTCCTGCGGCAGCCGGAGCCGGTCGCGTCGGGGGCTCGCCCACCGGCCGCGGGAGACGCCGGCGCGGGGCGAGCGCGAGGGGTTCGTCACGGGGTACCGTCGCCGCGCGCCGGCCGGGTGCCGCGCTCGCCGTGCGGCACGATCACGACCGGGCACAAGGCGTGGTGGAGGCACTGCCGGCCGACCGAGCCCAGCAGCAGCCCGGCGAGCCCTCCGAGCCCGCGGGACCCGAGCACGAGCAGCGCCGCGCCCGTGTCCTCGGCGGCCGCGATCAGCTCGTCGGCCGGGATGCCCTCGACCACACGGCGCTCCACGGCGACGTCGGGGTCGGTGGCTTCGACCGACCGCACGGCGTCCTCCAGCGTCTCGCCTGCATCCCGTCTGAGCTCCTCGTATCCCGGCGGCACGGTGTGCGCGCCGATCCCGACGCGCGGGCAGAGCCAGGCGTGCACGGCGACGAGGCGGGCACCGCGCAGGCGCGCCTCGTCCACGGCCCAGCGGAGCGCCCGCCACGACTCCTCCGACCCGTCGACACCGACGACGATCGTGCTCGCCTCGGGTTCGCGCCGGGAAGCACGCGTGGCAACCTCCCCCACCTGCTCGGCGGCCGGACGGAAGCGGAGGATCATCTCGTTCTCCCTTCGTCTCCACAAAGGCTCGCCCGCGCAGCCACGGCCTCCATCCGGGCTTCCCCGGATTTCGTGCCGGTATCGCCCTCAGTAGTCGACCGCGTCCCCGATCGTCCCGGCCACCGATGGCTCGGACGGCAGCCGCCGCGAGGATCGTGTCGTGACCGCTGTTTCATCCGAGCAGCGGCCTGTCGCCGCATCCGGCGAGGGCCTCTCCGAGGCCGAGGCGCTGCGCCTGCGCGCCGCCCGGCCGCCTCCGCGCCACGCCCGTGCGAGCCGCTCGTACGCGAGCATCGTGCGGGCCAACGTCTTCACGGTCTTCAACCTGATCCTGGCCGTCGCGGGCGGGATGACGCTCGCGTTCGGCGCCTGGCAGGACGCGCTCTTCCTCGGCATCCTCGTCGCGAACTCGGCGATCGGCATCACGCAGGAGGTCCGTGCGAAGCGGGCCCTCGACCGGCTGAGCGCGCTCGTCGCCCCACAGGCCCGCGTCGTACGCGACGGCACGGCGCGGAGCGTGGCCGTGTGGGAGGTCGTTCCCGGCGATCTCGTCCGGGTGGGGTCGGGCGACCAGGTCGTCGCCGACGGCCGGCTCGAGCGCGCGGACCTGCTTCGCCTCGACGAGTCGATCCTGACCGGCGAGTCGCGGCCGGTGGAGCGCCGGGCGGGCGAGGAGGTGCGGTCGGGCTCGTTCGTCGTCGAGGGCGAGGGGGCGTACACCGTGACCGCGGTCGGCGCGGAGAGCTACGCCGAGCGCCTGACCGGCGAGGCGCGGTCGTTCCGGCACCCGCGCTCACCGCTCGAGCGGTCGCTCAACCGCCTCCTCCTGCTCCTCGTCACGGTGATGGTGCCGCTGGGGGTCGTCCTCGGCTATGCGCTCTGGCACCGCCGGACGCCGCTGCACACGGCCGTGCCGACCTCGGTCGCGGCGATCGTGACGCTCGTCCCCGAGGGGCTGATCCTGCTCGCCAGCCTGACGTACGCGGCGGCCGCGCTGCGCATGGCGCGACGCGGAGCGCTCGCACAGCAGCTGAACGCGATCGAGTCGCTCGCCTCGGTCGACCTCGTCTGCTTCGACAAGACCGGCACGCTCACCGAGCCCGAGCTGCGGGTCGTCGGGTTCGTCGGGCCGGAGTCCCTCGCGTCGGAACTCGGCCGCTACGCCAACTCGGCAGCCACCCGCAACGCGACGCTCACGGCGATCGCCGACGCCTATCCCGCCGCCCCCGCGCCGGTGAGCGAGCAGATCCCCTTCTCCTCGCGCCGCCGGTTCGGCGCACAGCGCATCGACGGGGCCGGGTACGTGCTCGGCGCCCCCGAGCACTTCCGGCTCGGGAGCCTCGAGCCGGAGGCCGAGGCGGCAGTTGGCGACGGGCGGCGCGTGCTCGCGTTCGCGACGGTCGAGCGGCTCGACGAGGAGCGGCCGCCGGCGCAGGGGCTCGTCCTGCTGGCGGAGCGGCTGCGGCCGGAGGCGCAGGAGACGGTCGCCTGGTTCCGCGAGCAGGGCGTCGAGCTGAAGGTGCTGTCGGGCGACCGTTCCGAGACGGCGGCCTCGATCGCCCGCGACGCCGGCATCAGCGGCGCGGCCGCCGACGCCTCGCAGCTCCCCTCGGATCCGGAGGAGCTCCGGAGGCTCGTCCTCGACCACGCCGTGCTCGCGCGCATCTCTCCCGTCGACAAGCGCCGCGCGGTCGAGGCGCTGCGCGCCGCCGGACGCTACGTCGCCATGGTCGGCGACGGCGTCAACGACGTTCCGGCCCTGAAGGCGGCCCACCTCGCGATCGCACAGGGCAGCGGCACGCAGATGGCCCGTGCCGTCGCCGACGCCGTCCTCGTCCGCAGCGAGTTCGCGGCCGTCCCGGCGATGGTCGCCGAGGGACGCAAGATCCTGCGCAACGTCCAGCGCGTCGCGAAGCTCTTCGTGACCAAGTCGGTCTTCGCCGGCTTCCTCATCCTCTCGATCGGCCTCACCCCGACGCCCTACCCGCTGCTCCCCCGCCAGCTCTCGCTCGCCGCCTCGCTCACGATCGGCATCCCGGGCTTCTTCCTCGCGCTCGCGCCGAGCAGCGGCCGGCACAGGCCGAACGGATTCCTGCACGAGCTGGCCCGCTTCGCCATGCCGGCCGGAACCGCCGCCGGGCTCGGCGTCCTCTCCAGCTACCTGTTCGCCGTCAACGTCCTCGAGCTCGACACCGCGGAGGCACGCACCGTCGCGACGACGGCGCTCGTGCTCGTCGGTCTCTATCTCATCCTCGCGCTCGAGGCGTCCGGACGCCTCCGCAGCACGGCGATCGGCACGCTCACCCTCGCCCTCGGCGCGAGCTACGCGCTCGTGCTCGTCGTGCCGTTCGCACGCGAGTTCTTCGCGCTCGTCCCACCCACGCCCGCAACGGTCCTTCCCGCGCTGGCCGGCGCCGCTGTCGCCGCCCTCGGCCTGGCCGCCCTCGACAGCGAGTTCGTTCCCTTCAGGCGCGGGGGCAGTTCGTAGCTACACCGGCAGCGGCGCCCCGAGGACGAGCGTCGACACCGGCAGGCCGTGCACCGCCCGGGCCCGCTCGGCGAGATCCTGCTCGAGCCAGTTCCCGGGCCCCGCCCCCGTTGCGACGACGATCTCGTCGGCGGGGAAGACGGCGAGGGCGTCGGCGACCGCCTCGAGCGGGCTCTCCGAGCCGACGCTCCCCTCCGCAGATACTCCCGCCGCGGCCAGCGCATCCAGTGTCTCGTGCAGGCGCCGCTGCGCCGCCGTACGCGCCTCGTCGAGGTCCGAGTCGAGATAGCGGAGTGGCGACACCAGCGCCGGCGCGGTCACGAACACCTCCGACGGCGGGTCGGCTTCCGGTGAGACGAGCGCCTCGCAGAGCGCCGAGCCCCGGCACCCGGCATCTGCGACCACGAGCACGCGCCGTCGGGTCTCGGTGCCCCCGTGCCATGCCGCGTGCCCCGTCGCCTCCGCCCCTGCCACCCTGGCGGAACGGACGAGGAAGAGCGCGAGCGCGCCGGCCGCTGCGCTGACGACGACCGCCACGACGCCGAAGCCGACCCACCCGAGCAGCGGCAGCTCCTCACCCAGCGCGAGCGTGACGGTCAGCTGGATCAGCAGGTACGCGGCTGCACCCCCGAGCGCGAAGCCCGCGAGGACCCAGGGGCCGGACAGCCGGCGGCTAGGACGCAGCGACACGCGCGCCTCCCGGTGGGCGATCGAGCACTCGACGAGCGTGACGGCCGACGTGCGGCTCGCGGTACAGCCGGTATCCCGCGAGGACGAAGGCACACGCGACGGGCAGGAGCGGCAGCGCGAGGAGGGCGTACTCCCAGTCCGAGAGGCCGCGCGCCGACCAGACGCCGACGATCGCGAGCAGGCCATAGACGCCGAGCGCGGTAAGGGCGACGACGCCGAACGTGGACAGACCCTCGACCGGGCCTTCCACCCCGGGCACGACCGATCGCGCGAGGGCCGCCGGCAGCTCGTGGACGCGCACCGCGTCGGCGGAGGCGTCGTGCCTCGCCAGCGCCGGATCGAGTGCCAGCGCCGTCGCCTGCAGCCGAGCACGGTCGCCCGCGAACTCGACGACGAGCGCATCGTGGTCGACGAGGGTCACGTCCTCCCAGCGGACGGCGAACCTCCGGTGCAGGAACGGCGGCAGCCGCCCGCCGTCGACGAGCAGGTAGCGCTCGCCGCCGCGCTCGACCAGCCCGATCACGATCCCGGCGTGGGCTCCGTCGGCGGTGCACGCCTCGTAGTCGTCGAGGATCTCGGCGAACGACCCGGTGACGGGCAGCTCGTATGTCCACGGCGCCTGCACCATCACGCCTACCGTCCCACCGGCCCCACGCGGTCGCATCCGGGGAGGCCCGGTCGGCGGTTACGGGATTCCGGCAGGCGGGCGGGCGAGACCGATCCGCGGCCGGGCTCGGGAGATCCCCCGATGTGAGCCTCCCGGCAGCGGGTGATGCTGGCTTTCGAGGGCCATGCTGAGCCTGTTCGAGGTGCGGAAGCGGTTCGGCGCCGTGCAGGCGCTCGACGGATGCTCCTTCTCCGTCGAGCGCGGCCGGATGCTCGGGTTCCTCGGCCCGAACGGCGCCGGGAAGACGACGGCGATGCGCGCCGTGTTCGGAATCGTCCAGCCCGACGGCGGCCGTGTGCTCTGGGACGGCGCGGCGATCCGGCTGGAGGATCGACTGCGCTTCGGCTACATGCCGGAGGAGCGGGGGTTGTACCCGCGGATGCCCGTCGGCGAGCAGGTCGCCTACCTGGGCCGCCTCCACGGGATGGGCGCGACGGCGGCTCGCACCGCGGCCGCAGCGTGGCTGGAGCGGCTCGGTCTCGCCGAGCGGTCCGGCGCGAAGGTGGAGGAGCTGTCGCACGGCAACCAGCAGCGCGCGCAGCTCGCCGCGGCGCTCGTGCACGAGCCGGAGCTGCTGGTTCTCGACGAGCCGTTCGCGGGGCTCGACCCGGTCGCGGTCGAGACGCTCGCCGCGGTGCTCCGGTCCGAGGCCGAGCGCGGAGCCGCCGTGCTCTTCTCCAGCCATCAGCTCGAGCTCGTCGAGGACATCTGCGAGGAGGTCGCGATCGTCGATCACGGCCGCGTCGTCGCGACCGGCGGGCTCGACGCGCTGCGACGCCGCTCACGGCACCGGCTGATCGACCTTCGGCTGGACGGTGCGCCGCCCGGGTGGATGCCGCGGGTGCCCGGCGTCGAGCTGGTCGAGCGCCGGAACGGCGATCTCAGGCTCGCGCTCGGTGCAGGAGTCGATCCCGAACAGGTCCTGGCCGAGGCGGAGCGGGCGGCGGACGTGGTCGCCTTCCGCTACGGCCCGCCGAGCCTGTCGGAGCTGTTCCTGGAGCTGGTGGCGAGATGAGCGCCCGGCAGACGATCGCTCTCGTCGCCCGGCGCGAGATCGAGGAGCGGCTGCGCAGCCGCGTCTTCCTCTGGTCGACGGTGCTCCTGCTGGCCCTCGTCGGCGGGTCGACGGCGCTCTCTTCCGCCATCGAGACGCAGAAGACGTACCGGGTCGCGGTCGTCGGCTCGGCGCCGGGCGGTCTCGCTGCGGCCCTTCGGCGCGCGGCGAAGCCGTTCGACGCGAAGGTGGCCCTCACGGTCGTGCCTTCGGCGGGCGCCGCGCGCGGGCAGCTCGAGACGAAGAAGACGGACGCCGTCCTGCTCCTGGGCGCCGACCGGATCGCGTTCCGGACGAACGTCGACTCGCGGCTGTCGGCGATCGCCGACACCGCGGTGAGGGCCCTGCGCCGCCATCTGCCGCCGGCGCCCGAGCTGAGTGCGGTGACGGTCGAGCCGGCGAAGGCGGCCTCGTCCGACGCCGAGGTGCTGACCGCGATGCTCGGCGCCAGCATGCTGCTCGCGACCCTCGCCGTCTACGGCCAGTGGGTGCTGACCGGCGTCGTCGAGGAGAAGGCGAACCGCGTCGTCGAGGTGATCCTCGCAACCGCGCGGCCGCGGCACCTGCTCGCCGGCAAGGTGATCGGCATCGGCCTGCTCGGGCTCGTCCAGGTGGCGCTGGTGGGCGGGCTCGCGGCTGTGCTGCTCGCCGCCGGCGTGTTCGACGCGCCCGCTTCGCTCGGCGGCAGCGTCGCGCTCGTCATCCCCTGGTTCGCGCTCGGCTACGCGCTCTACGCGGTCGCCTACGCCGCGGCCGGCGCCGTCGCGTCGCGCACACAGGACGCCAACTCGGCCGGACTGCCGGTCACGTACACGATGCTCGCCGTGTTCCTCCTCGGCTATGTCGCGCTCAGCGTCGACTCCGGCAGCCTGCTCGCACACCTGCTGACGGTCTTTCCGCTCAGCGCCCCGCTCGTCCTGCCGGCGCGCAGCGCGCTCACCGGCGTCCCGATCTGGGAGCACGTCCTCGCCGTCGTGCTCGTCGTGGCGACGATCTACGGGCTCGTCCGCGCCGCCGGCCGCATCTACGGCGAAGGGCTGCTCCACACGGGCGCCCGCCTCGACCTCCGCTCGGCGGTGGCGCTGGCCCGCGGGTCCCGGCGTTAGCGTGGTCTCGTGTACTCCGACGAGCTGTTGACGCCGTGGTTGAGCGGCCTGGCCGAGCGTATGCCCGGGCTGCGGTTGTTCGACTCGCACACGCATCTGGGCAGGAACGACCCGGACGGGTGGCGCTGTGCCCCGGACGAGCTGACCGGCGCGCTCGCGCTCGCCGGGGCACGGGCGGCCGTCTTTCCGCTGATGGAGCCGGAGGGATACCGAGCGGCGAACGACGCGGTGCTCGCCGCGGCCGAGGCGTCCGGGGGGCGGCTCGTCCCGTTCTGCCGCGTGAACCCGGCCGTCGAGCCCGTGCGCGAGCTCGAGCGCTGCCTCGCGGCGGG
>DASQQF010000116.1:0-14495 GCA_035643535.1 Gaiellaceae bacterium
CGCGCTCGCCGCCCGCCGGCGCGGGCGCGGCCGCATCCTGCCGGTCGACAGCGAGCACTCGGCGCTCTTCCAGTGCCTCGAGGGCCGCGAGCCCGAGCAGGTGGACACGCTCGTCGTCACGGGCTCGGGCGGCCCGTTCCGGGGCCGGACGCGCGGCGAGCTCGAGGAGGTGACGCCGGAGGAGGCGCTCGAGCACCCGACGTGGCGGATGGGCCCGAAGATCACGATCGACTCCGCGACCCTCGCGAACAAGGGGCTCGAGCTGATCGAGGCGCATTTCCTCTTCGGCGTGCCGTACGAGCGGATCGAGATCGCGCTCCAGCCGACGTCGATCGTCCACGCGCTCGTCCGCTTCCGCGACGGCGCGGCGTTCGCGCACCTGGGGTATCCGGACATGCGCGTCCCCATCTCGTACGCGCTCACGTACCCCGAGCGGGCGGCGACGCCGCTGCGGCCGCTCGACCTCACGACCCTGGCGCTCGAGTTCTCGGAGCCCGACACCGATACCTTCCCGATGCTGGCGCTGGCGCGGGAGGCGGGCGAGCGCGGCGGAGGGGCACCGTGCGTCTACAACGCGGCGAACGAGGTCGCCGTCGGCGCCTTCCTCGCCGGACGGCTGCCCTTCCTCGGCATCCCCGAGGTCGTGGGCGAGACGCTCGCCACGATCGAGGCGTCCGACGTGGGCGACCTCGACGACCTCGTCGAGCTCGACCGCAGCTCCCGCGCCGTCGCGGAGGGGGCGCTGGCCGCCGCATGAGCTGGCTCGTCGTCGTCGGCGGCATCGTCCTGCTCGTCTTCCTCCACGAGCTCGGGCACTTCACCGTCGCGCTCGCGGTCGGCCTGCGGCCGCGGAGCTTCTACATCGGCTTCCCGCCGGCGATCGCGAAGATCCGCCGGCGCGGGATCGAGTACGGGATCGGCGCCATCCCGCTGGGCGGGCTCGTGCGCATCCCGGGGATGCATCGGCCGGCCGGCCACGATCTCGAGACGTTCATGGCTCCTGTCCTGCGCGAGCAGGCGGGTCTCGCGCCTTCCGTCCGCGCGGTGCGCCGGGCGCTCGACTCGGAGGACTTCGACGCCGCCCACGCCGCATACCCCGAGCTGGAGCGTGCAATCGACGAGGCGGACCTCTCGAGCGGTGCGCGCCGTTCCGCGCGACGGGCGATGCGCGAGCTCGAGGAGGGCACGGGCTCGGACGCCTATTGGCGTGCGCCCACGTGGAAGCGCGTCGCCGTCATCGCCGCCGGGCCGCTCACGAACGTCCTGCTCGCCTTCGTCATCCTCTTCGGCGTCTACATGACCGGCGGCCCGACGAAGCATCCGAGCTCGGAGGTGGCGGCCGTCGAGGCGGGTACGCCCGCGGCCGCGGCCGGGCTGCAGCCGGGCGACCGCGTCCTCGCCGTCGACGGGCACCGCACCACGACGTTCGACGCGGTGTCCAGGAGGATCCGGGCCAGCCACGGCCGGGCCGTGACACTCACGGTGGAGCGGGACGGGAGCCGGCTCACGCTCGGGCCCCGTCGCACGATCTTCCAGCAGGGGCACTGGATCTGGGGGTTCGAACCCGCGGCCCGGCTCGTCCCGTATCCGGTGGGTGACGCTGCGCATACGGCCGTCTCGGACCTGTGGGGGATCGTGCGCGGAACCGGGCAGACGATCGGGTCGCTCTTCCAGGGACGTGCGCAGGGACACCTGCAGAGCACCGTCGGGATCGTGCGCACCTCGCACGCCGAGCTGCAGGTCGGGTTCGCCTGGTATCTCGTCGTCCTCGGCTTCGTGAGCATGTCGCTCGCGCTGCTCAACCTGCTGCCCCTGCTGCCGCTCGACGGCGGCCACATCCTCTTCTCGCTCATCGAGGGGGTCCGGCGGCGGGCGCTCGCCCGGGAGGTCTACGAGCGTTTCTCCGTCGTCGGGATCGCACTCATCGTCCTCGTCTTCTTCATCGCGCTCTCGAACGACGTGTCGGGAGGCGCACCCCACTAGCACGAGCGCGCCCGGGATCGACTCCCGGGCGCGCGAGTTCGTGCACGGGTGAGCAGAGCGTTCGCTCTGCGAGCTGTCTAGCTAGACGCGTTCGCGTTCGCGCGTCAGCGGTTCCTCGCGCACCGTGCGGCGCGGCGGCTGTGCCGTCGCCTCGGGCACGTGCAGGAACGAGCCGGTCAGGCAGGCAAGGCCTGCCGCGAGCAGCCCCGCCGCGGTCGTCGGCGTCCATGCGCCCCAGTAGACGATCGCCGAGACGATGAACAGCCCGAGCGCGCAGAAACGGAGCAGACCGGCGAAACCAGTACTCACAGCTTGCATGTATGACCCCTCCTTCTCGTCGGTGTCCAAGTCGGACAACGGCCGACCGGGTGATCGGGTCACGCATCTCAGCGTCCGCTGAGGCCCGCGATTCGCGTCGAAGCCGCCTGGCTAGACTGACTCCAAGATGGCCAGCAAGCGGCAAATCACGGTCGGTAACGTCAAGATCGGCGGTGGCGCGCCCGTCGTCGTCCAGTCGATGACGACCACGAAGACCCACGACGTCTCCGCCACGACCGCGCAGGTCGCCGCCCTCGCGAGCGCCGGCTGCGAGATCGTCCGCGTCGCCGTCCCGAAGACGGAGGACGCGGAGGCGCTCTCGACGATCGTGCGCCTCTCGCCGGTGCCGATCATCGCGGACATCCACTTCAACGCGAGCCTGGCGCTGAAGGCGATCGAGCAGGGTGTCGCGGCCGTCCGCATCAACCCCGGCAACATCGGCGGCTCGGACAAGGTCGCCGAGGTCGTCCGCGCCGCGAAGGCGAAGGGCATCCCGATGCGGATCGGCGCGAACTCGGGATCGCTGCCGAAGCACCTGCACGAGCTGGCGCAGGCCGACCAGGCGGAGGCGCTCGTCGAGGCCGCGCTCGAGGAGGTGCGCCTGCTCGAGAGCCTCGACTTCTACGACTTCAAGATCTCCGTCAAGTCGAGCCACGTGCCGACGATGATCCGCGCCTACCGGATGCTCTCGGAGAAGGTCGAGTACCCGCTCCACCTCGGCGTCACGGAGGCGGGTACGGTCTTCAGCGGCTCGATCAAGAGCGCCGTCGGCATCGGGACGCTGCTCGCCGAGGGCATCGGCGACACGATCCGCGTCTCGCTCTCCTCCGATCCGGTCGAGGAGCCGAAGACGGCGTACGAGATCCTCAAGGCGCTCGGGTTGCGCGAGCGCGGCCCGGTGATGATCGCCTGCCCGTCGTGCGGGCGCGACAACGTCGGGGTGCACACGCTCGCCGAGGAGGTCGAGCGCCGCCTGCAGGACTACCCGCAGCACTTCGAGGTCGCGGTGCTCGGCTGCGCGGTCAACGGGCCCGGCGAGTCGGGCGACGCCGACTTCGGCATCGCGGGCGGCCGCGACGTCGGCTTCATCTACGCGCACGGCCGCGTGCTGAAGAAGGTCAGCTCGGACATCCTGATCGAAGAGCTCTTCCACGAGATCGACCGCTGGATCGCCGACGGGATGCGCAGGCCGAAGCGGCTGAAGATGGCCAAGCCCGCCGCGCTGGCCATGGCCGAAGCCTCGATGATCCCGCTCGAATAGGGTCTCGCGAGACCCGATGATCGCCCGAGCCTCACAGCTCTTCCTGCCGACCCTGCGCGAGCCGCCCGCCGACGCGGAGGCCGTCTCGCACCGCCTGCTCGTGCGCGGCGGCTTCATCCGGCAGGTCTCGGCCGGCGTCTGGACGTTCCTGCCGCTCGGCTGGCGCGTCCACCGCCGGATCGAGCGGATCGTCCGCGAGGAGATGGACGCGATCGGGTGCCAGGAGATGCTGATGCCGCTGCTGACGCCGCTCGAGCTCTGGCAGCTGACGAAGCGCGACTTCATCGAGGAGCTGTTCCGGCTCAAGGACCGTAAGGGCGCCGACTACGTCCTGCCGCTGACGCACGAGGAGACCGCGACGTTCCACGGGCGCGAGCTCCAGAGCTACCGCCAGCTGCCGCAGATGCTCTACCACTTCGCCCTCAAGGAGCGCGACGAGCCGCGTCCCGGGAAAGGGCTGATCCGGCTCCGCGAGTTCGTCATGAAGGACGCGTACTCGTTCGACCGGGACGACGCGGGCCTGGACGAGAGCTTCCGCAAGCAGCGCGGCGCCTACCACCGGATCTTCGAGCGCTGCGGCATCGTCACGCACGAGGTCGAGGCGGAGCCCGGGATGATGGGCGGCAGCGAGTCGTTCGACTTCCTCGCGCCCGCCGCCGTCGGCGAGAACACGCTCGTCACGTGCGAGAACGGCGATTTCGCCGCCGATCTCGAGGTGGCGCGTACGGTGCCCCTCCCGCCGGCGCTGCCCGGTCCGCTGTCCGCGCCCGAGGAGGTCGCGACGCCCGGCGTCACGACGATCGAGGCCGTTGCCGAGCTGCTCGGCATCGAAGCCTCGGCGACGTCGAAGGCCATGCCGCACGTGAAACAGGACGGGACGGTCGTGCTCGCCCTCGTCCGCGGCGACGACCGGCTCGAGGAGGCGAAGCTCGCCGCCGCGTTCGGCGAGCCGCTCTGGCCGGCGACGGAGGAGCAGATCGAGGCGGCGTTCGGCGCCTCCGGCGGCTCGCTCGGCCCGGTCGGCTTCGACGGCGAGATCGTCGCCGACTTCGCGTTGCAGGAGGGCCAGTACGTCGCCGGCGCGAACCGCGACGGGTGGCACCTGCGCGGCGTCGAGGCGGGCCGCGACTACGAGCCGCGCTTCGCCGACCTGCGCATGTCGGCCTCGACCGACACCTGCCCGAACTGCGGCGGTGCCCTCCGTTTCGCGACCGCGATCGAGGTGGGTCACATCTTCAAGCTCGGCACGCGCTACTCCGAACCGATGGGGGCGACGTTTCTTGACGAGGACGGGAGGGAGAAGCCGTTCGTCATGGGCAGCTACGGCATCGGCCCCGCACGCGTCATGGCTACGGCGGTCGAACAGTTCCACGACGAGCACGGGATCGTATGGCCCGCGGCGATCGCGCCGTACGACGCGCACGTCGTCGCGCTGGCCGGCGCCGAGGAGGTCGCGGCGGCCGCAGCCGAGGCGCTCTCGGCGGCGGGGCGCGAGGTGCTGCTCGACGACCGCGAGCAGCGGGCGGGGGAGAAGTTCGCCGACGCGGACCTGATCGGCTGCCCACTCCGCGTCACCGCCGGCCGCAAGAGCCTCGAGGACGGCATGGTGGACGTGCGGGACCGCGCAAGCGGCGCCGAGAAGCGGTTAGATGTTGCCGAACTGGCAACGGAGGCTTAGGCGTGGCGCGACGCAGGAGGTTCAGCGAGGAGGGGTTCGGCACGACGGTCGAGCGCCTGATGGCGGAGCGTGGCGTCACGTACCGCCAGCTCGCCGCCCGCACGAACCTCTCCGCCGGCTACCTCAACCACCTCGTGCACGGGAACCGGCCCGTGCCGTCGAACGACGTCGTCGAGACGCTCGCCGCGGCTCTCGACGTCGAGCCGGAGCACTTCCGCGAGTACCGGCTGCGCGTGATCACCGACCGGCTCGAGGAGATGCCGGACCTGATCGACCGCCTGTACAAGCGCCTCGAGCACGGCGGCTGATCAGCTCGGAAGTGCTGCGCGTTTCCTCGCTGGGAACAGCGAGCGAAGGCGAAGCTCTCGGTCGCTAGATGTCGGCGGCGCCCCGCGGCTCCGGCGGCTCGAGCGGCATCCCGGTCTCGCGCCAGAGATGGACGCGCACGAGCGTGTCGATCCCGTAGAGGAGCTCCTGCAGGAGGTCGACGTCGTTGGCGTCGGCCTGCCCGAGCGACTCCGTCCAGACGCCGAGCGCCTCGAGGCCGAGCTGGTCCTGGCCGGCATGCGGCTCGAGCCGCGCGCGAAGCGACTCGGCGAACTCGTCCCGCACGGAGCAGCGCTCCTCGTGGGTCTGTGAGCGAATCGTGCGCGCCGCGAGCCGGAGCTCGCGCACGAGCTGTCCGAGGTCGTAGCGCCGGTTGAGGTCGATTGCGGACATGGGTCTCCTTCCCGTCGCGTCTCGATCGTCGCGCGGCGGCCGCCCGGCGACATCCGGGGAAGCACGGACCGGCTATCTCAGGGAATAGCGGAGGAAGAGGTGCGAACCGTGCGCGCGCACCGAACGGAGGCGGCCGGCGACGCGCACCTGCGGCAGCAGCTCGACGCCCTCCACGAGGCCGAGGCGCGGCCCGCGCGCGCGGCCTGCGAGCACAGGCGAGACGGTCACGAACAGCTCGTCGACGAGCTGTGACGCGAGCAGGGCGCCGAAGACGTTGGGACCGCTCTCCGAGACGATCACCGAGCAGCCGCGCCGGCGCAGCTCCGCGACGGCGGCGGCGGCGTCGACCGCGTCGCCCGCCGAGACGGGGACGACCTCCGACGCCGGCGGCACGTTCTCGCGCAGGTCGGGAGCCGCCTGCTCGGTCGTGAGGACGAGGGCGCCGCGCTCGAGCACCGGATGGCCCGCGTCGAAGGAGCCGCCCGCGGTCAGGATCGCGAGCAGCGGGTGCTCGGGACGACCGCGGCTCGCGCGCAGCGCGGCGAGTGCCTCCGCCGCCGCGGGATAGACGCGATCGGCACGCCAGGTTCCACGCGGCGAGGCGAGGAGCGTGGCCGACCCGACGAGGACGGCGTCCGCGCAGGCGCGGAGGAGCGCGACCATGAAGCGGTCGGGCTCGCTCTCGTCCCCGATCACCGCGTGCGAGCGCGGCAAGCCCGGGACGGCGACGATGCCGTCGAGAGACTCGACGAAGTTCGCGACGAGGCACGGCTCGGCGAGGCCGAGGGCGCCGCCGTACAGACGTGCGAGGTCCGCAGGCAGCTCCCAGCGCGGCAGGTCCTCGTCCTCGGCGAGGACGGCCAGCGGCTCCATCAACCGGTGAGAGCGAGGAACTCCCGCCGCAGCGCCTCGCTCTCGTCGTACAGGCCGCGCCAGACGGTGGTGACCGTCCGCGATGCCTCCTCGTGGACGCCGCGCATCTGCGTGCAGAGGTGCGCCGCCTCGAGGCGCACGGCAACGGCCCGTGCGCCCACGAGCGTGTGCAGCGCGTCCGCCACCTCCTCGGCCAGCCGCTCCTGCACCGTGAACCGGCGCGCGTAGAGCCGCACGAGCCGTGTCAGCTTCGAGATGCCGAGGATCTCCTGGCCGGCGACGTAGCCCACGTACGCGTGTCCGTGGAAGGGGAGGGCGTGGTGCTCGCAGAGCGCGAAGAAGGAGATCGGGCCCTCGACGATCTGCGCATGCCGGCCGTCGACACCCTCCGGCCGCTCGGACGGGAAGAGCGTCCGCAGCTTCGGATCGCCGTCGTAGCCGGCGGTCGCGTCCCAGAGTGCGCGGAGGAACCGGCGCGGCGTGTCCCGGGTGCCCGGCGTGTCGAGGTCCAGCCCGAGCGCCTCGAGGATCTCGGCCGCATGGCGCTCGAGCCGCGCCCAGTCGGCCGCGCTGAGCTCGCGGCCGCCCTCGTCCTCATGCGCCGGAAGCTCGAAGACATTGCTCATGCGGTCTCCTCCTGCGCCGTCGTGCGCCCGGGGAGGAGGACGAGCGCGAGCAGGCCGACCTCCGCCAGGGTCAGCCAGGCGAAGGCGAGCGGGTGCCCGAGGGCGAGGAAGACGCCGAACACCGCGAGCTGCGTCGACATGCCGAGATTCGCGAGCAGGAAGACCGAGCGGCGTGCTGCGAGCGCCGGACGGCGGGCGACCATCCACTCGGCGAGCCGGTCCTGCGGCGCGTAGACGACGGCGTAGAGACGGCGAAGGAGCGCGGTCGCCGCCCCGCCACCGCCGGGCTCGGCGGTCGCCGTCCGTGACAGGCGTTCGGCGTTGAAGTTGACGCTCAGAATCGTCGTCAGCGCGAGGAAGCCGGCGAGTGCGAGCGGCGGCGCGTCGGCGCGCCAGCCGGCCGCGGCGAAGAGGGCGCCGTTCACGAGCAGGTCGACCTCCGAATCGAGGTAGCGGCCGAACGCGCTCGTCCGACCCGTGAGGCGGGCGAGCTGTCCGTCGGTGTTGTCGAGGACGGTCTTCGCCTGGACGAGGAGCGCCGCGGCGACCAGCGAGCCGCGTCCCAGCTCGACCGCGGCGGCGACGCCCGCCGCGCCCGAGGCGAGGACGACGAGCGGCGGCGGCACGCCGAGACGCGCGAGGACGAGCACCAGCGGGTGCGCCAGCGGCCGGAAGACGCGCTCGCACAGGAGCTCGCTGCCGCGGCGCGGCTTCCGCGAGCGGGCGAGGGCGCTAGACGGCAAGTGCTCCCTCGCCGGCGCGGATGAGCTCGCGCGCCGCGTCGACCTTGTCCCAGACGTTCCAGAGGAGCGCGCCGCGCGGGCGCCCGTCCTCGAGGTAGGTGACGACGCCCTTGCGATTCGGCTCCTCCCACTGCTCGACGGTCTCGAGCCGCGAGTCGACGAGACCCACGGCCTCGTAGCCGAGGTCGAACAGGTCGGAGTAGAAGAACGGCAGGTGGTCGTACGGCGTCGCCGCGCCCGCCATGTTGGCGCCGACGGCGTGGCCGTGCGAGTTCGCGTGGTCCTCGTGCTCGATCCGCATCGAGGTTCCGAGCGCGGCGACCGGGAAGCGGGCGACGTCGCCCGCGGCGAAGACGTCCTCCTGTCCCGGGACGCGTCCGTACTCGTCGACGACGATCCCGTCGTCGACCTCGAGCCCCGCCGTCTCGGCGAGCTCCGTGTTCGGCACGACGCCGAGGCCCGCGACGACCCCGTCGGCCTCGAGCACGCGCCCCGAGCCGAGCGTGACCGAGCTCCCGGAGGCGGCGGCCACGGTCTCGCCGGCGAGCACGTCGACCCCCTTCTCGCGGTAGTAGTCCGTGACGAAGCCCGACAGCGCGCCGGGGAAGAGCCGGAAGGCGATGCCCGGCTCCGGGAAGATCATCGTGACGCGGCAGCCGGCTCCGACGAGACCGGCCGCGAGCTCGGAGCCGACGAAGCCGCCGCCGACGACGGCGAGATGCGCGCCTGCCGTCGCGCGAGCCCGCAGCGAGCGGTAGTCGTCGAGCGTCCTGAACCAGATGACGCCGTCGGCTCCCGGGATCGTCCTCGGCCGCGCGCCGGTCGCGAGGAGGAGCTTCTCCCATGCGTACTCCTCGCCTGCGTCGTCGGCGGCGCGGTGCTCCGCGAGGTCGAGCGAGACGATACGGCGCCCCGTGCGCAACTCGACGCCTTCGGCCGGCTGCCGCCAGACCTTCTCCTCCGGAGCCCCTCGCCAGAGCCCCTTCGTCAGCAGCGGCCGCTTGTACGGCGGATGCGGATCGTCGCCGACGAGGGTGACCGCGCCCTGCGGATCGTGCTCGCGAATCGCCTTGGCGGCCATGTCGCCGGTCATCCCGGCGCCCACGATCAGGTAGCGGGTCGTGTGCATTGCCATACCTCCTCGGCCCTCGACGTGTCCACCAGCGAGGTATTACCTGTTCAGCGCAGGTCTGTGGTGCGATCCGCGAGCTCGCGGTCGCGGTCGGTGACGCCGCCGGCGGAGTGGGTCGTCCAGCGGACGGTCACACGCCGGTAGCGGATGTCGACGTCGGGGTGGTGGTTCTCGCGCTCGGCGAGCTCGGCGAGCCGGTTCACGAACTCGATCGCCTCGCGGAACGAGGGGAACTCGAGCTCCCGTACGAGCGCCCCGTCCTGCTCGCGCCAGTCGTCCATGCGAGAACCATTCCACGGGTGATAGGTCGCATGCTTCGCATGGCCGGCTCGTTTCGGGGAGACGCCGGCGGGAGATCGTCAGCCCGTGCGCGACGACGAGCGCGAGATCGAGCAGGACGAGGCCGAGGCCGAGGAGGAGCTCGAGCGCGAGGACGAGATGCGCGAGGGCGGCGAGCCCTGGGCGAAGTACTCGACGGGCCGCGACCCGGACGAGTAGCGCACCCCGGCGGGACGTGCAACTGCGTCCCGTTCGTACGACACTCGGAGGAGTGCGTGAACCGAATGACCGTGAGCTCGTGCGAGGGGCGGCGCGCGGCGACCCCGATGCGGCGGCTGCGCTGTTCCGCCGTCACTGGCACGACGCGTGGCGTGCCGCGTACGCCCTCACCCGACGGCGGGCGCTCGCCGACGACGTCGCCGCCGACGCCTTCGAGCGGGCATTCGCCGCGCTGGGCCGCTTCGACGACCGTCGGCCGTTCGCCCCGTGGCTGCACCGGATCGTCGCCAACCGGGCGCTCGACCTCCTCCGTGCCGAGCGGCGCCTCGCCTACGAGGAGCCTCTGGAGCCCGCAGACCTGCGGCCGGACCACGGCTCCGGCGACCGCGGGCTCCTCGGGGCGGTTGCCGACCTCACGGTCGAGCGGCGCGTGGTCGTCGTGCTGCGTTACGGGGTCGGCATGACGCCGAAGGAGATCGCGGCCGCGCTCGACCTTCCCGTCGGCACCGTCAACTCCAGGCTTGCCCGGGCGCTCGAGGAGCTCCGCGAGGCACTGGAGGTGGAACATGTCGAGTGACCTCGAACGGAGGCTCGAGGGCTTCCTTCGCGAGGCGCCCGAGCCCGGGCCCGAGGTGGGGGAGAGGGCGCTCGCACGGGCGCTGCGTGCACTCGAGGTCCCTGCGCGCCTGCCGCGTCGCCGGTTGCGTGCCGTCGCGATCCTCGCCGCTGCGGCGCTCGTGCTGCTGGGGCTCGCGGCCGGCTCGCTCGCCGCAGCGGGCGCGCTGCACGTCAGCTTCGGCCACCCGAGGAAGCACACGACGGCGCCGGCGCGGACGCTCACGCTGCCGCGAGGAGCCGACGGCATCGCCGCCGTCGTCGACGGGCGGCTCTCCGTCGTGACGAGAGGCGGCTTCCGCCTGCAGGGACTGCCCGTCACGGCTGCGGCGTTGTCGCCGCACGCGCTCTACGTCGCGGCGGGCATCGGCGACTCCCTCGTCGCGATGAAGCCGGACGGCCGGCACGCCTGGTCGCACGCGGCAGGTGGGAAGGTCGTCGCGATCGCGTGGGCGCCCGACGGCCTGCGCATCGCGTACGTCGTGAAGGGCGAGAGCGGGCTCGTGCTGCGCACGATCTGGGGGAACGGGACGCACGACTCCGTCGTCGACCGTGCGGTGCGCCGGGTGACGCCGTCGTGGCGGGCAGACTCGCTCGCGTTCGCCTACGTGGGGGCAGGGGGACGCGCGATCGTGCACGACGTGTTCCACCAGAAGAGCATGGTCGTTCCCGGCTCGTCCGCGGCCGTCTCGCAGGTCGCCTTCGCGCCGGCGGGGTCGCGGCTTTCGACCGGAGCGGGCGGCAAGGCGGTCGGATGGCTCGACGGGGCGGCCGCAGTCGTGCGGGGCGACGAGATCGTTCTCACCCGAGCGCCGCTGAGCGTCCGCCTGCAGCCTCTGAGACTCGGCGGGCCGATCCTGTCCTTCGAGGCAAGCGGGTCGACGTTCGCGGCGGTGGTCGGCGGGCACGACCCGCGGATCGTCGCGGGCACGGCGAAGACGTTCTCGCCGGTGCTCGCACTCCCCCGGGGTGCGCGCGTGCAGGCTGTGGTGGTCAGCTAACGCCGGGGCCAGAGCGTGATCGCGACGTAGCGCGCGGCCGGCGCCTCCTTCCTCGTCCAGAACAGGTTCAGCCTGCCCGCGCCGAGCTCGGAGACCTGGCCGGTGAGGAGCGAGGTCGTGACGACGCGCCCGCCGAACGTGCTCAGGTTGAAGGAGCCGTACGGCATCGGCACGACCCCGAGCCGGCGGTAGGTACGCGCCGACACCGCCTCGAGCGACGAGCCGTAGCCGCTCGTCACGAGCGCGCGGCTTCCCGAGAAGGCGATGTGCTGCGGCGGCGCGCCGGCGGGCACCTCGCGCAGCAGCTTGCCCGTGGCCGCGGCGAACACCATGACGTACGGCTCCGCCGCCGAGGTGACCCAGACCTGCCGGCCGCCGGGGGCGAACCGGACGTCGTGCGCGGCGACGGGCGGATGGAGCCGGCCCGCGACGCGAGGCTTCCTCTGGTCCGTGGTGTCGAGACGGACGATCGTGGTCGCCGTCTCCCCGAGTGCCACCCAGAGGCGCCGGCCGTCCGGACTGAACGAGAGGTGGTGCGCTCTCGCGCCGACGAACACGCGGTCGACGACCTTCCGGCGGGCGAGATCGACGACCGAGAGCTTCCCGGTGGCGTCGTCGGCCACGTACGCGAGGCTTCCCCCGGGAGCGATCGCCGCCACCTGAGGATCGCGGAACGACCGAAGCACGGCGATCGGGCGGAGACTGTGCCGGCCCAGCAGCGTCACGGTGCCGGTCGGGCTGACGACGATCGCCGGCCCGTGCAGGGGGGACGCGATCATGAGCGGATCGACGAGGTGGATGCGCCGCAGCACCCTGCCGCCGTGCGGCCCGAGCGAGACGGCGAGCACCTCGTTCGACGTCTCGGCGGTGACGAGCGCGACGGGCCTCGACGTCCGCCCGTCGGCGGCCGGCGCCGATGCGAGCAGTACCACCGCCGCCAGCAGGCCGATCACGAGCGGGCGCATGCCCGCTGTACGTCCGACCGCGCCCCGGCGGTCCCGTCAGTCGAGCGCGTGCAGCAGCGCGCCGACGTCGGAGCGGTCGATGCTCAGAACCTCGACCGGGACGTCGTAGCGCGTCAGCGCCTCGGCGACCTCCTCGATCGCGGCGCGCGACCGGCCCCTGCGGGGAAGCGGGACGTAGAGCGCGAGCGGATACGCGTACGACGCCCTGAAGCCGCGCTCGCACTCGACGACGGAGCCCCAGAGGGCGACGCGGCCGATCACGCGGGCCCGGGCGTCCGGCAGCGCGTCGGTGAGATAGCTACGGACGCAGTCGAGGCCGGCCGCGTAGATGCCGCACTCGCAGCGCGGCTCGGGCGCGACGTGCGGCTGCCGGCGGCGCAGCCAGTCGAACAGCGGCAGCGCCTTCAGGCACTCGGCCGCCAGCGGCTCGCCGGCCGGCCAGACCGTCCGCTTGACGACGCTCGCGAGTGCGAGGTCGCCGTCGTGCCGCACGACGCGCCACACCCGCCACGCCTCGAACGCCTCGGCGTAGTCGGGAGCGCCCTCGAGCGCCGCAACCGTCACCGGCCGGGAACGGCCGGCTCCTTCGCCGGCACCGAACGGCTCGGGGACGGCTCCTGCTCGCGCCGCCGGCGCGGCACGGGATCCTTCACCGGCTCGACACGATGGATGCGCCGCGGCTTGCCGATCTGCATCTCAACCTCCTGTCTCGTCCTCGGCTGACACCTTGATGATCTCGCCGTGGGCCGCCCGGCAAACCGCCCCGGTGCGCGGGCGGGTGAGCTACGGTGTCGCCGTCGGCGGGGCGTAGCGCAGCCTGGTTAGCGCGCCAGTCTGGGGGACTGGAGGTCCCGAGTTCGAATCTCGGCGCCCCGACTCAGGCGGAGAGCACCTCGGCCGAACAGCCGGCGACGAGCGCGCTCCGCCAGTCGTCGACACCCAGCAGCTGCGGGTGGGCGACGTCGACCTCCACGTCCGGCCACTTCTCGAGCCCGAGTGCGTCGGCTCCGGCGCTCGAGCCGATCGCGAGCAGGGCGTCGACCGAGAAGACGTCGCGGCGGCCCGACTGGCGGCGGCCGATCCCGTCGAGCTCCCGCAGCTCCTCGAGCGGGTCGACGCGCACGTTCGAGTCGGAGCCGATGCAGAGGCCGATCTCGCGGTGGAGGAGCCGTTCGACCGGCAGGAACCCGTCGCCGAGGTTCGCCTCCGTCGTCGGGCACGCGCAGACCCGGGCGCCCGCGGACGCGAGCAGGTCGAGCTCGTGGCCGTTCGCGTGGGTCGCGTGGACGACCGTCGTCCGCGGGCCGAGGCAACCGCAGGCGTCGAGCAACTCGATCGGGCGCATGCCGTGCTCGGCGAGGCACTCGTCGATCTCGCGCGGCTGCTCGTCCGCATGTACGTGGAGCGGCAGGTCGTGCTCGCGGGCGTACCGGCCCAGCTCCTCGAGCCAGTCGCGGGTGCACGCACGGACGGAGTGGGGGGTGACGCCGACACGCACGCCCTCGTCCCGCAACGTTTCGAGCTCGCGCAGGTACGCCGCAACCGACTCCCGGCGGAAGCGCTCGATCCCGCCGCGCGCGTACGCCACATGGAGCAGGACGAGCTCCACCTCCGCCTCCGCCGCCGCTGCCGCGGCGGCCCGGGCCTCCTCGAGGCCGAGGTAGTGGAACTCGCCGACGGCCGTGTAGCCGGCCTCCCGTAGCTCCCGGTAGACGTCGGCATAGCCCTTCCGGACCCGTCCCGGGGTCTGACCCCGGGCGAGCTCGAGCATCGTGTCGCGCCAGGCCCAGAAGTCCCCGCCCTCGGTGCGGCCGCGGAGCGCACGCTGGAACGCGTGGCAGTGTGCGTCGACGAAGCCGGGGATGCTCGGGCTCACGCGCAGAGGATACGAGGGCGGCCGCCGTATCCTTCGACTCATGGCCGCGCGCGCAGTGCCCTCTCCGCTCGATCAGCTCCCGAACGCGCTCACCGTCGGGCGGCTCGTCCTGATCCCGGTCTTCGTCGCGCTCATGGTGCGGGCCGGGCACGCGGCGAGCTGGCCCGCCGGGATCACGTTCGGCGTCGCGGGAGTGACCGACCAGG
>DASQQF010000117.1:0-31012 GCA_035643535.1 Gaiellaceae bacterium
CAACCTCAACCTCTACTACCGCCCCTCGAGCACGTTCCAGTCGAACCTGGTGCAGTTCGAGCAGCGTGAGTTCGGGCTCCTCGGGTTCAAGACGACGCTCCAGCAGTCCGACCCGACGGGCTACTACCACCCGCTCGAGACCAAGAGCATCGCTCTCGGCCCCGACGGCTACAACGTCGGCGGCGGCGGCTGGTGCGCCGACTACCTCGACGCGTTCGACTACATGAACGTGAACCTCGACGGGCGCACGATCGGCGCGACGGGGAACTCGGACTTCTTCTACTTCAACAACAGTCACTTCAACAGCCAGCTCGATCATGCTGCGTCGCTCTTCGGCAAGGCACGGGCGAACGCCTACGCCGCGCTGGACAAGGAGCTGATGACGAAGTACGTCCCGTTCATCCCGTACCTCGTCTCGAACAACCGGTTCCTGGTCTCGAAGCGGGTCAAGAACTACCTCTACAGCTCGTACTTCAACTACCCGGTCCTCCAGGCCCTCTCGGTCGGCTAGGAGACGATCGGTCGAAAACGCCGAGGGGCGCCCCGGGCGCCCCTCGGCCCCAGTGGCACCTCGGGCGGCACCGTCACTGGTCCCAGACCAGAGGCTTCCGGCACGCGTCTAAAGAGGACAGTGATCCGGCTGCCACTCGCCCCATGAGCCCGCGCAACCTTCAGGCGCGCGATCTTCTGCTGCTCGTCGACCGCTCCCGGGCCGCGTCCGCATCGCGCCAACTCGAGGAGCAGATGCGGAGCGCAATTCAGTCGGGCTCGCTCGCCGCCGGTCAGCAGCTGCCTTCGACACGCGTGCTCGCGCAGGATCTGGGCGTCTCGCGGGGGGTGATCGTGCGTGTCTACGGCCAGCTCGCCGCCGAGGGATATCTCTCGCTGCGCCAGGGAGCAGCGCCGAGCGTGCGAGCGACGGTGCGCCTCGACGCAGAGGCGCTTCGCCCGCCGAACGCACGCCACGGCACCGTCCACGACCTCAGGCCGCACCTTCCCGAGATCGCAACCTTTCCACGACAGCCGTGGCTCCGGGCGGTACGCGAGTCGTTGGAGCAGGCGCGGACGGCGGACCTCACCTACGGCGAAGCATCAGGGCTGTGGGATCTCCGCGTCGAGGTCGCGAACTATCTCTCCCGCGCTCGCGGCGTCCTCGCCCATCCGGAGCGAACGCTCATCACGGCGGGGGCGACGCACGCACTGAGCCTCGTGAGCCGCATGCTGGCGCGGCGGGGTCAGAACCGGATGGCCTTCGAGAATCCGAGCCATCCGCTGCTCCGCCGGGTCGCGCTCGCCGGCGGGCAGGCCGTCGTCGCAGCGGAGGTCGACGAACAGGGCGTGCGCCCGGACGCGATCGAGGCCGCCGACTCGCTCTTCGTCTCCCCGGCGCACCAGTTCCCGACGGGAGTCGTCCTCACGCCCGAGCGCCGGACCGAACTGATCGCTTGGGCGCAGCAATCCGACGTCCTGATCCTCGAAGACGACTACGACGCCGAGTTCCGCTACGACGGCGCGCCGGTCGGCGCACTGCAAGGGCTCGCGCCCGAGCGCGTCGTCTACATCGGCTCGACCGGCAAGACCTTCGCGCCGGCGCTCCGCCTCGGCTGGGCGGTGCTCCCGGCCGACCTCGCCGACGAGATGGCCCAGGAGCTGTTCACGAGCATGCTGCAGGTCTCCGGGTTCGACCAGCTCGCCTTCAGGAACTTCCTGCGCCGCGGCGACTTCGACCGACACCTCCGGCGGATGCGGCAGGTCTACCGAACGCGCCGCGACCTCGTCGTCTCCCTACTGACCGAGCTCCTGCCCGACCACGCTGTTCGCGGCATCGCCGCGGGACTCCACGTCGTCCTCGAGATGCCCTCACACGCGACCGCCGAGGCCGTCCGAGCCGAGGCAAGAGGACGCGGGATCATGATCGAGTCGCTCGCGCACCACGCCTTCGCCGGCTACGCCGGCCCGGCCGGCCTCCTGCTCGGCTACGGCGGACTCCCCGAGCCGACACTGGAAGAAGCTGTCAGGGCGGTCGCCAAGATCATCCGCGATGTTCCGCGGCAGGGCGAGTAGGCCCGCGCGCCTCGTCCGCCAGTCCGCGCATGCTCCCGAGCGCGCTCGCCCTTCCGATCGCAGGCACGAGGAACGCGAGAACGGCGAGGGCCCAGAATGCCGTCCGCAGGCCGAATGCCGTTGCCGTGGCTCCGGCAGCGAGGGCGCCGAGCGGAACGACGCCCCACGAGACGAAGCGGACGGTGGCGACGACCCTGGCGAGAAGCTCGGGCGGCGTCGTCTGCTGCCGGTGCGTCCGCGCGAGGATGCTGAGAATCACGACGCCCGCGGCGAAGCCTGCGTTGCCGATCGCGAAGACGAGCAGCCCTCGACCGGGCGAAGCGAGGGGCATCATCAGCGCGAATGCCGAGCCGATCACTCCGGCGAGCAGGATCGCGCGGGCGGACCCGATCCGGCGAGCGAGACGCGGCGTCAGTGCCGCGCCGAGCAGCGTGCCGACGCCTTCGCTCGCCATCACGACGCCGACGAGGCCCACCGGCGCGTGCAGCGTCCTGACGAGGTAGACCGGCGTGAGCGCCATCAGCCCGCCGCACACGGTGTTCGTGACGACCGCCATCGACGCACACGGCCGCACGACCGGGTGGCGGACGACGTAGCGCAGGCCGTCGCGCACCGACCGCCACACCGACAGGCGCCGCTCCTCGCGCGCGGCGACGGGACGCGGCAGCGTCGAGAGAACGGTCGCAGAGAGCAGGTAGCTGGCGACGTCGCAGAGCACCGCGCCCGGAGCGGCCGCCACCTGGACGAGCAGGCCGCCCAGCGAGGGGCCTGCCGTCAGCGTCGCCGCATGCGAGGCCGACATGAAGCTGTTACGGCGCTCGAGCTCGGAGCGATCCACGACGGACACCAGGAAGGTCGCGTTGCCGACGTCGAAGACGACGCTCGCGAGACCGACGACGACCGCGACGCCCGCGAGCTGCGCGATCGAGAGCACGTGCGTCCATGCGGCGATCGGCACCGACAGGAGAGCCGCGCCGCGCACGACGTCCATCGCGACCTGTGTCCCGCGGAGCGGCAACCGCTGCACGACGACGCCGGCGGGTAGCCCGACGAACGCCCAGGCGGCGTAGGTCGCAGCCGTGAGGAAGCTGACCTCGAAGCTGCTCGCGTGCAGCACGGTCACCGCGGTCAGCGGCAGCGCGACCGCGGTCACGGCGTCGCCGACGCTGCTCACCGCCGAGGCGGCCCAGTAGCGCCAGAACGGACTGCTCCCTCTGCCGCCCGTCGCGGCAGCGCTTTCGACGACCTGCACCCGGCTCCTCGAAGTAGTGAGTCTCTAAAGGGAACTTACTAGTAGACTGGTCCGAGTGCGCCATGCCCAGCTGTCCGAGAGCGACTGCGCGATCGCGCAGGCGCTCGCGGTGGTCGGCGACTGGTGGTCGCTGCTCGTCGTCCGGGACATCGCCGGCGGCGTTCACCGTTTCGACGACCTCCGAGACGAGTCCGGGATCAGCAGGAAGGTGCTTGCGCGACGGCTCGTGTCCCTCGTCGAGCGCGGCATCCTCGAGAAGCGGCTCTACAGCGTCCGGCCTCCGCGCTTCGAGTACCACCTCACGCCGAGCGGCCGCGGGCTCATCCCCGTGCTCGTCGCGCTCCAGGACTGGGGATCGCGCTTCCTGCTCGGAGACGGCGCATTGACCGCCACGGCCGAGCCGGCCTCCTTCGAGGCGCGGCGCCTGCGCAGACTCGTCGGGACGAAGATCCCGCCGCTGCGGCTTCGCGACACGAGCGGCCGGCCGCGCGATCCGGTCGCCGACGCGCCGTGGACGCTCCTGTACTGCTACCCGGGTGCGTACACCGCCGCCGCGGCCTACCCGCCCGGCTGGAACGGGATTCCCGGCGCCGCGGGCTGCACGCTCGAGGCGAACGGCTTCCGCGAGCGGGCGGCGGGCCTCGCATCACGGGGCGCTCGGGTGGTCGGCGTCAGCACACAGCGGCCCGACGAGCAAGCAGCGTTCATGCGCAAGCAGCGGTTGCCCTTCGTGCTGCTCTCCGACCAGGAGCTCGAGCTCGCGGCGGCGCTCCGGCTGCCGACCTTCCGCGCCGGCGGCGGGGAGCGACTGAAGCGGGTCACGCTGCTCGTCGACGAGACGCGCGAGATTCGCGGCGTCCTCTACCCCGTACCGGACCCGGCCGCCGCCGCCGCCGAGGCGCTTCGCCTGCTCGAGGCCGAGCTCGCCGCCGCCGGCTGAACGCGCGGCCGACCGCCGTCCCCGACCTTCGAGGGGGCGCTACACTCGAAGCATGAGTCGGGGTCGGCTGGCAGGCATCGTCGCCGCCGTCCTGGTGGCGACAGTCGCCGGGGTGATCGTGGCGGGGCGCGGCACGGGCTCACCGGTCGCCGCCGCCGCGACGAAGAGCACGAACGCCGGTGGGGCGCACATCGCGCTCTCGGTCGTCGTGCAGAGCCCGAAGCTGGCAGGCGGCAAGGAGCTCCACGTCACCGGCTCGGGCGTCGTCGACCGGTCGAGTGCCGACGTGAAGATCGACCTCGGCTCGCTCCTCGGAGCGGTCAACGCGCCCGCCGGCGCGCCGTCCTCGATCCACGCCATCGTCCTCCGCCAGGGCGGCAACGAGCTCGCGTACGTCCACCTGACGCCGATGCCGTCGCTCATGGGCGGCAAGAGCTGGGTGAAGCTCGACCTCTCGTCTCTCGCCTCCGCGCACGGGCTCGACCTCGGCGGGCTCGCGTCGGGCGGCAGCGTGATGACGCCTTCGCAGGTGCTCGACCTGCTCCGCAACGCCGGCGCCACCGTCACCGATCTCGGTTCGGACAGCGTCGCCGGTGCGTCGACGACGCACTATCGCGTCCTCGTCGATCTCGCGAATCTCGCCAAGGCGGGGGGAATCCCCCAGGCGACAATCGACAAGTTCGCCACGGGGGCGGCCGCGACGGCGAAGGTGCCCGTGAACGTGTGGATCGGGACGGACGGCCTCGTCCACCGCGTGCAGGCCGCGTACACGCTCCGGCACAACGGCTCCTCCGCCCACCTCGGGTTCACGCTCACGCTCAGCGACTACGGCGCGAACGTCTCGGTCTCGGCGCCCCCCAGCTCCGACGTCTTCGACGCAACGGGCTTCCTCACACACCTCGGCGGCGTCCGGCCCTTCTCGTAGAGTCGCCGCGTGGCGACGGCCACGCATCCCGCGCAATCGCATCACGGGGCCTTCGGCGAGGACACGTTCGGACGGATCGCCGAGCGGATCGCCCGCTTCTTCGGCACGCCGCAGTACATCGTCGGACAGACGATCGTCGTGCTGCTCTGGATCGCCGGCAACACGACCGCGCTGCTGAACATCGTCCACTTCGACAAGTACCCGTACATCCTTCTCAACCTCGCGTTCTCGACCCAGGCGGCGTACGCCGCGCCGCTGATCCTCCTCGCGCAGACGAGGCAGGCAGACCGGGACAAAATCCTGGGCGACCGCGCCGAGGCGCGGCACAGCCGCCTGGAGCACGGGATCAAGAGCGAGACGGACCGGCTGCTCGAGCTGCTCGAGACGAACACACGGCTGACGACGCAGGACAAGGACCTGACCGAGCAGGTGGCGCAGCTGACCCGTGAAATCCACAGGCTCGTCTGCAAGTCGACCGAGTAGAGGCGCCGCGCCGCGAACACCGCTTCGAGGCGCACCGCAGGCTCACGGGCGATTGCTACTACTGGGAGGGTGCGGAGCGGTCGGAGTCGGATCGCGTTCGGGGCCGCCGTTCTCGTGGCGGGCGCCGTCGGGGCCGTCGGCGTCGTCGTCGCCGCCTCGCGCTCGGCGCCGAGGGTGCGCGAGACCGGTAGCTCGCCGGCACGGCTGACGGCGCACTCCGCCGCCACGCGCCACTTCGAGTACGTCGTCTCGGACGGCGCCCTGTACGTGTACTCGATCGACCGGGGCAACCGCCTCGTCCAGACCGTGCCGCTGCCCGCTCTCGACAGCTCGAGCCACGGCGTCGTGGCGAGCCCGCGCACGGGGAGGCTGTACATCTCCTACGGCGAGCAGAAGCCGCCGGGCGGGTCGCTGCTCGCCTACGACCTGCGCCGCAGCCGGGTGCTCTGGCATCGCACGTACCCGTTCGGCATCGACAGCATGGCGATCAGCCCGGACGGCCGCTTCATCTACATGCCCGCCGGCGAGATGTCGGGGAACGGCAGCTGGCGGATCATCGCGGCCTCCAACGGGAAGCCGACCGGCCGCACGATCCATGCCGGCGCCGGCGCCCACAACACGATCCTCGGGCGGGGCGGGCGATACCTCTACCTCGGCGGCGCCGACTACCCGTACCTCGAGGTCGCGAACACGAGGACCGACAAGGTCGTGCGCAAGCTCGGGCCGCTCAACGGCCCGGGCGTCCGTCCCTTCACGATCAACGGCTCCCAGACGCTCGCGTTCACGACGGCGCGGAGCTTCCTCGGCTTCCAGGTAAGCAGCATCGTGACCGGAAAGGTGCTCTACACCGTGCCGATCCCCGGCTTCTCCTTCGATCCGAAGACGTTCGGCCGCACTCCCGATCACGGCATCTCCCTCTCGCCGAACGAGCGCCAGCTCTACCTGATCGACACGCCCAACGGGTACGTGCACGTCTTCGACGTCGGCGGGCTTCCCGCCTCGGCGCCCCGGCTGATCGCCAACATCAGGCTGGCGCATCCGCCGCCGAACGACGGCTGGCTCCAGCACAGCCGCAACGGGCGCTACGTCTACGTCGGCCGCGCCGGCGACGTGATCGACACGCGCACGCGGAAGATCGTCGACTATCTGCCGCCGCTGCGCGCGACGGCCGACTTCCTCGAGATCGACTGGCGGCACGGCGACCCCGTCGCCACGACGAGCCGCTACGGCGTCGGCTACGTGCGCCGCGCGCCCTGAGCCCGCCCGCGGCGATCCGGGCGCGACCCGTCAGTCGCGGTCGAGCTCGGCGACGAGCGGCCCGGTGTCGAGCGGCTCGAAGCCGAGGCGTGCCGCGACCTCCTCGCTCGACGGCCGCGTTCCCTCCGCGAAGAGCGCGCGCAGGACGTCCCCCGTCGCCCGGCTGCGCCACCAGTCCTCCCCCACCTCGCGGCGCAGGTGCGCGCGCAGCTGGGCGCTGCGAACCCATGCGCGCAGGTAGTCGGCGGAATAGAAGCCGGCGTCCATGTCGGACAGGTAGCCGCGCTCGTCGTAGCGAAGCCCGGTCGCCTCGGTCAGGAGCGGCTCGTAGTCCCGCGGCGTCCCTCCCCGCTCCGCCGGGAAGGCGTCCCAGAAACCGAGCTCGTAGCGGAGCTTCGCGGCGTAGCGCCGGTAGAGGAGCATCTCGACGAAGCGGCCGGCCTGCGCGTTCTCCTCCGCGGTCGCGTCGTCGAGCCCGAAATGGAGCGCGTGCCAGCCCGGCTCGCGGGTCGTCGCCTCGAGGATGTACGAGTAGATCTCGGTGAGCGCGTGGTCGCGGGAGATCGCGCGGAACGTCCACGGCAGCCGCGCATCCGCTCCCGCGTAGTGGAGCGCATGCCCGGCCTCGTGGAGGAACGCCTGGTAATCGGAGAGACCACCCTGCGCGCGCGTGATCAGGTGGACGAGCTCGGGCGGGTCGGCTGCGATCACGCAGGCGCGGGGGCTCTTCTGCGGCCGGTCCTCGAGGTCGAGCCGGATGTTCGGGATCGCCTCGAGCTCGAACCCGAGCGCCCGCACCGTCTCGACGCAGATCTCGACCGAGCGCTCCTTCGTGTACGTCGACTCGAGCGGGGACAGCCGCCGCAGCCAGCGGACGTGTGCCGCCGCCGGCACGTCGTCACGCCCGGGACCGAGCAGCCGCTCGAACCAGCGCGCGCGCAGCCGCGCGTACTCGGCCGCAACCGCCGTCGACGCGCCACGCACCGCGCTCTCGAGCTCGCGCAGCGAGATCTGCTTCTCCTCCTCGTTACGCGCCACCGCGTCGCGCTCGCCCGAGAGCTCGGCGGCGAGCTCGTCCCGGGCCGCGAGCAGCTCGGCGCGCGCGGGATTGAACGTCGCGTTCAGGTCGCGCTCGATCCTGCCGAGCTCTTCGCGTGCCGCGTACTCGGGGAGGACGGCGAGGCGCGCCTCGGCCGCGCGCAGCGGAAGCTCCTCGCCGCCGAAGACGAGCCTGGCAGCGAGCAGCGCGTTCTCGAGCTCGTCCTCGCGCTCGGCGAGCGCCGCATCCACGATCCCCGCCTCGCACGCCTTGCGCAGCCGGTAGAGGCGCTCACGCTCGTCCCCCTCGGCCTGCTCCTCCTCCGCCCGCAGCGCCTCGAGCTGCGCCTGCGTGAACAGGTCGGCGTGACGGGCGACGATCGCAGCCTGTTCGGACGTCTCCTTCTCGCCGACGCGCACGGCGCGGTACTCCTCCGCGGCCTCGCCGTAGTACGCGCGATAGGCCGCCTCGTACTCGCCGGCGGTACGGACTGCGATCGCGCTCATCGTCCCACGTGCACCGGCGCGAGCTCGCGGACGGTCGACAGCAGCACGTCGATGTCGAACGGCTTCGGCAGCACGGCGTCGGCGCTCGACGAACGCTCCAGGAGCACGTCGGCCGAGCCGGTGACGAGCACGACGGGAACGGGCGGGCGCTGCGCGTGACACTCGCGCACGAGCACCCCGCTCGTCTCGTCGCCGAGATGCACGTCGAGCAGCACGACGTCCACCGCGTCGGCCAGCCGCTCCCGCGCCTCGCCCACCGAGCCCGCCTCGAGCACCTCGTACCCGTCCAGCTCGAGGTTGACCCGGCAGAGCAGCCGGATCGAGGGCTCGTCGTCGACGACGAGGACGCGAGCGTGCGAAGCCTCGTTGTGCCCGAAGTCCATCGGGCCGAGTCTAGTGGCGGACGCCCGAGGCGGCGGTCGTAACCGCGGGTTTGCGGGGGTCGTTCACTCCTTAGAAGTGGCAAACGATTCCCCGCAACCCAGACCGCCCGAGCACGACGTCTGGGAGGCCGCACCGGCCGGTTTGCCCCTGCCGACGCAGCGGTACCGGCGCCAGGCGTGGTTGGCCTTCCAGCGCGCGCTCGACCCGCTCGCGCCGCCGCGGCCGATGCCGCCGACCCGGAAGCCCGCTACGCCGAATCCGCGGCGGCCGCCTCGAGCCGGCTGAGCGTCGTCTCCCGCCCGAGCAGCTCGATGCTCTCGAACAAGCCGGGCGAGACGCGCGAGCCGGTGACGGCGACCCTGATCGGCTGGAAGCCCTGGCGCGGCTTCAGCCCGAGGCGCTCGAGCACCGCCCGGAGCGCCGCCTCGATCGCGGCCGCCTCGAACGGCTCGAGCTGCGCGAGCGCGGCGTGCGCCGCCGCGAGCACCGGCGCTTCTCCGTCGAGCTCGGCCGGGTCCGGCTCGACGTCGTGGAAGAGGAACCCCGCGAAGCCCGGGAACTCCGACAGCTTCGCGATCTTCTCCTGAACGAGCGGCGCGGCCCGCGCGACGAGCTCCACGTCCCACGCGAACCCCTGCTCCCCGAGCCAGAGCACGAGCCGGTGCGCGAACTCCTCCGGGGGCAGCTCGCGGAGGTGGACGCCGTTCATCCAGTCGAGCTTCTGGTAGTCGAACTGGGCCGGGCTCGGGCTGACGCGCTCGAGCGAGAAGCGCTCGACCAGCTCGTCGCGACCCATGAGCGTCGTCTCGCCGTCGGGTGCCCAGCCGAGCAGCGCGAGGAAGTTCATCAGCGCCTCGGGGAGATAGCCGTCGGCGCGGAAGTCCTGGACGTTCACCGACCCGTGGCGCTTCGAGAGCGGCTTGCCGTCGTCGCCGTTCACCTGCGGCACGTGCCCGTAGACGGGAACCTCGCCGTCGACGGCGCGGATGATGTTGATCTGCCCCGGTGTGTTCGGGATGTGGTCGTCTCCCCGGATCACGTGCGTGATCCCGTCCCAGACGTCCTCGAGCGGCGAGGCGAAGTTGTACGTCGGACGGCCGTCGGAGCGGACGAGGACGACGTCGTGGAGCTTCTCGTTCGGGTACTCGATCCGGCCGCGGACGACGTCGTCCCATGCCGTCGTCCCCTCGTCCGGCATGCGAAAGCGGATCGCTCCGTCGTCCTCGTACGCCTTTCCCTCGGCGAGCAACTGCTCGGCGAGGCGGCGGCAGTCGTCCATCCGGTCGAGCTGGAAGGTGAGGGGCCCGTCCCAGTCGAGGCCGAGCCAGCGGAGCGAGTCCTGGATCTGGTCGACGGCTCCCGCGAGCTCCCGCGACGTGTCGGTGTTCTCGATCCGCAGCCGGAACTCGCCGCCCTCGTGGCGAGCGAAGAGCCAGTTGAAGAGGGCGGTACGCACGTTCCCGATGTGGAGGAAGCCGGTCGGGCTCGGTGCCATGCGGACGCGGATGCTCATGCCCGGTAGCGTAGGCCGCCGTGCAGATCGGGGCGCACGTGTCGTCGTCGGGCGGGATCCACACCGCGATCGACCGCGCGGTCGCCATCGGCGCCGAGGCGGTGCAGGTCTTCACGCAGAGCCCGCGCACGTGGCGGCCGACGAACCACGACCCGGCGACGTTCGAGCGGTTCCGCGAGCGGCGGGAGGAAGCGGGAGTCGGCGGGGTCGTGTGCCACGCGCTCTACCTCTGCAACCTCGCCGCACCCGACGACGCGATCTACGAGAAGTCGGTCGGGGCGATGCGCAACACGATGGAGGTGGCATGTGCGATCGGGGCCGACGGCGTCGTCTTCCACGTCGGCTCGCACCTCGGCAGCGGGTTCGAGGCGGGCCTCGAGCGCGTCCTGCCGGCGATGGCGCAGGTGCTCGACCTCTGCACCGACGAGACCTGGCTCCTGATGGAGAACTCGGCCGGTGCCGGCGGGACGATCGGCCGCTCGATCGAGGAGCTCGCGACGATCTGGGAGCGGCTCGACCGGCACCCGCGGCTCGGCGTCTGCCTCGACTCGTGCCATCTCTACGTGTCGGGAGTCGACGTGCGCGAGCCGGCGGCGCTCGACGCCTGTCTCGACGAGCTCGACGCGTCGATCGGCCTCTCCCGGCTGCGCGCGCTCCACGTCAACGATTCCGCTGCACCGCTCGGCTCGAATCGCGACCGGCACGCGAACATCCTCGCGGGCGAGCTCGGCGAGAAGCTGGGCGTCTTCCTCGGCAACCCGCGCCTGCAGGATCTCCCCGCCCTCCTCGAGGTCGCCGGGCCGGAGAACCGCGGCCCCGACGCGAACGAGGTCCGCAAGGCGAAGGAGCTCCACGCTCGCTGGGCGCGGTGACCGCGCCGCGTTACCGCTGGGTCGTCCTCGCCGCCGGAACGCTCGCGCAGGCGAGCTTCTCCGTCTCCTCGGTGGGCCTGCCGGCGCTCGGGCCGGCGCTCGAGTCGGACTACGGGCTGACGCTGGCGGAGACCGGCGTCGTGCTGGCCGGGATCGGGATCGGCATGCTCTTCACGCTCCTGCCGTGGGGGCTCGTCGCCGACCGGATCGACGAGCGGTGGGTGATCGCGGCCGGCCTCACCGGCGCCGCTGCGCTGCTCGTCGCGGCCTCCACGACGCACGGCTTCGGAACCGTGGTCGGTGCCCTCGTCGGGGTCGGAGCCCTCGGAGCGAGCGTGAACGCGGCGAGCGGCCGTGCCGTCACCGGCTGGTTCCCGGCCTCCGAGCGTGGGCTGGCGCTCGGGATCCGGCAGACGGCGATCCCGATCGGCGGCGCCGTCGGCGCCGGGCTCCTCCCGGTTCTCGCCTCGGAGGGCGGCACCCGCCTCGCCTTCCTCTTCCTCGCCGGCGCCTGCGTCACGGGAGCGGTCGCCGCCGTCGTCTTCATCCGTGGCGGCACGCGCGACGAGCTCGATCTCGGCGAGATCTCCCGCCCGCTGCGCGACCCGCGCATGTGGCTGCTCAGCACCGGCACCGGTCTCTTCCTGACCGCACAGATCGGGATCACGGGCTTCGTCGTCCTCTTCCTCCACGAGCACCGCCACATGTCGGCCCACGGAGCCGCGGTCCTGCTCGCCTCGATCTACGTGCTGGCCACCCTCGCTCGCGTCGCCTCCGGGAGGATCTCCGACCGGCTCGGCAGCCGGCTCGGGCCCATCTCGGCGATCGGGGTGGCCCTCGCGCTCTGCACCGGCGGCATCGCCGCCGCCACCGATGCGCCGCTCGCGCTCCTCGTCCCGCTCCTCCTCGTCGCGGGCGTGCTCAGCATGTCGTGGAACGGGCTCGCCTACGCGGCGGCGGCGGAGGCGGCGGGCTCCGGCCGGACGGGCGCGGCGCTCGGCTTCCAGCAGACGCTCCTCGGCGTCATCGTCGCCGGAGCGCCGCCCGCGGTCGCGGCCGTCGCGACGCACAGCTGGCGGCTCGCGTTCCTCCTCGCCGCAACCGGGCCGGCGCTCGGCGTCGTGATCCTGCGGCGCCTGCGCGAACCGGCTACACGTCGGCGAGGTGCGCGAAGACGCGGAACGTCGGCGAGCCGGCCGGCAGCTCCGCGAACTCGGGATTGACGCACCCGAGCTCGCTCTCGCGCTGGGCGAACGTCTCCTGCACCGCCGCGCTGCACATCGGCAGCGGGCCCCGCAGGGCACGGACCGGGCCGAAGCCCTCGCGGCGCCGCTCGGCGGCACGCAGCATGTCGAGCTCGATCTCCGCGGTGAAGACCTTCTGCAGACACCCCATGAACGTGTGCCCGTGCTCCTCGTAGGCGTAGACGAAGGGACACGACCGCTCGAGGCACGCCGCCGGGTAGACGACCTTCTCGCAGTGCACCTCGCAGCGGCGGCACGCCGACTCGTCCTGGGGGCGAAGCGGGAGCCTCGTGGCCTCGCGGCGTGGTTGGGGCGTCATGTTCGCATTGTCGGAACGGTTTCGAGGCTGCGCAAGACTTGACGTGCGGCCATTTTCACGCTAACCGCCGCACCGTGTTCAGGACGTCCAGCGCCGTGAAGGCCCGGAAATCGGGCTCGATCTCGTCGTTGTCGTCGGCACGGAACCACATCGCCTGAAGTGTCCTCATCCCCACGGCGGCCGCGCCTTGCACATCGCGCTCGAGGCTGTCGCCGACGAAGAGCACCGCCGCCGGCTCGACCCCGAGCTCGCGGCAGGCGTGGAGGAACGGCTCCGGCGCGGGCTTGCGGCCCCCGACGTCGCCGCTGAAGACCATCGCGTCGAGGTGCGAAGCGAACCCGAGCGCCTCGGCGTCGGCTCGCAGGATCCGGCCGGGATCGGGCCAGGAGTCGGCGACGAGCCCCGTCCTCAGCCCGCGCTCGCGCAAGGACTCGAGCAATGCCGGCGCGGAGGCGAGAACCGTGTAGTGCGGCCGCCACACCTCGTGCTCGCGCTCGACGAACGCGTCGGTGTCCTGCACGCCGAGCTCTGCGAGGAGCTCCTCGTACGGCCGGTAGCCGTGCTCTCCGCCGAGCATGAGCTCGCGCCAGCGCACGGTGAAGCCGGGATCGTCGCGGCCGAGCGCCGCGCGATGTCCCTCCGGCACCCGGTCGTCGTCCCACTCGAGGTGGACGAGCGTATCGCCCCAGTCGAAGAGAACCGCCTCGAGCACCGCGAAGTAGGGTAATCCCGGTGGGCCGCACGCTCCTCTGGGCCTCGCTCCTCCTCGCACCGCTCACGATCGCGGTGGACGCGCTGACCGGCGCGGGTGACGTGACGCTCTTCGCGCTCTCTGCGGCGGCGCTCGTTCCGCTCGCCTGGCTGATCGGCGAGGCGACCGAGCACGCGGCGGAACACACCGGCCCGGGCATCGGGGGCTTCATCAACGCGAGCTTCGGCAATGCGCCCGAGCTGATCGTCGCGCTGTTCGCGCTGGGCGCGAACCTGCCTCAGGTGGTGCGCGGCTCGCTCTCGGGAAGCGTCTTCTCGAACCTCCTGCTCGTGCTCGGCGTCACCCTGCTCGCGGGCCCGGACGGCGGCGAGGTCGACCGCCGCTCGCTCTTCCCTCAGCTGGGGCTCGTCGGGGTGGCGGTGGTCGCCCTCGTAGCGCCCGTGGCCGTCGGCCATGGAGGCGACCCCGAGCGGCACGCGGCCGTGGTGGCGTCGCTGCCGGTCGCGGCGCTCCTCCTGCTCCTGTACGGCGGGGTCGTCGGCCGGAACCTCCGGCGCCACAGCCGGACCCGTCGCGACGAGCCGCGCGAGGGGGCATGGACGCTCTACCAGTCGCTCCTCGCGCTCGCCGTGGCGACGGGCGCGACGGCGTGGGTGAGCGAGATCCTCGTCCACTCGCTCCACGCCTTCGCCGCCGCCGTCGGCCTGAGCGAGTTCTTCATCGCCGTCGTGATCGTGGCGATCGTCGGGAACGCAGCCGAGCACGGCGGGGCGGTCCTCATCGCCCGCCGCGGCAACATGCGGCTCGCGAGCGAGATCGCGATCTCGTCGAGCGCCCAGGTCGCGCTGCTCGTCGTGCCGGTGGTGATGCTCCTCTCGCTCCTCTTCGCCCATCCGTTCGCGCTCGCCTTCCGCTGGGGCGAGCTCGCGGCGATGGGCGGCGCGGTCGTCGCCGCGACTGCCGTCGTCCACGACGGCCGCACCCGGCGCTGGGAGGGCGCACTGCTGGTGGCCGCGTACGCGGCCGCCGTCGTCGGTTTCTACCTCGCAGCCGGACGTTGACAGGATCGTGACCCGTCCGCGACCGGCCGGCCGGGAACTTGGGCTACGGTGGCGCCGATGCCCGTGGCCGAGCGGACACAGCCCCCCACCGCCCCCGCCGCCGCGGCGGTGGAGGCGCGTGGGCTCACGCGCCGCTACGGCAGCGGCAGCACGGCCGTCGACGCGCTCCGGGGCGTCGACCTCGACGTCCGCTCCGGCGAGCTCGTGGCGGTGATGGGCCCGTCCGGCTCCGGCAAATCGACGCTGATGCACATCCTCGCCGGCCTCGACAAGCCGACGGCGGGGACGGTGACGATCGACGGCACCGACATCACGACGCTCGACGACTCGAAGCTGACACGACTGCGGCGCGAGCACATCGGCTTCGTCTTCCAGTTCTTCAATCTCCTGCCGATGCTCGACGCCGAGGAGAACGTCGTCCTGCCGCTTTCGATCGCCGGCGAGAAGCCGGACCGGGAGTGGCTCGACTCGCTGCTCGTCCAGATGGGCCTCGCCGACCGTCGCGCGCACCGCCCGGCGGAGCTGTCGGGAGGGCAGCAGCAGCGGGTCGCGATCGCGCGGGCGCTCGTGACGCGGCCGACGATCCTCTTCGCGGACGAGCCGACCGGCAACCTCGACTCGAAGACCGGCGGGGAGATCCTCGACCTGATGCGCGTCTCGACGGACACGTACGGCCAAACGACGGTGATGGTCACCCACGAGGCGCGCGCCGCCTCGATCGCCGACCGGATCCTCTTCCTCGCCGACGGCCTGATCGTGAAGGAGCTGCGCGACGCCACCGCCGCCGACGTGCTCGCGGTCATGAGCGACCTGCACTCATGATTCGCGTCGCCTTGAAGGGTCTGGCCGGGCGTAAGCTCCGAGCGGCGCTGACGGCCGTCGCGATCGTCCTCGGCGTCGCGATGATCAGCGGCACGTACGTCCTCACCGACACGATCCAGTCGGCGTTCGGGACGGTCTTCACGACGGTCTACAAGCACACCGACGCGGTCGTCAGCGGCAAGAGCGCGATCGGGAACCGCAGCAACAACGGGACGCTGCCGCCGTCCTTCCCGCAGTCGCTGCTCGGCAAGGTGCGGAACCTCCCCGGCGTCGCCGAGGCGCAGGGCGGGATCGCCGACTACGCGTACCTCGTCGGGCGTGACGGCAAGGTGATCTCGGGTCACGGCGCGCCCCCGCTCGCGTTCGCCGTCCACCCGCACGGCGACCAGCGCTTCAATCCGCTCCAGCTCGTCACCGGTTCGTGGCCGATCGGCCCGCACGAGGTTGCGATCGACGCGCACACCGCGTCGAAGGACGGCTACCGGCCCGGGCAGACGATCGGGGTGATCGCGCGGGGCGCCGAGCAGCACTACCGGATCAGCGGCATCGTCGAGATCGGCGGCGTCTCGTCGCTCGGCGGCGCGACGATGTCGATCTTCGACTTCCCGACCGCGCAGCGGATCTTCCACAAGCAGGGCAGGCTCGACTCGATCTCGGTCGCCGCGAAGCCGGGGACGACGCCGCAGCAGCTCGTGCAGGAGATCCGGCCGCTGCTGCCGCCGACCGCGCAGGTGCGCACCGGAACCGGGCAGGCGAAGCAGGCGACGAAGGAGACGAACGCGTTCCTCTCGATCTTTCAGGACTTCCTGCTCGCGTTCGCCGGCGTCGCGCTCTTCGTCGGCATCTTCGTGATCGCCAACACGCTCGCGATCACGATCGCCCAGCGGACGCGCGAGCTCGCGACGCTGCGGACGCTCGGGGCGACCCGCCGCCAGGTGCTCGCCTCGGTGCTGCTCGAGGCGCTCGTGATCGGCGCGCTCGCCTCGGTCGCGGGGCTCTTCCTCGGCCTCGGCCTCGCGAAGGGCCTCAACCACGTCTTCGTCTCGCTCGGGATCGACCTGCCGCAGGCGGGGACGGTGTTCGCGACGCGGACGATCGTCGTCTCGCTCGCGGTCGGCACCGGCATCACGCTCCTCGCAGCGCTGCGGCCCGCGGTGCGCGCGACACGGGTGCCGCCGATCGCCGCGGTGCGAGAAGGTGCAGTCCTCCCCGAGTCGCGCTTCGCACGCTTCGGACCACACGCGGCGCTCGCGACGATCGCGTTCGCCGTCGCGCTCATGCTCGTCGGGCTCTTCGTCGACGGCCTGTCGACGACGAACAGGCTGCTCGCGATCGGCGTCGGCGCCGGGGCGATCTTCCTCGGCGTCGCGATGTTCGCGAAGACGCTCGTGCCGCCGCTCGCACGAGTGCTCGGATCGCCGGCGGCCCGCTTCGGCGGCGCGCCCGGCGCGCTCGCCCGCGGCAACTCGATGCGCAACCCGCAGCGGACGGCCTCGACGGCGTCCGCCCTCATGATCGGGCTCGCGCTCGTGACCCTCGTGTCGGTGCTCGCCGCGGGCCTGAAGACGCGCTTCGAGAGCGCCGTCAACTCCCTCTTCCGCGCCGACTACGCGCTGACGGCGACCGACAACTTCTCGCCGATCTCGATCGCGTCGGCGAACGCGCTGCGGAAGGTGAAGGGCGTGACGGTCGTCTCCGGCGTCCGCGCGGGCGAGGGCCGCGCCTTCGGCTCACGCGCAGGCGTCACCGGCGTCGCCGGCGACGTCTCGAAGGTGATCTCGGTCGACTGGGCCGCCGGCTCGCCCGCGGTTCCGTCGCAGCTCGGCTGGAGCGGTGCCTTCGTCTCGAAGGACTTCGCGACGAAGCACCACCTCGCCGTCGGGTCGCCGCTCGCCGTCGAGACGCCGACCGGGCGGACACTGCGCCTCCACGTGCGCGGCATCTTCGCTCCGCCGAAGGGGGGCTCGCCCTACGGCGACGTGACGATCTCGACGCGCCGGTTCGACGCCGCGTACCAGAACCCGCAGAACGTCTACACGTTCGTCGACATGGCGGGAGGCGTGACCGCCGCCAACACGGCGCGGCTGACGGCGGCGTTGAAGCCGTTCCCGGAGGCGAAGATCGCGACGGAATCGGAGTTCAAGCACAACCAGGAGCAGGGCATCGACACGCTGCTCAACCTCCTCTACGTGCTCCTGTCGCTCTCGATCATCGTCAGCCTGTTCGGGATCGTGAACACGCTCGTGCTGACGGTGTTCGAGAGGACGCGCGAGCTCGGGATGCTCCGCGCGGTCGGGATGACGCGCCGGCAGGTGCGGCGGATGATCCGGCACGAGAGCATCGTCACGGCACTGATCGGCGCGTCGCTCGCGATCCCGCTCGGCGTCGTCCTCGCGCTGATGGTCGGCTATGCGATCCAGTACGCGGCCTTCACGATCCCGTGGGGGACGCTCGTCGTGTTCGTGATCGCGGCGGTGCTCGCCGGGATCGTCGCCGCGATCCTCCCCGCCCGCCGCGCGGCACGCCTCAACGTGCTCGCCGCGCTCCAGTACGAATAGCGCGGGCGGCCTTGCCGGCTGTGCGTTGCCTCCCTCCCTCGCGGAAGTCCCTCTTTCGCCCGCTGACGAAGGAACGGGCGCGCTCGAGAGTGCGCTCTCGCCGCCGTGACGAACTCGTAACGTGCCGTCGGCACGCCGTCGGCACGCCGTCGGCACGGCGGTAGGGCTCTCCGCTGGCGAAGGGCCGGTCGCGGCGAGCAGGTGGAGCGTCAGGGCTCTTGCGGAGCGCGCCAGGGGCCCGGGTCGCGCGTGACGGCGTAGCCTCCCCAGACCATCCGCGCGAGTGAGCCGTCCCCCGCGCGCTCGAGCCGCAAGGCCTCACCCTGCTCGGGCCCCGAGACCGTCCGCCAGCGATCGTCCGCCTCGCGCTCGAAGAGCGACGACGGCTCCCAGTCGGACGCGTCGTCGTAGCGCGCCTCGAGCCGGCCCTCGCGCCAGCGGAAGACGAGCCGGCTCGCCTCCATGAACCAGATCCCGAGCAGCGGGACGACGTCGTCGGGGGGCGCTTCGCCGATCCGCCACGGCTCCGGCGGAACGGGCCACTCCTCGATCGTCGTCCGCGCGAGTGCGAGGCTCGAGTCGGCGAGCTGCGCCTCGCTCTCGTTCGTGAGCGCCGCGACCGCGACCTTCTCCCGGGGCGCGAAGTAGAGACGCGCGATGAAGCCGGGCATCGAGCCGCCGTGGCCGGCGAGGATGCGATTTCCGTCGCGCCGCAACTGCAGGCCGAGCCCGTAGCCCCAGAGCCAGCGCTCGTGGTCGTCGATCGCCTGCACCGTCCGCATCTCCTCGGCGCTCGCGCGCGAGAGAACCGCCTCGTCCGGCTCGGCGAGGAACGCACCCCAGCGGCAGAGGTCGCGCACCGTCCCCCACAGCTGCCCGGCCGACGCCCACGCGCCGGTCTCGACGCGAATCGTGTCCCAGACACCGTCCGCGTACGGCTGAACGAGGTAACCGGTGGCCGCCGGCGGCTCGGGCTCGAAGCTCATGCGGGTCAGCCCGACCGGCTCGAGCAGGCGCTCGCGGACGTAGTCCATGTACGGCCTGCCCGAGACCCGCTCGACGACGATCCCGAGCAGCGCGAACGCGAGGTTCGAGTAGTGGAAGCGGGCACCCGAAGGCAGCACCTGTTCCGCCTCGGCGAGCGTCCCGAGCAACTCGTCGGGGGGTGCGAACCGAAGCGTCAGCCACGAGTCGTCCTGCGTCTCACGCTGCAGCCCGGAGGCATGCGAGAGGAGGCGACGGATCGTCGGCCGGTGCGCAGCGCCTTCGACATGCCGGTCGAGCGGGTCCTCGAGGTCGAGCTTTCCGGCGTCGCGTAGCTGCATGATCGCCGCCGCGGTGAACGTCTTCGTGATCGAGCCGACCCGGTACTGGGTGTCCGGGGTAGCCGCGAGATCCGACCCGGCGTCCGCGACGCCGACCGCCGTCTCCCAGACGAGCTCCCCGTCACGAAGGACGGCCGCGACGAGGCTCGGCAGCCGCTTCTCGCGCTGTTCGACGCGGACGAGCTGCTCCAGACGCGCCGAGAGGCGGTCAGGCAGGGACAGCTCGCACCTCCGCGATCCGCGCGACCGCCTCGTCGATCTCCGCGTCCCCCACGTCGAGGTGGGTCACCGCGCGCAGCCAGCCGGGCCTCAGGCCGCCGACGCGGACGCCGCGCTCGCGGATCCGCTCCTTCAGGCCCGGCTCGTCGGGGATCGGGACGAAGTTCGTGTCCACCGTCGCCGGGTCGACGCCGATGCCCTCCGCCAGCCGCTTGGCACGCGCGTGGTCGTCGGCGAGCCGGTCGACGTGACGGTCGAGCGCGTAGAGCATGGCCGCGGCGGCCACTCCCGATTGGCGCAGCGCGCCGCCGAGGAGGTACTTGCCCGCCCAGGCGCGCTCGATCGCCTCCGCGGAGCCCGCGAGGACGGCGCCGAACGGGCAGCCGAGCCCCTTCGAGAAGCAGACGGTGACGGTGTCGGCGAGCCCTGCCCACGCCGAGGGCGGCAGCCCGGCGGCGACCGACGCGTTCATGAGCCGTGCGCCGTCGAGGTGGACGGCGGCGCCGCGCCCCCGGGCGGCTTCGACGGTCGCCCGGAAGTCCTCGAGCGGCCAGATCCGCCCGCCCGAGCTGCGATGCGTGTTCTCGAGCACGAGCACGCTGCCCGGGCCGAAGTCCTCGAGCTCCTCGATCTGCTCCGGCGCCGGCCGTCCCGCCTCGGCCACGAGCCCCTGCATCACGAGCCCGGAGTGGATCGCCGGCCCGCCCCACTCGTAGATCAGCACGTGCGTCCGCTCCTCCGCCACGACCTTGCAACCGGGGCGGCTGAGCGCGCGGAGCGCGACCTGGTTCGCCATCGTCGCCGTCGGCAGGAAGAGCGCCGCCTCGTGCCCGAGCAGCTCGGCCGTGCGTCGTTGCAGCTCGTTCGTCGTCGGGTCCTCGTGGAACTGCTCGTCCCCCACGTCGGCCGCCGCCATCGCCGCGAGCATTCCCGGCGTCGGCTTCGTGACGGTGTCGGAGCGGAGGTCGATCACGAAACCGCACGCTACCGTAGCCCGGTGGACCTCCCCCTCCTCGAACGAACGCTCGCCGGGCGTGGCGAGCCCTCCTTCCGCGCGCGCCAGGTGTGGGAGTGGACGGCGCGCGGCGCCGGCGGCTACGAGGCGATGACGAACCTGCCGCACACGCTCCGCGGCGACCTCGCCGCCGAGGTGCCGTTCTCGACGCTCACCGTCGCGACCGAACGCGAGGCTCGTGACGGGACGATCAAGACGCTCTTTCGCACCGCGGACGGGCACCCGGTCGAGGCGGTGCTCATGCGGTACCGCGACGGCCGCCGCTCGCTCTGCCTCTCCTCGCAGTCGGGCTGCCCGCTCACGTGCACGTTCTGCGCGACGGGGGCGATGGCGTTCGGACGCAACCTCACCGCGTCCGAGATCCTCGACCAGGCGCTCCACTTCCGCCGGCGCACCGAGGTCGACCACGCGGTCTTCATGGGGATGGGCGAGCCGATGCTCAACCTCGACGAGGTGCTCGCCGCGGCGCGGCGGCTCCCCGACCTCGGGATCACGCACCGGCGGACGACGATCTCGACCGTCGGCTGGCTGCCCGGCCTTCGGCGCTTCGTCGACGTGGTGGATGCAGCTGCAAGCGTTGGCGGCAGAGGCGCCGACGCCCGGCCGAAGACCTCGCCTCCGGCGGTGGGGCCGATCCGCCTCGCCCTCTCGCTCCACGCCCCCGACGACGAGCTCCGCTCACGGATCATGCCGGTGAACGACCGCTACCCGATGGCAGACGTCGTCGCCGAGTGCCGCCGCCACGCGCACGCGACGAACCGGCGCGTCTTCGTCGAGTACGTGATGCTCGCGGGCGTCAACGATGCGCCGGAGCAGGCGCGGGTGCTCGCGGCGCTCCTCGGGCGCGAGCACTTCAAGGTCAACCTGATCCCCTACAACCCGACGGGCCTGTACGAGGGCTCGTCGCGCGAGCGGATCGGCGCCTTCCGCGCCGTGCTCGAGCGGGCGCGGGTGCCGGTGACGGTGCGGCTGACACGCGGGCGGGACATCGAGGCGGCATGCGGGCAGCTCGCCGCGGCGCCGCGGACGGTCAATCGCGGTTCGCGACGTTCTCGAGCCGGCGTCTCGTCACGCGCGACCTGAATTCCGGCTGCGATTCAGACGCCTTTCGGGGCCTCGGCGGCGACCGGCGCGGGAGCCGTGTCCGGCGCCGGATGGTCGCCGAACGAGTACCTGAGCACCGGCCGCTTCGCCGCCCGCACCTCGTCGAGCCGGCCCACCGGCCTCGAGTGCGGCGCCCCGTGGAGGAGCTCGGGCTGCTCCGCCGCCTCCTGCGCGATCGCGAGCATCGCATCGCAGAAGGCGTCGAGCGTCTCCTTCGTCTCCGTTTCGGTCGGCTCGATCATCAGCGCCTCCGGGACGACGAGCGGGAAGTAGATCGTCGGCGGATGGAAGCCGTAGTCCATCAGCCGCTTCGCGACGTCGAGCGCGGTGACGCCGTGCTCCCGCTTCAGCGTCCGGGCGGAGAGCACGAACTCGTGCATGCAGAGCCGGTCGAACGGCAGGTCGTACGCCTCCCCGAGCCGGGCGAGGACGTAGTTCGCGTTCAGCACCGCGGCCTCCGACATCTCGCGCAGGCGCGGGCCGTACGTGCGCATGAACGCATACGAGCGCACGAAGACGCCGAAGGGGCCCGAGAAGCCGCGCACCTTGCCGATCGTCTGCGGCCGGTCGTAGTCGAGGCCGAAGCCGTCGTCGTGGCGCACGACCGCCGGCACCGGCAGGTAGGGCTCGAGGAGCTTCCGCACCGCGATGGGGCCGCCGCCGGGGCCGCCGCCGCCGTGCGGCTGCGAGAACGTCTTGTGCAGGTTGATGTGGACGATGTCGAAGCCCATGTCGCCCGGCCGGGAGATCCCGCAGACGGCGTTGAGGTTCGCGCCGTCGTAGTACATGAGCGCCCCGGCGCCGCGGAAGATCCGCTCGATCTCCTCGATGTTCTCGTCGAAGAGCCCGAGCGTCGAAGGGTTCGTGAGCATGAGCGCCGCCGTGTGCTCGTCGACCCTCGTGCGCAAATCGTCGAGATCGATGTTCCCCCGCGCATCCGTCCGCACCGGCGTCAGCTCGAACCCCGCCATCGTCACGGACGCGGGGTTCGTGCCGTGCGCGGTATCGGGGATCACGACCTTCCGCCGCTGCTCCGACTCGCCCTTCGCGGCGAAGTGGGCGCGCACGAGCATCAGGCCGGTCAGCTCGCCCTGCGAGCCCGCGGCCGGCTGGAGCGAGACCGCGTCGAGCCCCGTCACCTCGGCGAGGATCTCCTGGAGCCGCCACATCAGCTCGAGCGCACCCTGCGCCCCGTCCTCCTCCTGCAGCGGGTGGAGCCGCGCGAACCCGGGCAGCGCCGCGAGGCGCTCGTTGATCCGCGGGTTGTACTTCATCGTGCAGGAGCCGAGCGGATAGAACCCGGTGTCCACCCCGAAGTTCCGGGTCGAGAGCTCGGTGAAGTGGCGGACGAGCTCGAACTCCGAGACCTCGGGCAGGCGCGGCGGCTCGCTGCGCCGCAGCGACTCCGGCAGCTCGGGCGCCGGCAGCCCCTCGTGCCGCGGTATCTCCGACGCGCGCCGGCCCGGCTTCGAGCGCTCGTAGATCAGCTTCATCGTGGCCGCCTCACCGCCCCGACCTCCGCGAGCACGTCGGCGAGGCGGTCGATCTCCTCGGGCGTCCGCCGCTCGGTGACCGCCACGAGGAGGACGTCGTCCATCCCCTCGTAGTCGCGTCCGAGCGCGTAGCCGGGATGCACGCCCCGCTCGCGCGCGGCGGCGACGACCTCGCGCGCGTTCCGTCCGACGCGGACGGCAAACTCCTTGAGCGTTGCCTGTTCCGGAAACACGAGCTCCAGCCCGGCGCGCTCCACGAGCCGCTCCTGCGCGTACGCCGCGAGCGACAGGCAGGTCTCCCCCAGTTCCCGCAATCCCTGCGGCCCCAGCCACGTGAGGTAGACGAGGCCGCCGAGAGCGAGCAGCGTCTGGTTCGTCGTGATGTTGGAGGTGGCCTTCTCGCGACGGATGTGCTGCTCTCGGGTCTGCAGGGTGAGGACATAGCCGCGTTCACCCGCGGTGTCTACCGTCTCGCCGACGATCCGGCCCGGCATGCGCCGGACGAACTGTTCACGGGCGGCGAGGTACCCGTAGTGCGGCCCGCCGTACGAGGGGAAGTTCCCCGCAGCCTGCCCCTCGCCGATGACGATCGCCGCTCCGTAGCGGCCCGGGGCCTCGAGCACGCCGAGCGAGAGCAGGTCGGCGTGCACGACCGGCAGCGCGCCCGCCTCCGCGGTGACGCTCGCCAGCTCGGGGGCCGGCTCGAGGCAGCCGAAGAAGTTCGGCTGCTGGAAGATGACGGCGGCCGCGTCTTCCGCCGCGTGCGCGAGCTCGTCGGGATCCGTCGTCCCGCCCCGGTGGGGCACCTCGACCACCTCCAGGCCGAACCCCGGCGCATACGTCTTCACGACCTGGCGCACCTGGGGGCTCGTCGCCTCGGTGACGACGACCTTCGTCCGGCCGGTGGCGTGCTTCGCGATGAAGCAGGCGTCGGCGGCGACCGTCGTCCCGTCGTAGCCGGACGCGTTCGAGACGTCCATGCCCGTGAGCTCGCAGATGGCCGTCTGGTACTCGAAGATCGACTGGAGGATGCCCTGGCTCATCTCCGGCTGGTACGGCGTGTACGCGGTCAAGAGCTCGCCGCGCTGGAGGACGGCGTCGACGACGGCCGGGACGTAGTGGTCGTAGATGCCTGCGCCGAGGAACGAGAGCTCGCTGCCCGCGTCGGCGTTCCGCGCGGCGAGCTCCGCGACATGGGAGAAGAGCTCCTGCTCCGAGAGCGGCGGCTCGAGCTCGAGCTCACGGCCGAAGCGCACTCCCGGCGGAATGTCACGGAAGAGCTCCGCGATCGAATCGACGCCGACCGTTCGCAGCATCTCCTCCCGGTCGGAGTCGGTCAGGGCTAGATACGGATGCGTCACTGCTCTGCCAGCACCCGGCGATAGGCGTCCGCGTCGAGGAGCGTCTCGACCTCGCCCGAATCGGACAGCCTGATCCGGACGAGCCATCCTTCGCCGTACGGGTCGTCGTTCACCGTCTCCGGCGCCTCGACCACGCGGGCGTTCACCTCGAGCACCTCGCCCGAGAGCGGCGCGATCAGGTCCGAGACGGCCTTGACCGATTCGACCTCCCCGTACGACTCGTCCTTCGCGAGCGCGGCCCCGACCTCGGGCGGCTCGAAGTGGACGAGCTCGCCGAGCGAGTCGGCGGCGAACCAGGTGATCCCGAGCACCGCCTCGTCGCCGTCGACGCGGGCCCAGTCGTGTTCGGTGTGGTACCCGAGACCCTCGGGGTAGCTCTCCGCTGCGGCCACTCAGCCCTCCCTGCTCGATTTGTAGATCGGCTTCTTCACGACGCGGGCGCGGCGCTGCCTGCCGCGCACGTCGACGGTCAGTTCCGTGTCCGGCCGCGACATCCCGGTCGGCACGTACCCCATGCCGATGCCGGCATCGAGCATCGGCGAGTGCGAGCCCGAGGTGACCTCGCCGCCGCCCTCGATCGTCATGCCGTGGCGGGGGATCGCCCGCTCCTCCATCACGAACGCCGCGAGCCGCCGCTCCGGCCCCTCCGCCTTGATGCGGCGGAGCTCGCCGGCGCCCTCGAACTCCTTGTCGAACGCGCAGGCCCAGCCGAGGCCGGCGGATACGGCGTCCGTCGCGGGGCCGATGTCGTTTCCGTGGAGCGGGTAGCAGACCTCGAGCCGCAAGGTGTCGCGCGCACCGAGACCGCAGGGAGCGACGCCGCGCGCGAGGACGGAGTCCCAGAGCCGCACCGCGTCTTCGGCCATGCAGAGCAGCTCGCAGCCGCTCTCTCCCGTGTAGCCGGTTCGGTTCACCATCACCTCGACGCCGTCGAGCGTCGTCTCGGCGAACGTGAACGCCGGGGCCGGAGGGAGGCCGAGCCGTTCGATGGCCCGCGGCCCCTGCACGGCGACGAGCGCGTACTCGTCCGACACGTCGCGCACGTCGGAGCCTGCGATCTCGCGTTCCTTCAGCCACGCGTAGTCCGCCCCGCGGTTCGCGGCGTTGACCACGAGGAAGTACGAGTGCTCCTCCAGGCGGTACACGATCAGGTCGTCGACGATCCCGCCGTGCTCGTTCGTGAGCAGCGTGTACTGCGCCTCGCCTGGCGCGATCCGGTCGAGATCGTTCGAGAGGGACGCCTGGAGGAGCTCGCGGGCGCGCGGCCCCTCGACCTCCAGCTCCCCCATGTGCGAGACGTCGAAGGCGCCTGCATCCGCCCGCACCGCGCGATGCTCGGCGATCACGCCTTCGTACTGGACGGGCATCTCCCAGCCGGCGAAGGGGACCATCCGCGCCCCGAGCTCGACGTGCCGGTCGTGCAGCGGCGTGTACTGGAGCGTCTCGCGCATCGCCAGAGCCGATCCTAGTGCGTCGCCGCCGGAACGACGCGGTGGAAAGTCCGCAAAACGGAGCCGCCCCGGTCGTCCTGGGGACGGCCGGGGCGGCGGACCGGGTCGTGGGGTTGACTCTTATCGGTCAACCCTATTGAGGGCACCGAGCGTGTGCCCGGGTTCGGGGAACCCAAACCTCGAACTGCAAGGTCCGTCTGCGACGGCTACTCGCCGCGCAGGAACGAGGGCACGTCGAGCCCCTCCTCCGTACGGGCTGGCGGTGCTGCGCCCGCTCCGAGCGGGGCCTCCGCGCCCCCCGCCCGCTTCCGCCGCCGCTCTCCGCCGAACCCGGTTGCGATGACGGTGACCCGGACGTCCTCGCCCATCGCGTCGTCGATCACGGCGCCGAAGATGATGTTCGCGTTCAGGTCGGCGGCGCCCGTCACGACCTCGGCCGCCTCGTTCACCTCGAAGAGGCCGATGTCCGGGCCGCCGGTGATGTTGAGGAGGATGCCCGTCGCGCCTTCGATCGACGACTCGAGCAGCGGCGACGAGACGGCGGTCCGTGCCGCCTCGGCAGCGCGGCTCTCCCCGTTGGCGCTCCCGATTCCCATCAGTGCCGAGCCGGCGTCCCGCATGATCGTCCGCACGTCGGCGAAGTCGAGGTTGACGAGGCCGGGGACCGTGATCAGGTCGGTGATGCCCTGGACACCCTGGCGGAGAACGTCGTCGGCCATCCGGAAAGCCTCGACGACCGACGTCTGCTTCTCGACCACCTGGAGCAGCCGGTCGTTCTCGATCACGATCAGCGTGTCGACGCGGTCGCGCAGGTTGTCGATGCCCTGCTCGGCCTGCTGCGCGCGCCGCCGCCCCTCGAAGCCGAACGGCTTCGTCACGACGCCGACGGTGAGCGCGTCGAGCTCGCGACTGAGGTCGGCGAGGATCGGCGCGGCGCCGGTGCCGGTGCCGCCGCCCTCGCCGGCCGTGACGAAGATCATGTCCGCGCCTTTGAGCGCCTCCTTCAGCTCGTCGCGGCTCTCCTGCGCGGCGGCCTGACCGACGGCGGGATCCGCGCCGGCGCCGAGGCCGCGCGTCGCCGCCGACCCGATGTGGATCTTCACGTCGGCGTCGCACATCATGAGCGCCTGTGCGTCGGTGTTCACGGCCACGAACTCGACGCCGGAGAGGCCCGCGTCGACCATCCTGTTGACGGCGTTCGTTCCGCCGCCGCCGACGCCGACGACCTTGATCACGGCGAGGTAGTTGCCGGATGCGTCGCGCATGCTCATGGGAGCTGTATCTGAACCTCCACTCGAGGATTGGGGCGGAAAACGGAGCGTTCGCGCCGCAGGGTACGTCCCACGGATCTCGCTGTCAACGCGAGAGAGGCCGTTCTGCCCTCAACCTCTAGTCGAGACTTTAGGCTTGCTCGTCGCCGTACCCGGCAGCGGACCGGTGCCTGCGACCGGACGCTCGGGAACGCTCACGTCGAGGTAGGTCGTCCCGTACGGCAACACACCGACCGCCCGCCGCGCGACCGCGACCTTCACGTGGATGCCGGACGGCTCGCCGAGGAGGAGATCGAGCCCCGAGCGGAGGTGGAAGACGAGCGGTCCGCCGATGTCGGAGACCGAGCCGACCTGTGCCGCGAAGGCACCGGCGAGGCCGACTGCCCGTGCGTCCGCTCCGCCCTCCGCGGGCGGCAGCATCGCGCCGAGGGCGATCCTCGCGTGCGCGGGAAGCCAGATCCGTGGCAGCGCGGGCTCGGCCTTCTGCCCCAGCGGCGCGATCACGCGGCCGCGCGCGGAGACGAGCCACGTCCCGGTGCCCGCACGAAGGACGGCGGCAGGGCGCTCGGGCACGACGGTCACACGGAGCGTCTGCGGGAACGCGCGGTCGTACGAGGCGGAGACGACGGTCGGCAGCGCCTCGGCCCGCCCGACCACGGCACCGCCGCCGAGGCCGACGAGGCTCGTTCCGAGCAGCGGACGGAGCGCCCGGCGAACCTGCGCGTCGACCGCCGCCGAGCCGCCCTGGACGTCGATGGCGCGAATCGCGAAGAGGGAGGTCTCGCGTGCGAGCGCGTAGGCGCCGGCGACCAGGGCCAGGATGCCGAGACCCGCCGCGAGGGACCGGCGGGACGGGGCGAGGCGTGCGAATGGCCGGACGTGAGGCCACCTGTGCCGGGGACGGGGCACGGGAACGGCTGCGGTCCGCGCCACCGGGCGCCGCGCTCGAGCCTTCGCAGCCACGGCGGGGACTTCGCCGCCGCGGCCCCGCCTCCTACCCCTCGAGCCGCGGCAGCTCGAGCGGGCCGAGGAACTCGACCTCGTGCACGAGGCGGACGCCGAACTCCGCGAACGCGCGCCGACGGGCCTCGGCCATCAACTCGAGCGCGTCGGCCGTCGTCGCGCCGCCGGCGTTCTCGATGAAGTTCGCGTGCTTCGGCGAGATCTGCGCGCCGCGGATCCGGTGTCCCTTGAGCCCGCAGGCCTCGAGCATCCGGCCGGCGCTCAGCTCGTGCTCGGGGTTCTTGAAGACGCTTCCGAACGTGCGGCGGTTCGTCGGCTGCGCCACCTTGCGACGCGCGTTGAGCTCGCGGATCTCGGCCTTGACCTCCTCCGGCGGGCGGGCCCGCAGCCGCAGCTCGGCGCGGAGGACGACCTGGCCGTGGCGGAGATCCGAGTGCCGATAGGAAAGGCCGAGCTCGGCCGGCGTGAGCCAGCCCGCGCCATCCGCCGAGGCGACGTACGCCCGCTCGACGACCGACGAGAAGTCGGAGCCGTACGCCCCTGCGTTCATCCAGACGCCGCCGCCGATCGTCCCCGGGATCGCGCACGCGAACTCGAAGGCGCCGAGCCCGGCGTTGCGCGCGCGGTGGAGGACGACGGCGTTCGCGGCGCCTCCGCCTGCGCGCACGAGGTCGCCGTCGATCTCGACCGCCGCGAGCTCGCCCCGGAGCTTGAGCACGACCGCGTCGACGCCGGCGTCGGCGGCGAGCAGGTTCGAGCCGAGCCCGACGACGGCGACCGCCGTTCCGCGCTCGGCCGCCCAGCGGAGCAGCTCGTCCACCTCGGCCTCCGACTCCGGCTGCGCGAATGCGTGCGCCGGGCCGCCGGTGCCGAGGGTCGTGTAGCGGGAGAGCTCGACTCCCTCCTCGACCTTCATCCGAGCGCCTCGAGGACGAGCGGAGCCGCACGGTCGACGTCGCCGGCGCCGAGCGTGAGCACGGTGTCGCCCGGTCGCGCCCAGCCGGCCACGAGCCGGGCGGCGTCCTCGAGCGCGGGCGCCCAGCCGATCCGCATCCCGGGCCGAAGGCGGGCGAGCTCGTCGACGATCAGCCGGCCGCTCACGCCGCGAAGCGGCTCCTCGCGCGCGGGATAGATCTCGGTCACGCACGCCGCGTCGGCGGCGGCGAGCGCGCGGGCGAAGCGGTGAGCGAGGTGGAGCGTGCGGGAGTAGAGATGCGGCTGGAAGAGGACGAGCACCCGCCGCCCGTCGCGGACGGCCGCGAGGTCGGCGACGAGCTCCGCGGGATGGTGGGCGTAGCTGTCGAGGACGACGACGCCGTTCCTCTCCCCCTTCGACTCGAGTCGCCTGCCGGCGCCGCGAAATTCGACCATCGCCGCCGCGGCGTCCGCGCGCGGCACGCCGGCGAGCTCGAGCGCCGCGAGGGCGGCGGCGGCGTTCGCGCGGTTGTGGTCGCCCGGGACGGCGAGCTCGAGCGAGGCCGGCTCGAGCTCCTGGCCGCGGACGACGTCGGGCACGTGCGCGAGCCACCCCTCGAAGAACGCCTCGACCTCCGCCCGCGAGCCGAACGTCGTGTGGTGGTCGAGGTCGACGTTGAGGAGGACGGCGATCTCGGGCCGTAGCGACGCGACGGAGCGGTCGGACTCGTCGCCCTCGACGACGAGCCAGCCCTCTCCCGCGCCGGCGTTGCCGCCGAGCTGCGGGACGTCGCCGCCGATCAGGAAGGCCGGGTCGAGCCCGAGCCGGTCGAGGCAGAAGGCGATCATCGCGCTCGTCGTCGTCTTCCCGTGCGCCCCGGCGACGACGATCGAGCGGCGGAGCGAGACGAGCTCGGCGAGGAGCTCGGCGCGCGATCGGCCTTCCAGGCGGCCGGCGAACGCCGTCGAGACGTACACCTCCCAGCCGTCGGGAGGAGCCTGCGGCTCCGGCCCGATCTCCACCGCGACGCCGTCCAGATGCCGGAGGTACGGCGTCTCGGTGCGGTCCCAGCCTGCGACCTCGGCGCCCCACGCCCGGGCGAGCAGCGCGTAGCCGCTCATCCCGGCGCCCCCGATCCCGGCGAGCCAGAGCCGCCTACCTGCGAGCGGATGCGAGCTCGTAGAGCTCATCCGCGATCACCTCCGCCGCGTCGGGTTTCGCCGCGTCGTGCATCGCGGCGCGCATCCTTGCGAGCCGCTCGGGCTCGGCGAGGAGCTCCTCGACGAGCCTGGGCGCCCGCTCCACCTCGCTCTCCGGCACGACGAGTGCGCCGCCGGCCTCCTCGAACCAGCGCGCGTTCTTCGCCTGGTGGGCTCCGGTGGCGAAGGAGCCGGGGACGAGCACGGCGGGCAGCCCGGCGGCGGCGAGCTCCCAGACCGACCCGCCCGCGCGGGCGAGCGCGACGTCGGCGGCGCCGTACGCGGCTCCGATCTCGCCGAGGAAGGGCAGGAGGAGGTAGTCGTCGCGGGACACGCGGCCGCGCAGCTCGGGGTAGTCCCGCTCGCCGCAGAGGTGGACGACCGCCGGTCCCGCGTCGGCCCAGGCGTCGAGAGCGAGCTCGTTCAGGAGCCGCGCGCCGAGCGAGCCGCCGAAGACGAGCACGACCGGCGCGTCGGCCGGCAGGCCGAGCCGACGGCGCGCCGCTTCCCGCTCGAACGTGCGCGAGGCGGCGGGAATCGGCCGGCCGACCGTGCGGTACTTGTCCCCGTTCCGTCCGACCGGGAGGGCGAGGAAGACGCGGTCGGCGAAGGGCGCCGCGAGGCGGTTGGCGAGCCCGAGGTGCGCGTCCGCCTCCGTCAGCGCGGTCGGGATCCGGCGCAGCCGCGCGGCGAGCACCATCGGCCCGCCGACGTAGCCGCCGGCACCGAGAACGGCGTCGGGCT
>DASQQF010000118.1:0-8674 GCA_035643535.1 Gaiellaceae bacterium
GGCGAGCGCGAGCAGATCGCCGTCGTTCACGCCGCGCTTGACGACCGCGTTGACCTTGACCGGCAGGCCGGCGGCGGCGGCTGCCTCGATCCCCTCGAGCACGCGCTGCACGGGGAAGTCGACGTCGTTCATCGCGCGGAACGCAGCGTCGTCGAGCGAGTCGAGGCTGACGGTGACGCGGTCGAGCCCGGCCGTCGCGAGCGCCCCGTCGAGGATGTCGAGGACCGAGCCGACGACGAAGACCGCGGCGGCGACCCAGTAGAAGAGGAGCCTGTCCCGGTTCTCGAAGGGGACGAGCACCGCAGCCGCGAGACAGAGCGAGACGCCGGTGGCGGTGAGGACGTTCGGCGTCACGCGTGTGCGCGCGAGGCCGCTGACGGAGCGGCTGGCGAGGGTGCGGGCGCCGGTCGTGTAGCCGGCCTTGACGCGTCGCAGCCGCGGTGTGTCGTTCATCTCCAGCATCGCAATCCTGCTATGCCCGACTATAGCAGGTTTGGTATGTCGGTTCAGCCGCCGATGTAGGACATCTCGACCTTCGGCAGGGCCGGGGTGTCCTGCGTGCGGAGCTCCGAGTAGCGGTCGGTGCGGCGCCCCCAGATGCCGCGGAGGAGCTCCGCGAGCTCCTCGTCCGAGGAGCCGAGGCGGAGCGGCGCGCGGAGGTCGTGCCCGCGCGCGGCGAAGAGACAGGTGTAGAGGCGGCCCTCGGCCGAGAGCCGCGCGCGTGAGCAGCCGCCGCAGAACGGCTTCGTGACGGAGGCGATGACACCGATCTCGCCGGCGCCGTCGACGTAGCGGAAGCGTCGCGCGGTCTCGTCGGGCCGCGCCGCCGGCAGCGGCTCGAGCGGCCAGCGCTCGCCGATCCGCCGCACGATCTCGTCGGCGGCGACGACGTCCTCCAGCCGCCAGCCGTTCGTCGAGCCGACGTCCATGTACTCGATGAAGCGCAGCGTGTGGCCGGAGCCGCGGAAGCGCTCGGCGAGCGCGAGCACGTCGCCGTCGTTGACGCCGCGCTTGACGACCGCGTTCACCTTGACCGGCAGGCCGGCGGCGGCCGCCGCCTCGATCCCCTCGAAGACGCGCTGCACGGGGAAGTCGACGTCGTTCATCGCCCGGAACGCGTCGTCGTCGACCGAGTCGAGGCTGACCGTGACCCGGTCGAGCCCCGCGGCGGCGAGCGCCTCCGCCTTCTGCGCGAGCAGGGACCCGTTCGTCGTCATCGCGACCTCGAGCCCGGGGATCCCGGCCAGCAGCTCGACGAGGTGCTCGACGTTGCGGCGGACGAGCGGCTCGCCGCCCGTGATCCGCACCGTACGCACGCCGAGCCGTGCGAAGATCGTGGCCACGCGCGCCAGCTCTTCGAGCGTGAGGAGCTCCCGCCGCTCGAGGAACACGTGGTCGCGGCCGAAGACCTCCTTCGGCATGCAGTAGACGCAGCGGAAGTTGCAGCGGTCGGTGATCGAGATGCGAAGCGTCTCGAGCGGGCGGCCGAGGCGGTCGGCGAGCGGCTCCACGCAGGAACCGTACCCGCCCGCGGCGCCCTTACCCGTGCCCGCTACTCCGACCAGAGCCGCGCGAGCTCGACGACGGTCGCCGCTGCGAGCCCCATGTCCTCGACGCAGATCCACTCGCGCTCGCTGTGCGCGTCGTGGCACCCGGTGAAGATGTTCGGCGTCGGCAGGCCCATCTGCGTGAGCGCCGAGCCGTCGGTCCCGCCGCGGACCGCCGTCCGCCGCGGCTCGAGGCCGATGCGCCGGATCGCCTCCTCGAGGTTGGCCACGATCTCCGGATGCTCGGCGACCACGTCGCGCATGTTCCGGTACTGGATCTGGGTCTCGACGTCGATCGAGCAGCGGGGCTCCGCGGCGGCGACCTCCTCCGCGAGGCCGCGCAGGAAGTCCACATGGCCGTCGAGGAGGTCGTCCTCGAAGTCGCGCGCGATGAAGCGGAGCTCGACCTCGGCGGAGCTGCCGGCGACCAGGATCGGGTGGACGAAGCCCTCTCGTCCCCCGGTCGTCTCCGGGGAGAGCCGGTCCTGCGGGAGCCGCGCCACGATCTCGGCCGCGAGCTTGATCGCGTTCACGAGCTCGCCCTTCGCCCAGCCGGGATGGATCGCCCGGCCACGGATCCGCATCGTGACCTGGGCGGCCGAGAACGTCTCCGCCTGCAGCTCGCCCGCCGTGGAACCGTCGACGGTGTAGGCGGCGTCGGCGCCGAAGCGGTCGAGCGGGAAGTGGAGCACGCCGCGGCCGACCTCCTCGTCCGGGTTGAACGCCACCTTGACGGGCCCGTGCGGCAGCTCGGGGTGCGCGGCGAGGTACGCGACCGCGGCCATGATCTCCGCCACGCCGGCCTTGTCGTCGGCGCCGAGCAGCGTCGTGCCGTCGGTCGTGATCAGCTCGTGGCCGACGTGGTTCGCGAGCTCCGGCGATTCCTCGGGCCGGATCTCGCGACCCGAGCTCCCGAGGGCGATCTCGCCGCCCTCGTAGCGGATGCGCCGGGGATCGACGCCGGCGCCGGTGACCTCGCGGGCCGTGTCCACGTGCGCGAAGAACGCGATCGTCGGCACCTCATGGCCGACCGTCGCCGGCAGCGTCGCCGTCACGTAGCCGTGCTCGTCGAGGGAGGCGTCGGCCAGTCCGATCTCCTCGAGCTCGCCGTGAAGGAGGCGGAGGAGGTCGAGTTGCTTCGCGGTGCTCGGATAGGTGTCCGAGTCCTCGTCGGACTGCGTGTCGATGCGGACGTAGCGGAGGAAGCGCTCGGCGGCGTCCTCCGCGAGCCGGGCGGCGAGGGCGGCAGGCGTCTCCGTGGCCACCGCGCGAGTGTACGTTCGCGCCATGCGCCTGCGCCTCGCCCAGCTCTACGGCGGTCTCGTCCTCTACGGCGTCAGCTCGTCGCTGCTCGTGCTCGCCGGGCTCGGCCTCGACCCGTGGGACGTCTTCCACCAGGGGCTCGCTCGCCACACGCCGCTCGCGATCGGCACCTGGGCGATCGTGGTCGGCGCGGTCGTCCTGCTGCTCTGGATCCCGCTGCGGCAGCGGCCGGGGATCGGGACCCTGAGCAACGTCGTCCTCGTCGGCGGGACGATGGACGTCGTGCTCGGCCACGTGCACCCGCCGCATGGCCTCGCCGCCCGTATCGCCTGTCTCGTCTGCGGTGTCTTCCTCAACGGCGTCGCGACCGGCGCGTACATCGGCGCCGGCTTCGGCCCGGGCCCGCGGGACGGCGTGATGACGGGGCTCGCCGCGCGCGGCCACTCGATTCGCGTCGTGCGCACGGGAATCGAGCTGAGCGTGCTCGCGACCGGGTGGCTGCTCGGCGGCACCGTCGGCGTGGGGACCGTCGTCTACGCGCTTGCGATCGGACCGCTCGCACACGTCTTCGTGCCGCTCCTCGCCCGGGCGCGCGACGTCCCCGAGCACATCCTGGAGGGCGCATAGCCGCCGTCGCCCTCGCGCTGCTCTCGGCGCTCCTATTCGGCGCGATGAGCGTCGCGCTGCGCTTCGCGCTCCAGCGGGAAGCCGACGTCGCGCTCGGAACGCTGGCCACGGTGGGCACGGCGCTCGGAGTCGCCCTCGTCGCGGCCGTGGCGGAAGCTCCTTCACGCGGGGTCCACCTCGCCGGGGCGTGGCCGTTCGCGCTCACCGGCCTCCTCTCGCCGGGTGCTGCGCAGCTCCTCGTGACGGTCGCGATCCGCGAGTCCGGGGCGTCTCGCGCCTCGATGGTCTTCGGTGCGGCGCCCCTCGCCTCGGTGACGATCGCGCTCATCTTCCTCGGCGAGCCGGTGCGGGCGCCGCTGCTCGCGGGTGCCGTCCTCGTCGTCGCGGGTGGCATCGAGCTCGCGCGGGAGCGGGGGAGGCCGGAGCACCTCCGCCAGGTCGGGCTGCTGTACGCGTTCGCCGGCGCCGTCCTGTTCGCGATCCGGGACAACCTCGTCCGCGACCTCGCCCGCGGCGGCACCGCGACGCCGCCCGCCGTCGCAGCCGCGGCCGCGCTCCTCGGCGGCGGTGTGCTCGTGGTGCTCTGGTCGAGGAGTGGACTCTCGCGCCGCTGGCTCCCCTTCGTGCCCGCCGGGCTGCTCTTCGGGGCGTCGTACGTCTCGCTCTTCGAGGCGTACTACCGCGGCCGGGTCGAGGTCGTCGCCCCGCTCGTCGCGATCGAGTCGCTGTTCGGGGTCGGGCTCTCGGCGCTTCTCCTGCGGCGGTCGGAGCTCGTGGGCCGGCGGCTCGTGCTCGGCTCCCTCCTCATCGTCGCCGGCGGAGCGCTCATCGGCGCGTCCCGCTGAGACCGACCGGTACCAGGTACCGTCACAGAAGCGCGACGTAATCGGCAACCGAGCGTCGCGACGGGGGCGGCAAGCTGGACCGATGCCGCGCACGCCTCGCGACGCATCCGCAGGACTCTTCCATGTCTCCACCCACTGCGTCTGGGCGGCGCCGGAGCTGTACCGCGACGATGTCGACAGGCTCGAGTTCCTTCGCCACCTCGCTCGCACTGTTACGCCGGGGTGGACGTGTCTCGCCTATTGCCTGCTGACGAACCACTACCACCTGATCCTCGACGTTGAAGACGGCCTCCTACCGAGGGGCATGCATGTCCTCAACCTCCGCTACGCGCTTCACCACAACCGCCGGCACGGAATGCGCGGCCACGTGCAGGACAGGCGGTACTGGGCACGGCGAATCGGCGGAGAGGGGGATCTGCTGGAGACCTTCGCGTACCTCGCACGCAACCCGGTGAAGGCGGGGCTCTGCCGCTCTCCCGCCCGCTGGCCCTGGAGCAGTTACGCAGCGACGGTGGGGCTCGCGCCGCTCCCGTCGTTCGTCGATCCCTCCCTCGTCCTCGCCTCGCTCGCCGACGCAGGGTTCGATCCTCGGGCGGCGCTGCGAGCCCATGTGGAAGGGACGTGACACCTCCGTATCGGTACCTGGTACCGGCCGTCGCCGGCTGGGCGGCGAGTGCAAGTTCGCTGGCGACAGACGCGAATATCTGCTACAAACAGGCTTAGATTTTCTCAACCAGGAGGCAGGAGTAGAACATGGCGAAGACCATCGGCATCGACCTGGGAACGACGAACTCGTGCATGGCCGTGCTCGAGGGCGGCGAGCCGAGCGTCATCCCGAACGCCGAGGGCGGGCGCACGACCCCGTCCGTCGTCGCGTTCACGAAGGACGGCCAGCGGCTCGTCGGTGCTCCGGCACGGCGGCAGCAGGTGACGAACCCCCAGAACACCATCTTCTCGATCAAGCGCTTCATGGGACGCAAGTTCGACGAGGTGACGGAGGAGATGACGATCGTCCCGTACGAGGTCGAGCAAGGCCCGAACGGCGACGTGCGCGTCGAGGCGGAGGGCAAGCAGTACGCCCCGCCCGAGATCAGCGCGATGATCCTCCAGAAGCTCAAGCACGACGCAGAGGCGTATCTCGGCGAGCCCGTCACGGATGCCGTCATCACCGTTCCCGCCTACTTCAACAACGCGCAGCGCGAGGCGACGAAGGACGCGGGCAAGATCGCCGGCCTCAACGTCCTCCGCATCATCAACGAGCCGACCGCGGCCGCGCTCGCATACGGGCTCGACAAGGAGGGTTCCGACCAGACGATCCTCGTCTTCGACCTCGGCGGCGGCACGTTCGACGTGTCGGTGCTCGAGCTCGGCGAGGGTGTCTTCGAGGTCAAGTCGACCGCCGGCGACAACCATCTCGGCGGCGACAACTTCGACAAGGCGGTCGTCGACTGGATGGTCGCCGAGTTCAAGAAGGATCAGGGCATCGACCTCGCGGCCGACCGGATGGCGCTCCAGCGTCTGTACGAGGCCGCCGAGAAGGCGAAGATCGAGCTCTCGTCGACGATGACGACGCAGATCAACCTGCCGTTCATCACGGCGACGCAGGAGGGCCCGAAGCACCTGGACCTCACGCTCACGCGCGCGAAGCTCGAGGAGATCACGGCCGACCTGCTCCAGCGCACCGTCGGCCCGACGAAGCAGGCGCTCGCCGACGCCGGCCTCGACCCGGCGAAGATCGACCACGTCGTCCTCGTGGGCGGCATGACCCGCATGCCGGCCGTCCAGGAGAAGGTCAAGGAGCAGATCGGCAAGGAGCCGCACAAGGGCGTCAATCCCGACGAGGTCGTCGCGGTCGGCGCCGCGCTCCAGGCCGGCGTGCTCAAGGGGGAGGTCAAGGACATCCTCCTGCTCGACGTCACGCCGCTCTCCCTCGGCATCAAGACGAAGGGCGACGTGATGACGAAGCTGATCGAGCGCAACACGACGATCCCGACGAAGAAGTCCGAGGTCTTCACGACCGCCGACGACAATCAGCCCTCGGTCGAGATCCACGTCCTCCAGGGCGAGTCGGAGATGGCCGTCTACAACAAGACGCTCGGCCTGTTCCAGCTCGTCGGCATCCCGCCGGCGCCGCGCGGCATGCCGCAGATCGAGGTCGGCTTCGACATCGATGCGAACGGGATCATCCACGTGACCGCGAAGGACATGGGCACGGGGAACCAGCAGCAGATCCGGATCGAGGGCGGCTCGGGCCTCTCCGAGGACGAGGTGCAGAAGATGATCCACGAGGCCGAGTCGCACGCCGAGGAGGCCCGCCGCCTGCACGAGGTGGCGGACACGAAGAACATGGCCGAGACGCTCGCCTACCAGACGGAGCGCTCGCTCAAGGACCACCGCGACAAGCTCGACGAGTCCGAGGCCTCGACCATCGAGGGACGGATCATGGAGCTCCGCCAGGCGCTCGAGGGCGACGACGTCGCCGACATCCGCGCGAAGACGGAGGCGCTGCAGGAGGCCTCGCACAAGCTCGCCGAGGCGGTCTACGCCGAGGCGGCCGCGCAGGCGCAGGCGTCGACCGCGGGCGGCGGCGACGGCGGCTCGACCGAGTCCGGCGACGAGGTCGTCGAGGAGGGCGAGTACGAGGTCGTCGACGAGGAGGCGCACACCTCGTGAGCGAGGAGCAGGTCCAGCAAGACGAGCAGGCCGAGCAGGCCGGGCAGGCCGACGAGCAGGAGCAGGTCCCCGAACAGGACGACCGGCTCCTGCGCCTCGCCGCGGACTTCGAGAACTACAAGAAGCGGGCGGCGCGCGAGCGGCAGGAGTACGTCAGCCTCGCGAACGAGCGGCTGATCGCCGAGCTGCTGCCGGTGCTCGACGATCTCGAGCGCGCGCTCGCGGCCGCCGAGCAGCACGAGGAGGCGCAGCTCGAGGACGGCGTCCGGCTCGTCCACCGCTCGCTCGCCTCGCTGCTCGAGCGGCACGGCGTGAGCGCGATCGAGACCGAGGGGCGGTTCGACCCGCACGTCCACGAGGCGCTCCTCTCGCAGCCGTCCGAGGCGGACGAGGGAACGGTGCTCGACGTCGTCCAGAAGGGCTACAAGCTCGGCGACCGCGTCGTACGGCCTGCGCGGGTCGTCGTCGCGGCGCAGCCGCCGGCGCCCGAGCCGCAGGAGGAGGCGGAGCAGGACGCCGATGCCTGAGTCGCTGTACGACACCCTCGGCGTCTCGAAGGGCGCGTCCGCGGACGAGGTCAAGAAGGCGTACCGCAAGCTCGCCCGGCAGCACCATCCCGATGCGAATCCCGGCGACCAGGCCGCCGAGGAGCGCTTCAAGAAGGTGCAGACGGCGTACGACGTCCTCTCGGACCCCGAGAAGCGGAAGGCCTACGACCGCTTCGGCTCGACGAACGGGCGAGGACCGGCCGGTCCGGGCGGCGTCAACGTCGACTTCGGCGACTTCGACTGGAGCGGCGACCTCGGCGACATCCTCGGCGGGATCTTCGGCAACCTCGGCGGCACCGCGAGGGGCGGCCGACGCGCCCGGACGCAGCCGGTCCGCGGCGCGGACGTCGAGACCGAGGTGCGCCTCTCGTTCGAGGACTCGCTCCGCGGTGCCGAGGCGAAGGTGCCCGTCGAGCTCACCGTCGCCTGCTCCGAGTGCGGGGGCACCGGCGCGCGTCCGGGGACGGCGCCGGTCATCTGCCCGGAGTGCAACGGCCGCGGTGTCAAGGCCGAGAGTCAGGGCCTGTTCGCCCTCTCGCAGCCGTGCCCGCGCTGCCGCGGCAACGGCACGGTCATCGAGCAGCCGTGCCCGAAATGCAAGGGCTCCGGCCGCGAGCGGCGGCTGCGCACGTACACCGTGAAGATCAAGCCCGGGGTCAAGGACGGGACGAAGATCCGCCTCAAGGGCAAGGGCGAGGCGGGAGCGCACGGCGGCCCGAACGGCGACCTCGTCGTGCTCACGCGGGTCGCGGCGTCCGACACGTACGAGCGGCGCGGCGACGACCTCGTCGTCCAGGTGCCCGTCTCGTTCCCGACCGCCGCCCTCGGCGGCTCGGTCGACGTGCCGACGCCGGAGGGCACCGTCTCGCTCAAGATCCCGGCCGGCTCGGAGGACGGCAAGCTGCTGCGGATCAAGGGCCGCGGCGCGCCGAAGCTCAGCGGCCGCGGCAACGGCGACGTGCTGGCGCGAGTCCACATCCACGTGCCGAAACGCGTCAACAAGAAGGAGCGCGAGCTCCTCGAAGAGCTCGGGAAGGTGCTCTGATGGATCCCTCCGCGCGCCCGATCTACATGATCAGCGTCGCGGCGGAGCTCGTCGGCATGCACCCGCAGACGCTGCGGATGTACGAGCAGAAGGGCCTCGTGCGGCCGGAGCGTACGCCGGGCGGCA
>DASQQF010000119.1:0-9159 GCA_035643535.1 Gaiellaceae bacterium
GGTTGTGATCCTCGTCCGAGTGGATGTCGAGCAGCCGGGCATGCACGGCGAGCGCCGCGGCGATCGCGTCGATCGTCGCGCGGTCGCGCCCCTCCGAGAAGTTGGGGACGGCCTCGAGCGGGAGCACGGTCCCGGAGCCTACGCTCCGCCTCGGTGACCGTCCGCAAGTCCTCCTACCGCTCGCTCGCCTCGCTCCAGCGCGACCTCGCCCGCTGCCGCGCCTGCCTCGAGGCCGGGTACCCGCTCGAGTCGCTGCCGGTGCGGGCGCCCGGGCGAGAGCAGCGCGCATATCTGTTCGGCCAGGCGCCGGGCGCCGTCGAGGGGGAGGAACGGCTGCCCTGGCGGGGCCGCGCGGGCCGCACGCTCCGCACGTGGCTCGAGCTCGGCGAGGACGAGTTCTACGGCTCGTTCTACTGCGCCTCGGTCACGCGCTGCTATCCGGGACGTGCCCCCTCCGGTCGGGGCGACCGCACACCGACGCCGCGCGAGCAGGAGCTGTGCGCGTTCTGGCAGCACTGGGAGCTCGAGCTGCTGCGGCCGCGCCTGATCGTCACGGTCGGCGGCCTCGCCCTGCGGCGGCTGCTCGGCCTCGCGCAGCTCACGCCGTGCGTCGGCGGGCGCTACGAGCGCGGCGGCGCCGCCGTCGTCCCCCTCCCCCACCCGTCCGGCGCGAGCGGCTGGCTCAACGACCCCGGGAACCGCGAGCGGCTCGCGGCGGCGATCGCCCTCGTGCGCGAGGAGCTTGCGGCCCTCTACGCGTAGGCGACCGCGATCGTCCGCCGGTGCTCGGCGGCGAGCGGCTCGCCGTCCTCGCCGAACCCCTCGACGCGCGAGAAGCGGGCGGCGAGCAGCCAGTCGCGCAGCTCGGTGTACGTCGGGTTCCGGATGAAGACGGAGTAGCGGCTCGTCTCGCCGCCGCGGACGGCGACGTACTCGGTCTCCATGCCGCCGCGCAGCGGGTCGAAGCGGCGGAGCTGGAGGAGGAAGTCGCCCTCGCGCTCGTCGACACTCTGCGGCTCGAACCGGGTCATGACGTTGGTGAGGCTGACCATCTCGATCAGGAAGCGGCCGCCCGGACGGAGCGCGCCCCGCACGTTGCGCAGGATCCCGTGCAGCTCGTCGTCGTCGAAGTAGCCGAACGCGGTGAACCAGTTGACGACCGCGTCGAAGCGCTCGCGCCACGGGATCGTGCGCATGTCGCCCTCGACGTAGGCGACCTCGACGCCGGCCGCGGCGGCATCCGCCCGCGCCCGCTCGAGGAAATGCGCCTGACGGTCGAGCCCGGTCACGCGGGCGCCGCGCCGCGCGAGCCGGTTCGCGATCCGGCCGTGACCGCACGCGAGGTCGAGCACCTCCACGCCCGGCTCGAGCCCGAGCAGCGTCCAGATCAGCTCCGCCTCCCGCTCGGAGCGCTCGTCGTCGAGCGCCGGCTCCCAGAACCAGAGGTAGCTCTCGCCGAAGAGCTCGTCGAACCCCTCCATCCCGTGCTCCGCCACCGGGGGAGCATAGGACTCCGACGGTACGCTCAGGACGATGAGCGCCGTGCCGTATCGCCGCACGTTCGTGCGGCTGCTCTCGTTCCTCGGGCCGTACCGCAAGGGCGTCGCCGCCTCGATCGTGCTCGCGGCCGGCTCGCAGGCGGCGCAGGTCGCGCTCATCTGGGTGACGGGTCGCGACGTGATCGACCGCGCGCTCGTCGACCACGACACGAAGCGGCTCTGGACGTACGTCGGGCTGATCGCAGCCCTCGGGGCCGTGTCGGCCGTGCTGATGCTCGGCCGCCGTCTCCTCTCGGGGAAGCAGGCGCTCGACGTCGAGCTGGACATGCGCGAGGGCCTCTACGCGCATCTCGTGCGCCTGTCGTTCGGCTTCTACGACCGCCACCAGACGGGACAGCTCATGTCGCGCGCGACGGTCGACCTGCAGGGCGTCCGCTTCTTCCTCGGCTACGGGCTGATCTTCTTCTTCCAGAACGCCCTCACCGTGGCCTCGGTGAGCGTCGTCCTCTTCTTCTTCGAGTGGCGGCTCGCGTTCGTCGTGCTCGCGGTGACGCCGTTCCTCGTCGCGCTCGCCTATCGCTACAGCCACATTGCCCACCCGACGCTCCGTGACGTCCAGCAGAAGCTCGCGGATGTCGCGACCGTGGTCGAGGAGAACATCGTCGGCGTCCACGTCGTGAAGGCGTTCGCGCAGGAGCCGGCGGAGGAGGAGAAGTTCCGCGGCCGCAACGACGCGCTCTTCGGCGAGACGATCCGGGCGAACCGGCAGCGGGCGACCTACGTGCCGCTCCTCTCCTTCCTGCCGCTGCTCGCCCAGGCCGCGGTGCTGCTCGTCGGCGGGCGGATGGTCGCGCACGGCTCGCTCTCGGTCGGCGGCTTCGTCTCCTTCAACCTCTACCTCGCGATGCTCGTGACGCCGCTGCGCTCGCTCGGCATGTGGGTCGGGCAGGCGCAGCGTGCGACCGCCTCGGGCGAGCGGATCTTCCAGGTGCTCGACGAGCCGGAGGAGGTCGCCGACCGGGCGGGCGCCGCCGGCCTGCCGGCCGGCGACGGCGCGATCCGCTTCGAGAACGTCGCGTTCGAGTACCTCCCCGGCCGGCGGGTGCTCGAAGGCGTCGACCTCGCGCTCGAGGCGGGCACGACCGTCGCGCTGATCGGCCACACCGGTGCAGGCAAGACGACGCTCGCGGCGCTCGTGCCGCGCTTCTACGACGCGACGGCGGGGCGGGTTCTCGTCGACGGCGTGGACGTCCGCGACGTGAGGCTCACGTCGCTGCGTCGTGAGATCGGCGTCATCTCCCAGGATCCGTTCCTGTTCTCGACGACCGTTCGGGAGAACATCGCCTTCGGCCGCGAGGAGATGACCGACGCGCAGGTCGAGCGGGCGGCGCGCCTCGCGCAGGCGCACGAGTTCATCGAGCGGCTGCCCGAGGGCTACGCCACCGTGATCGGCGAGCGCGGCATCACGCTCTCGGGCGGCCAGCGCCAACGGGTTGCGATCGCGCGCGCACTCGCGATCGACCCCCGGATCCTCATCCTCGACGACGCGACGGCCTCGGTCGACGCGACGACCGAGGCGAAGATCCGCTCGGGCCTGCGCGAGGTGATGCGCGGCCGGACGACGCTGATCATCGCCCACCGGCTCTCGACGATCGCGCTCGCCGACGAGATCGTCGTCCTCGACAGCGGCAGGATCGCCGCGCGCGGAACGCAGGAGGAGCTGCTGAGCACGAGCCCCGTCTACCGCGAGATCCACGAGCACGGCCTGCTCGAGCGCCGGTTCGCCGACGCGGTCGAGGCCCGCGGCGACGTGGAGGAGGTCGCCTAGTGCGCGTGCACCAGCCCGGCGGCCACCTGATGCGCGAGCGCGACGCGCAGGTCGAGGATTGGTCGTGGCGCACGACGCGCCGGCGGGTGGGCGTCCTCTGGCGTCTCGTGCAACCGCATCGCAGGCGCGCCGGCTTCTCGGTCTTCTCGCTCCTGACCGCGACGGCGACCGCGCTCGCGCCGCCGTACCTCGCGAAGATGGCGCTCGAGGACGGCGTCCACGGCGACACCGGCTCGCAGCTCTGGCTCGTCGTCGGGATCTTCCTCGGCGCCGGTCTCGCCAACTGGGGCATGACGTACGTCGAGACGTACATGACCGGCTGGGTGGGCGAGCGGATCCTCGCCGACCTCCGCAGGCAGCTGTTCGGCCACCTGCAGCGGCTCTCGCTCGGCTTCTACGAGCGGAACCGCGCCGGCGTCCTGATCAGCCGGATGACGAACGACGTCGAGGCGATCGACCAGCTCGTCACCGACGGCGTGACGACCCTCGCGCAGAGCACGCTCACGCTCGCCGGTACGGCCGTCCTCCTCCTCGTCCTCGACTGGCGCCTCGCCCTCGCGACCCTCGCCGTGATCCCCTTCATGAGCATCGCCACCGCGCTCTTCCGCTCGCGCTCGGCCCGCGCCTACTCGCAGGTCCGCGAGCGGCTCGGCCTCGTCACGGCCACGCTCGCGGAGGACATCGCCGGGATGCGGATGGTGCAGGCGTTCACGCGGGAGCAGCGTGCGACCGAGAACTTCCGCACGGTCGCGCTCCGCTACCGGGACGCGAACATGCAGACGGTCGTCCTCAACGGCGTCTACTTCCCGTCGGTGAGCCTGCTCTCGACCCTCGCGCTCGCCGTCGTCCTCGGCTACGGAGGCCACCTCTACTTCCAGCATCCGACGCCGGCCCAGCTGGGGACGCTGTTCGCCTTCATGCTCTACGTGAACAACTTCTTCGACCCCGTCCAGCAGCTGTCGCAGCTCTACAACACCTTCCTGTCGGCGACCGCGGCGCTGGACAAGATCATCGTCGTGCTCGACGAACAGCCGGAGGTCGTCGACCGGCCGGACGCGAAGCCGCTGCCGCACATCCGCGGCCACGTCCGCTTCGAGGACGTCCGCTTCGCCTACGGGCTGCGCGGCGGCAAGCTCGGCGAGGAGGTGCTGCACGGGATCGACCTCGACGTGCCGGCGGGAACGACCGTCGCGCTCGTCGGCCACACCGGCGCCGGCAAGTCGACGATCGCGAAGCTCCTCGCGCGGTTCTACGAGCCTACGAGCGGCCGCATCACCTTCGACGGCCGGGACCTCAACGACATCACGCAGGAGTCGCTGCGCCGCCAGCTCGGGATCGTGCCGCAGGAGGGCTTCCTCTTCGCCGGGACGGTCGCCGAGAACATCGCGTTCGGCAGCCCCGGGGCGCGCCCCGAGGCGATCGTCCGCGCGGCGCAGACGGTCGGCGCGCACGACTTCGTCCTCCGGCTCGAGGACGGCTACGAGACACAACTGGGAGAGCGCGGCTCGCGGCTCTCGCTCGGCCAGCGCCAGCTCGTCGCGTTCGCGCGCGCGCTCCTCGCCGACCCGCGGGTCCTCATCCTCGACGAGGCGACCTCGTCGGTCGACATCGGCACCGAGCGGACGATCGAGGAGGCGCTGCGCACGCTGCTCGCCGACCGCACCGCCTTCGTGATCGCACACCGGCTCTCGACGATCCGCGACGCCGACCTGATCGTCGTCCTCGAGCACGGCCGGGTGATCGAGCAGGGCTCGCACGACGAGCTGCTCGCGCGGCGCGGGCTCTACACGAGCCTGTACGGCGACTGGGCCGCTGCGTAGTTTCGCGCGCGCCGCGGCGGGGAGCCGTGAGCGCATGTCCGTCGTTCGCGCGATCCTCGCGTTCTTCCTGCCGCCGCTCTCGGTCTTCCTCGAGGTGGGCCTCGGAGCGCAGTTCTGGATCAACCTCCTGCTCACGCTCCTCGGCTGGGTTCCCGGCGTGATCCACGCGATCTGGGTGCTGAGCAGGGAGCCGGGAGGCCCGTAGCCGTCTAGCTAGAGTCCCGGCCGTGATCGGGGGCGTCCTCTCCGACGCCGCCCGCGTGTACCGGCGGCTCTGGCGCCGTTCGGTGCTCGTCGCGGGCGCCGTCTTCCTCGTCGTCGCCGCGGCCGACGGGCTCGCGGCGCTCCATCCCACGCGGGGCACCGAGCTCGTGTCGATCGCCCTGGCCCTGATCGGCAGCCTGCTCGTGCAGGGCGCGCTCGTCGAGGTGGTGCGCGACGTGCACGAGGGACGCGAGCCCGCCCCGCCGGTCGCCTACTACGAGCGGACGAGGAACGAGCTCGCGACACTACTCGTCTGCGCGGTGTTCGCCGGGATCGGCGTCGCCCTCGGCTTCCTCCTGTTCATCGTGCCCGGCCTGATCCTCCTCGCACGCTGGACGCTCATCGTGCCGCTCGTGATGGTCGAGGGCCGGAGCGTCCGCGACGCGTTCTCCCGCTCGAACGAGCTCGTCACGGGAAAGACGCTCCAGGTGCTCGCGGTCGTCGTCCTCGCCGGCCTCGTGACGACGATCCTCGCCTCGGTCGCGACGCTCGCGTTCGGCTTCCTGCCGACGTTCTGGTCGGCCTGGATCGGCGGGACGATCGGCGGCGCGATCGCGGCCCCGTACGAAGCGCACGCGCTCACCGTCCTCTACTACCGCCTGACCGAGCCCGACCGCCCGATCCTGCCCGCGTAAGCTGCGCGCATGACCGACGACGCGGAACCGCTCGACGACGAGACGGCCGAGCGGATCGAGCAGCCGGTCGACGAGGAGGCCGAGCGCGAGACCCGCCTGACGCCGGGCGAGGCGGTCGCGCGGATGCGGATCAACGTGCCCGTCCGCGGCAACCGGACGCTGCGCACGCTGATCGAGCGCGTCAACGCCGACGACCAGCTCAAGGGCTGGTGGCACGTGTCGAACGTGAACGCGGTAGCGCGGATGGAGATCAACGACCACTCGTGGGTGCACATACAGATCGTCACGAACATCGCGCTCAAGCTCCTGCGCCAGCTGACGAAGCACGGCGTCGAGCCGGGGCTCGTCCGCGACTTCGGTTTCGAGGCCGACGACGCCGAGGTGGTCGTCGTCCTCTCGGCGCTCACGCACTGCGTCGGCATGTCGATCCACCGGCACGGCCACGAGGACTTCTCGCTCTTCCTCGCCGAGCCGAAGCTGCGCGAGCTGCTCGACGGGCTCTACGACGAGCCCGACAAGACCGTGATCGTCTCGGAGGTGCTGCAGGGCATCATCAGCCACCGCGCCGACGGGCAGCCGCTCACGACCGAGGCGGGGATTCTCCGCGTCGCCGACGCGCTCGACATGGCGAAGGGCCGGTCGCGGATCCCGTTCGAGAAGGGCAGCGTTTCGATGCACTCCCTCTCGGCGGCGGCGATCGAGGACGTGACGATCTCCGACGGCGACGGCCGGCCGATCCGGATCGAGATCCGGATGAACAACAGCTCCGGGATCTTCCAGGTCGACGGGCTGTTGAAGGCGAAGCTCCGCGGCAGCGGCCTCGAGCCGTACGTCGAGGTCGTCGCCCACATCGACACCGAGACCGAGCAGCGCCTCGTGCCGATGTACCACCTGGAGATCTGAGCCGGCACGGGCACCCGGCTACACTGCCGGTCGACCCGTTGCGGGGTCGTCTAATGGTAGGACGCCTGACTCTGGATCAGGAAGTTGGGGTTCGAATCCCTGCCCCGCAGCTACCTGACTAGCGAAGCTCGCGCAGCGCGACGCGCGCGTGCCGCTTGGCCGAGAAGACCTCTCGCTTCGCCCGGCGGAACTGCGCCCTGTTCTGACGGCCGAGCGTGACGCCCAAGACGTACTGGACGTAGTCGTCGACGGCGACGTTGAGGGCAAGCGCCGCCTGGAGCGCGTCCTGGAGCGCCTGGTCGTGCGGATGGGGCAACGCGAGACGCTCCATCAGGAGGGGGATGCCGCAGTCGTCGTTCACGTGCCGCGCCTTCACGGCCCGCGGCTTGGCAACCCGCTTCGACGTGATCTTGACGATCGGGAGGGTCCGGAGCCCGGTGAGGCACTTCGCCAGGAGTGCGCGGGCCTGCGCGTGGGGCGCCGTCGCCGCCGATGCGCTCCCGACCGCCACGAGAGAGCACAGGATCGCGACCACGCATGCCCGTCTCAGCATGTTCCGGACCTCGGCCGCAACCGCCCGCGCCTCCAGACCGCATTCGAGGGGTTTGCGCGCGGAGCCGGAGGCGGCGGACGCCGCCGGTCAGATCAGGATCCGCACGGCCGTTTTCGGGGGACAGCCGCGCCGCACGAGCCGGATCGCGTCATGGATGTCGACATCCCTGCGGCCGCTGAGGACGAGCGCGTCGCCGGGGTCGTACCCGGCGCGGACGAGCTCCTCGAGCCTCCAGCGGCGCACCGAGTCTCCTTCGATGATCTTCTGCGCGAGGGTGGCCGCGGTCATGTCGCCATCCTGCCGTCGCACCCGGTGCCGACGCGACGGGGCGCGCCGTAGAGCTCCTTCCTCTTTCTACCGATTGCGGTGTCCGGGAGCCCGCCGGGCCCCTGCGAGGGCCAGCGAGCTACTTGCGGAAGACGACGCGCCGGCTCGCCCGCGCCGCGGAACCGCTGAGCCTACGACGTCTGCTCGACGGGCGAGACTCCTGAGAGACTTCCGGCGTGATCCGGCGTCGCCTCGTCCCGCTCGCCCTCGTCGTGACTGCGCTCGTCGCGCTCGCGGCCCTCGCCGCGCACGGGCGGCCCCTCTCGGGCGGCGGCCTCGGCGTAGGACCGTCGGCGGCCTTCTACGACTACGCGTTCACGACGGTCCTCATCGTCGTGCTGCTCGCCGCCGTCGCCACCCTCGTCGCGCTGTACGCGCTCCGTCGCGGGCCCGAGGAGCGCAAGCCGTACCAGGCGCGCACGTTCCGCGCGCTCGTCACCCTGCTCGCCGCCGCCGCCCTGCTCGCCCTGCTCGGGCGGCACGTCAACCTCGAGCACCTGCTCCATCCGCACCAGGCGACCACGGCACAGACCCTGACGACGCCGCCGCCCGGAGCGGGCAAGGCCCATCCGCCCCGTCCGGCCGCTCCCCGCCACGTGCAGTTCCGCTGGCAGGAGCTCGCCGCCGTCCTGGGCCTGCTGCTCCTGCTCGTCGCCGCCGGTGCGAGACGCTCGCGTCGTGGACCGCCGAGGCTGCGCGAGAGCGCGCAGGAGGAGCTCGCCGCGATCCTCGACGAGTCGCTCGACGACCTCCGGTCGGATCCCGACCTGCGGCGGGCGATCGTCGCCGCGTATGCACGGATGGAGGCCGCGCTCGCCGCCGCCGGCGTGCCTCGGCATCCGGCGGAGGCTCCGCTCGAGTACCTCGAGCGCGCCCTGCTCGCCCTCGACGCGAGCGCCCCCGCCGTCCGGAGGCTGACCGAGCTGTTCGAATGGGCTAGGTTCAGCCACCATGAGCCGGAGCCGCGGATGAGGGACGAGGCGGTCGACGCGCTCGCCGCGGTCCGGGACGAGCTGCGGGCGGCCGAGCCGGTCCCCGCATGAGGGCCCGCCGCCGCCGTGCCGCGATTCTCGTCGTGATCGCGACCGCCCTGCTCGCAGTCCTGCTCGTCCTGCGGCCGCTCCCCGCCGCGCGGTCGTTCGCGCTCTGGCTCCTCCTGCTCGCGGCGATCGTGCTCGCCGAGCTCGTCCAGGCCGCGCGGGCGGCCGACGCGCCGAACGCGCGGCGGGCTGCGCGATTCGAAGCGGCGCTACGGCCGCAACGGCGGGCACAGCGGCGGCCCGCCGAGCTCGAGCGGATGGAGCGGGAGCTCGTGCTCGGCGCCGGCAGC
>DASQQF010000120.1:0-12500 GCA_035643535.1 Gaiellaceae bacterium
CGAACAGCCGGTCGCGGACCGAGACACCCGCCTCCGTCAGCGCGTTCAGGAGCGTCGACTTGCCGGCGTTCGTGTAGCCGGCGAGCGCGATCGTCGGCGTCTCGCTGCGGCGCCGCTCCTGGCGCCGCACGTCGCGCTGCCGCGACAGCCGGCGGAGCCGCTCGCGCAGGAGCGTGACCCGTCGGCGCGCGAGGCGGCGGTCGGTCTCGAGCTGCGACTCGCCCGGGCCGCGCGTGCCGACGCCGCCGCCGAGGCGCTCGAGGTGCTGCCACATCCCACGCATCCGCGGCAGGTTGTACTCGAGCTGAGCGAGCTCGACCTGGAGCTTTCCCTCGGCGCTCACGGCATGCTGGGCGAAGATGTCGAGGATCAGCTGGGTGCGGTCGACGACGCGGGCCTGGAGCACGTTCTCGAGCGCCCGCTGCTGTGCCGGCGCGAGCTCGTCGTCGACGAGGAGCACCTCGGCACGGGCATCCGAGTACGCCCGCTTCAGCTCCGCGAGCTTGCCCTTGCCGACGTACGTGCGCGCGTCGGGCTGCCGGCGGTGCTGGACGAGGCGTGCCACGGGCTCGACGCCGGCGGTGCGTGCGAGCTCCTCGAGCTCGGTGAGCTCCTCTTCGGCGTCGGCGCCCTGTAAGAGCACCGCGAGGACGAGCCCGCGTTCGGGCTCGTGGCCCGCCACGGGATCGGGCTGTCGTACCGCCATCCGATCGTCATTATGACGCCTGCCGTGCCGACTCCAGACCTCGCCGCCCGCACCCTCGAGCTCGTCGACGTGCCGTCCGAGAGCCGCCGGGAGGTCCGTGCGATGGAGCTGGTCCGCACGCTGCTGCCGGCAGGGGCGCTCCACGACGACGGCGAGGTGATCCTGTGGGGCGACCCCGAGGCACCGGTCGTCCTCGCAGGGCACGTCGACACGGTTCCCTCGCAGGGGAACATCCCGGGCCGCATCGTCGACGGCGCCGTGTACGGCCTCGGCGCGAGCGACATGAAGGGCGGCGTCGCCGTGATGCTCGAGCTCGCCCGAGCGGGCGTCCCGGGCCGCTACCTGTTCTTCACGCGCGAGGAGGTGCCGGTCGACGAGAGCCCGCTGCCGGCGGTGTTCGCGACGGACGTGCTCGTCGGCGTCGAGCTCGCGGTCGTGCTCGAACCGACGGACTGCATCCTCCACGCAGGCTGCATGGGGAACCTCCAGGCGCGGGTCGACTTCGAGGGCGAGAGCGCGCACTCGGCGCGCCCGTGGACGGGGCGCAACGCGATCCATGCCCTCGCCGCCGGACTGCAGGGGCTCGACGCGCTCCAGCCGCTCGAGGTCGAGCTCGAAGGGCTCGTCTACCGTGAGGTGCTGAGCGCGGTGCGCATCGGCGGCGGGATCGCGCCGAACGTCGTGCCGGCGCACGCCTGGGCGGAGCTCAACTTCCGCTACGCGCCTGGCCGCTCGCGCGACGCGGCCGAGGCGCGCGTGCGCGAGCTCGTGCCCGAAGGCGAGCTGCGCGTCCTCTCCAACTCGCCGGCGGCGCCGCCGGCGCTCGGGAACCCGCTCGTGCGGCGCCTGCACGAGCTCGTGCCCGAGGTGGCTCCCAAGCAGGCGTGGACACCGGTCGCGCAGTTCGCCGAGCAGGGGATCGACGCGGTCAACTTCGGCCCCGGCGCGACGCGCTACGCGCACCGGGCCGACGAGCAGGTGCCGGTCGCGAACCTCGAGCGCTGCTACTCCGTCCTCGCCGAGTTCCTCGCTAGCGTCTCGGCGTGAGCGCCGTCCGCATCTCCCCCACGCTCGCCGGCATGGCGACGTATCCGTTCGTGCGGCTCGAGGAGGAGCGGCGCCGGCTGCTCGCGGCGGGGCGCGAGGTGATCGACTTCGGCAAGGGCGACCCGAACGAGCCGACCGACCCGCTGATCAGGCAGGCGCTCGTCGACGCGCTGCCGGAACGCGCGCCGTACCCGCTCGCGCAAGGTCTGCCGGAGCTGCGGGAGGCCGCCGCGCGCTGGCTCGACCGCCGTTTCGGTGTCCGGCTCGATCCGGACGCCGAGATCGTGCCGACCTACGGCTCGAAGGAGGCGATCTTCTCGCTCGCTCAGGTGCTCGACGCCGCGGGTCAGGTCGTCGTCTTCGGCGAGCCGGCGTATCCGGTGTACGAGCGCGGCGCGGTGTTCGCGGGAGCGCGCGTCCGGACGCTGCCGCTCCTGCGGGAGAACGGCTTCCTTCCCGACCTCGACGAGCTCGGCGACGAGGTTGCGCTCGTCTGGGTCAACTACCCGCACAACCCGACGGGAGCGGTCGCCCCGCGGGAGTTCTACGACCGGCTCGCGGCGGCTGCGGAGCGGCACGACTTCGTGATCGCCTCCGACGAGGCGTACACGGAGCTGTGGTTCGACCAGCCGCCGGTCTCGGCACTGCAGGCGGAGGACCGCTCGCGGGTCGTCGTCTTCCAGACGCTGAGCAAGCGCTCGTCGATGACCGGCTACCGCTCGGGGTTCGTCGCGGGCCCGCGCGAGCTCGTGGCGGCACTGAAGGCGTACCGGCCGACGGTGGGCACGGCACCGCAGGAGTTCGTCCAGCGTGCTTCGGTCGCCGCCTGGAGCGACGAGCGTCACGTCGAGGAGACGCGGGCGCGCTACCGGGCCAAGCGCGACGTGATGATCCCCGCGATCGAGGACCGCGGCTGGGAGATCGTCGCGAGCGAGGCGACGATGTACCTCTGGGTCGCGATCCCCGCGGGCGAGCCGGGCGAGGCGGTGGCGGCGCGGCTCCTCGAGCACGGGCTCGTCGTCTCGCCGGGGACGTTCTTCGGGCCGAGCGGCGAGGGCTACGTCCGCTTCGCGCTCGTGCCGACGCTCGAGGAGTGCGAGCGGGCGTCGACGATCCTGCGGGAGGCGTCGTGAGCGTCGACGAGACGATCGCGGCGCTCGACCGGGGCGAGCTGCGCGTCGCCGAGAAGGTGGACGGCGAGTGGCGCGTGAACGAGGAGGCGAAGGCGGCGATCCTCGAGTACTTCCGCGTGCGGAAGGTCGAGCCGGTCGAGGTGGGCCCGTTCGAGTACCTCGACAAGATCCCGCTCAAGCGCGTCGACCCCGAGGCGGGGGTGCGGGTCGTGCCCCCGGCGACCGCGCGCTACGGGTCGTTCCTCTCGCCGGGCGTGATCCTGATGCCGAGCTACGTGAACATCGGCGCCTGGGTCGGCCCGAACACGATGGTCGACACGTGGGCGACCGTCGGCTCGTGCGCGCAGGTCGGGGCCGACGTCCATCTCGCCGGCGGCGTCGGTGTCGGCGGCGTGCTCGAGCCGCTGCAGGCGCGGCCGGTGGTCGTCGAGGACGGCGCCTTCGTCGGCTCGCGCTGCATCCTTACCGAGGGCGTCGTCGTCGGCGAGCGGGCCGTGCTCGCGCCGAACGTCTCGCTGACCGGATCGGTGCCCGTGATCGACGTGACGCGGCCCGAGCCGGTCGAGCACCGCGGCTACGTGCCGCCGCGGGCGGTGGTCGTCCCGGGGACGCGGCCGAAGGCGTTCGCCGCGGGCACCTACGAGGTGGCCTGCGCGCTCATCATCGGCTGGCGGAGCGCGCAGACCGACCTGAAGACGAGCCTCAACGACGTCCTGCGCGAGTTCGAGATCGGCACCTGACGAGGCGGCAGCCAGAGGCTCGATACGAGGAGCGGTGCCCGGATGCCGCTCCAGGCGCGGTGCGAGGCCGTCTCGTCGGTCTCGCGCAGGCCGCCGGTCTGTGCTGAGGCCGCCGAGCCATCCTCGCTTGGCCCGAACCGGCCCCGAGCGGGCTCGAATTCACATCAACCTTCTAATGCGCCGCGTGGACGGCCACGAGCGCGTCAACGAGAGCCGCGCGGTCGCGGGCCGAGGCTGTCCTGCCGGTCCGGCCGGAGGCCGTCTCGAGGTGGGCACGCCGCCACGCCACCCCACCCAAGGGCGGGGTCGCGGTCCCTCCGCCCTCGCCGCTGACGGTATCCGCGATCCCGTCACCGGTCTGTCAGGACTTCGTCGAGAAGGCCCGGCGATTCGTCGAGCGGCGCCGCCGGGCCGGTGAGCCACGCGCGGCCGGCTTCGAGCCTCACGCGCAGGTCGCCGCCGGGGAAGTGGACGAGCACCTCCCCCTCGTCGTGCGTCGCCGCGGCGACGGCGACCGCGCTCGTTCCCGACGCCGTCGTCTCCCCCACGCCGCGCTCCCAGACGCGCGCCGTGACCTCGCCTGGCCCGTCGACGCGGGCGATCTGGACGTTCGTCCGCTCGGGGAAGCGCGGCTGCGTCTCGAGCAGCGGGCCGAGCTCGCCGACCCGGGCGGGATCGTCGAGGACGACCGCGTGCGGGTTCCCGACGGAGACGGCCGTCAGCTCGACGCCCGCCACGATCTCGCGCGGAGCCACCTCGACCTCGCCGAGCTCCGACTCGTAGAGGCCGTCGCCCGCGCGCCGGACGGTCACCGCCCGGGGGCCGACGTGGACGGTTGCGAGCTCGCCGCCGGTGCGGGCCATCAGCCAGGCGGCGGCGATGCGCGTCCCGTTGCCCGACATCTCCGCGTGCGATCCGTCGGGGTTCACGATCCGGACGGTGACGTCGTCGCCGTCGACTGCGACCACCTCGATGGCCCCGTCCGTTCCCGCGAGATCCGCCGCGGCCGCGGCTCCTTCAAGGACGACGTAGACGTTCCCGTGTGCGTGCCAGCGCGACGATCTCAGCTGCGACCTCCTCGGGCGGCCGGTCGGCAGCGACCCTAACGAGCCCGTCGAGTCGGCGCATCCACTTCCGCTGGTACGCCGCGTAGCGGCGCGTGCGGACGATGATCGCCTCGGCCGCCTCCGCCGGCGGCAGCGTCGCCACCTCGTCGAGACCGAGGACTCGCTGTGCGGTCGGCGACGGCTGCTGCGCGAGAACCCGCGTCACCTCCTCCACGACGCCGCTCTCGAACATCCGTCGCGTCCGCTCGACGATGCGCCGCTCGAGCACCTCCTTCGGCACGTCGAGACCCACGACGAGCGTCGGATGCCGCCAACGGCCTGCGAACAGGTGCTCGCGCTCGGGGGCGAGCGAGACGCCCGCCTCGCCGAGCTCGAGCGCCCGGATGACCCGGCGGCGGTCGTTCGGATGGACACGCGCCGCCGCAGCGGGGTCGAGCTCCTGCAGGCGTCCGTATGCGGCGGCGGCGCCCTCCTCGTCGTAGATGCGACTCCAGCGCTCACGGACGCCCGCCGCCGGCGCGGGTGGCAACGCGAGCTCGGCGAGCGCCGCTCGGAAGTAGAGGCCGGTGCCGCCCGCGACGACGGGCGTGTGCCCCGCGCCGAGGATCTCGTCGACCGCGGCGTGTGCAAGGGGCGCGTACTCTCCGACCGAGGCGGAGTGCGTGACGGGCCAGATGCCGACGAGGCGCTCGGGATGGGACGAGCGGTTCGTGAGGATCGGCAGCGCGTCGTAGACCTGCATCGCGTCCGCCGAGACGACCTCTGCAGGGGTCAGCCCGGTGACGGCTGCCGCGACGTCCGACTTGCCGCTGGCGGTGGGCCCGAAGAGCCCGATGACGTGCTCAGCCACGAAGCCGTGCACGGACGAGACGGAGCTCGTCGTCCCCCACCCCTGCCGAGCGGAGGTACGCCTCGATGCCGCCGTAGCGGCGCTCGAGCTCCGCGAAGACGCCGGTCATCGAGGCCGCGGGCGTTTGGGCGATCCGGCGCAAACGCTCGAGCTCCTCGCCGCTCTCCGCCGTCTCGAACCACGCCTCGTGCCGCGGGCGCAGCCGCTCCTCGCTGAGCGCGTAGTCGGCCGCGATCTCGTCGTCGTCCACCCCCGCGAGGTGGAGCAGGAACGCCGACAGCAGCCCCGTCCGGTCCTTGCCGCCGACGCAGTGGACGACCACGCCGCCCTCCGGCGCGTTCGCGACGGCACGGACGGCTGCGGCCACGTTCCCGCGAAAACGCTCGAGAAAGATCAGGTAGACGTCCCGCGTCGCACCGGCGACGTCGGGCGCGGCGGCGGCGGCGGCATCACGCTCCGCCGCGATCTCCCGCCACTCCGCCTCGCTCGTCTCGAAAAACGGCACGTGCACGACCTCGACCGGGAGCTCCGCCGGCGGATCGTCGGCGCGCTCGTCGTCGCCCCGGAGATCGACCACGGTGCGGATGCCGTGGTCGACGAGCGCCTGCCAGCCCTCGTCGCTCAGCTGGCGGACGCTGTCGGCCCGCACAACGGACCCCGACCGCGTCTCCCCACCGTCGCGTGTCGGCAGGCCGCCGAGCTCGCGGACGTTGAGACAACCGTCCCAGACGAGGTCCCTAGGCTGCAACTGCCGCAAGCCGGCTGCCGCGCAGGGTCGTCGACGTGGCGGCCTCGATCGTCACCGGGACGAGCTCTCCGGGTTCGGCGGTCCCGCCGAAGTTCACGGTCGTGTTGCGGCGCGTCCGCCCGCGAAGGAGGCTCGGCTCGGTGCGGCTCGGCCCCTCGACGAGCACCTCCTCGACGCGGCCGACACGTGCGCCGTTCCGCGCGGCGGCGATCCGGTGCACGACCTCGACGAGCCGTTCGATCCGCTCGCGCTTCACCTCGCCCGGCACCTGGTCGTCGCGGGCCGCCGCCTCCGTGCCGGCGCGGGGCGAATAGACGAACGTGAACGCCCCGTCGAAGCCGACCTCCTCGACGACCTCGAGCGTCTCGCGGAAGTCGTCCTCCGTCTCGCCCGGGAAGCCGACGATCACGTCCGTCGTGAGCGCGAGATCGGGAACGGCGCCGCGCAGCTGTCCGACGAGCCGGAGGTAGCGCTCGCGCGAGTACGTGCGGCGCATCGCCTTCAAGACGCGCGTCGAGCCCGACTGGAGCGGCAGGTGGGCGTGCTCGCAGACGGCGGCGCACCCTGCCATCGCGTCGATCACGTCCCGGCGGAAGTCCTTCGGGTGTGGGCTCGTGAAGCGGACTCGCTCGATGCCCTCGACCGCGTCGACGGCCCGGAGGAGCTCGGAGAAGCTCGACCCCACGTCACGTCCGTACGAGTTGACGTTCTGGCCGAGGAGCGTGACCTCGCGCACGCCCCCGGCCGCGAGCCGCTCCACCTCGGCGACGACCTCCCCCGGCCGGCGTGAGATCTCGCGCCCGCGAACCGCGGGGACGATGCAGTACGCGCAGACCGAGTTGCAGCCCATCGACACCTGCACCCACGCCTGGAACCGGCGCTCCCGGTGCGCAGGCAGCCCCGCGGCGAACGCGCGCTCCTCGCCGGTGCCGAACCTGCCGCGCACGACTCCCTCCCCGCCGGCGCCGAGCCACTCGCCGAGGTGGGCGATCGTGCCCGGGCCGAAGGCGACGTCGACGTCTGGGTAGAGGGAGAAGAGCCGCTCGCGCTGGGCCTCTGCATAGCAGCCGCCGACGGCGATCACCGTCCCGGGCCGCTCGCGCTTCAGCTTCGCGGCGTTGCCCATGTGGGCGGCGAAGCGCATATCCGGCTTCTCGCGGATCGTGCAGGTGTTGAGCACGATCACGTCCGCGTCGTCCTGTGAGACGGCCTCGCCGAGACCGAGGTCCTCGAGTAGCCCCTTGATGCGTTCCGAGTCGTGGGCGTTCATCTGGCACCCGAACGTCGTCAGGTGATACCTGCGCACGGGCCAAGAGTAGCCGGGCCGTTCAGGCCGCCTGGATCGGCGAGTCCGCAGGCTGCGGCTCCGCCGTGGGCGGCTGCCCCAGCGCGTGATTGCGCGCGACCTCGACCGAGCGGCTCTCGCGAATCACGGTCACCTTGACCTGGCCGGGATACTCGAGCCGGTCCTCGATGTCGCGTGCGATCTCGTGCGCGAGCAGCGCCGCCTCGTCGTCGTCGACCTCGCCCGGGGAGACGATGACACGGATCTCGCGGCCCGCCTGAAGCGCGTACACCTTCTCGACCCCGGGCTTCGAGCTTGCGAGCTCCTCGAGCGCCTCGAGCCGCTTGATGTAGTGCTCAAGGCTCTCGCCGCGCGCCCCGGGCCGGCTCGCGGAGACCGCATCCGCCGCGATCAGGAGAACCGCCTCCACCGTCTGCGGCTGCACCTCGTAGTGATGCGCCTCGATCGCATGGACGACGCCCTGCGACTCGCCGTAGCGGCGGGCGAGCTGCGCGGAGATGAGCGCATGCGATCCCTCAACCTCGTGCGTCATGGCCTTCCCGACGTCGTGGAGCAGCGCGGCGCGCTTCGCGGTCTGGACGCTCGCGTCCAGCTCGGTCGCCATGATCCCGGCGAGATGGACGACCTCGAGCGTGTGCTTCAGGACGTTCTGACCGTAGCTCGTGCGGTAGCGGAGGCGACCGAGGATCGGGACGAGCTCCTCGTGGAACGCGCCGCAGTTCGCCTCGAAGACCGCCTGCTCGCCCGCCTGTCGAACGATCTCCTCCACTTCCGCCTTCGACTCGTAGTACGTCTCCTCGATCCGTGCCGGGTGGATCCGTCCGTCCTCGATCAGCTTCGCCAGCGTGAGCCGCGCGATCTCGCGCCGCAGACCGTCGAACGAGGAGAGCACGACCGCGTGCGGCGTGTCGTCGACGATGAAGTCGACGCCGGTGAGATGCTCGAGCGCGCGGATGTTCCGGCCCTCGCGGCCGATGATCCTGCCCTTCATGTCGTCCGACGAGAGCTCGACCACGGTCACGGTCGTCTCGGCCGTGTGGCTGGCGGCCACCCGCTGGAGCGCGTCGGCTACGAGGTTCCGCGCGCGCCGCTTCGACTCCGCTCGCGCCTCCTCGTCGAGCATGCGCACACGGCGGGCGAGCTCGTGGCGTGCCTGCTCCTCGCCTCGCTCGAGCAGTAGAGCCCGCGCGTCGCCCTGCGTCATCGCCGCTGCCTTCTCGAGCGCCTCAACCTCGGCGCTCCTGGCCTGCTTCAGCTCGTCCTGGAGCCGCCGGACATGCTCTTCACGGTCGGCGAGTCCCTGGTCGCGGCGGGCGAGCTCCTCGAGCCTCTGCTCGACCTCGCTCTCCTTCGCGAGCACGCGCTCCTCGATCTTCACGACCTGCTCGCGCCGGTCGGCGAGCTCCGCGTCGATCTCGCCGCGCAGCCGCACCGCCTGCTCGCGCGCGTCGACCTGCGCCTCGCGACGCACCGCCTCGGCCTCGCGCGCAGCGTCGTCGAGGAGCTGGTCGCGGATCCGCCGGGCCTTGCGGACGCCGGTCGTTCCGAACACCGAGACCGCGAGGAGCGCGAGACCGACCCCTGCCGCGATACCGATGGCAATTCCGATCCCGATCTGCACTGCCCGGCTCCTCGGTTGCTGCCCAGCCGCCGATGGCGGCGCGCCCGACCGGCGCCGCGCCCAACCGGCAGTCTTCCGAGACCATCCCGGGCACGCGATGTGCTGCCCGAAGCCGCCGCGCTACCTTCCGGGGCGCCTCCGTGGCATCTGCGTCGAACCGTCGATCATCAGGACTGTGGTTTCGGAAGAACTACTTTTGCAGGCAAAACGTCGGATGAAGCGTGGCCCGATGGTAGCGCTCCTCATGCCTCTCGTGCAAACGCCGCCAGTTCGCCGAGGAGCTCGCGATCGAAGCCGCGGGCGGCGAGGCGGCGGAGCACGGCCGGCGTCGCATGCTCACGCTGGAGCAGGTTCCGGACGCGCTCGGCTTCCGGCTCGAGGGCAGCGAGAGCCTCTTCGACGGCCTCCGCCGGAAGGTGGCGGCGCTCGAGATCGGCGCGGATCGCTGCGTCGCCGTAGCCGCGCCACGCCAGCGTCTCGGCACGTATCCGGGCAACACGGGAGTCGTCTACGAGCCCGGCCCGCTCGAGCGCTTCGAGTGCTTCCGCACGCGCGGTCGTCGGCACTCCTGCCCGCTCGAGCCGCGCCTCGAGCTCGCCGCGTGACCGGTCGTGCGCCCGGAGCGCCCGCGTCGCGCAGGCCGCCGCGCGGGTGCTGCGGAGCTCGCGCGCCACGATCCGTGCGGTCCTGCGATCGAGGGCGCGCCCGACCGTCAGGCCCGCGCGCACGACGACCGCGGCCGGAAGCGTCCGCCACGGTGCACCGTCGAGCTCGACGTCGACCCGGTCACGCGGCCGCTCCCGCAGCGCCGTGACCACCGCGGCCACGGCCGGGTCACGCCTCCGCTTCGGCCGCCGCGAGCGCCTCCGCTGCTATCTCCGCCTTCCCGTTCGACGATCCGTTGGAGGCGGGCTCGTCGGCCACCGGCAGGAGCCGTGCCGAGACCACCTGCTCAGGGCCGAGCTCGATCTGGATCTGCTGGAGGACCTGTTGCGTCACATCCGGATGCTCGCGGAGGAACGCCGTCGCGTTCTGACGGCCCTGGCCGAGCCGTTCGTCGCCGAAGCTGAAGTACGAGCCGGACTTCGCGACGATCTTCCGCTCGAGTCCCACGTCGAGCACGGTGCCCTCCCAGGAGATGCCGGAGCCGTAGATGATGTCGAACTCCGCCTGCTTGAACGGCGGGGCCACCTTGTTCTTCACGACCTTCACCTTGACCCGGTTGCCGAACGCCTCCGCCCCGTCCTTGAGAGTCTCGATGCGGCGGATGTCGAGGCGTACCGAGGAGTAGAACTTGAGCGCCCGGCCGCCCGGCGTCGTCTCCGGGTTGCCGAACATGACGCCGATCTTCTCGCGCAGCTGGTTCGTGAAGATCGCGATCGTGTCGGTGCGGTTGAGCGTGCCGGCGAGCTTTCGCAGGGCCTGGCTCATCAGCCGCGCCTGGAGGCCGACGTGGCTGTCGCCCATCTCACCCTCGATCTCCGCCTTCGGCGTCAGCGCGGCGACCGAGTCGACGGCGACGATGTCGAGAGCGCCGGAGCGGATCAGGAGCTCGGCGATCTCGAGTGCCTGCTCGCCGGTGTCGGGTTGCGAGACGAGGAGGTTGTCGATGTCGACACCGATCCGCTTCGCATAGGTCGGGTCCATCGCGTGCTCGGCGTCGATGAAGGCGCAGATGCCGCCGCGGCGCTGTGCCTCGGCGATCACGTGGTAGACGAGCGTCGTCTTGCCCGACGACTCGGGGCCGAAGATCTCGACGATCCGGCCACGCGGCAACCCGCCGATGCCGAGCGCGAGGTCGAGCGCGAGCGATCCCGTGGAGACGGCGCCGACGGACACCGCCGCGCGGTCGCTCATCTTCATCACGGAGCCCTTGCCGAACTGGCGCTCGATCTGGCCGAGCGCGACGTCGAGTGCTTCCTGCCTGTCCACCTATTCGCCTCCTACTCTCTCTCCGAGTGCGACCGACTCGAGGACGTGGTACTCCGCCCCGCCCGGGCGCAGCCGTGACAGATAAGCAGCCGCGTCGGACGGAACGAACGTTCGTGCAGGCGGCGGCTCCGGTTGCAGGTGCGGCCGCTCCCGAAACCGTGCCACCGTGAGATGCGGCAGCCATATGCGCCGCTCGCGGCGATAGACGCCGAGACTCTCGAGGCGGCGCTGGAGGTCGTCCGCGAGGGCTCCCGCCGCCCCGTCCCCGTCGTCGAGGAGGAGCATCCCGACGCTCCGCGTCTCCCGGTAGCGCGTGGGCGTGAGACGCACGTCGCCCGCCGTGGCGGCCGCCTGGCGCAGCGCATCGAGGACTGGGTCGAGATCGGCCGCCGGCCGGGTGCCGAGGAAGGCGAGCGTGACGTGAAGCTGCGCGCGCGGTACGACGCGGACGTCGCGCAGGGACACCCGCTGCCACCGCTCGATCGCGTCGATGGTGCGTCGCGGCAGGCGCAGGGCGAGGAAGAGCCGGAGCCGTTCATCGCCGCCCACGCTAGCGCCGGAGTTCATACGTCTTCGTCGCGACTCCGTGCCAGGAGTGCACGGAGGAGGTGGAGCGCGGAGACGGTGGCGCGGGCGCGGACGTGGTCGCGGTCGCCGGGCATGTCGAGCACTCGCCCGAGCCGTCCGCCGGGTCCGACGGCGTGCAAATGGACCCGGCCCACCGGCTTCTCGCGCGTGCCCCCGCCCGGCCCCGCCACTCCGGTGACGGAGACCGCCACGTCCGCGCCGAGCCGGCGGAGCGCTCCGTCCGCCATGGCCTCGGCCACCTCGGCGGAGACCGCCCCGTACTGCTCGATCAGCTCCGCCGGCACGCCGAGCTCCCGCGCCTTCAGCTCGTTCGAGTACGCGACGACTCCGCCGGTGAATACGTCGCTCGCGCCCGGGATCGCGGTCAGACGCGCGGACACGAGGCCGCCGGTGCACGACTCCGCAGCCGTCAGCCGCAGTCCCCCCGCGCGGCAGAGCGAGAGGACGAGCTCCTCGACCGGGCGCTCGTCGCGCGCGAACACGGCGCTTCCGAGCCGCTCCGCGAGCGCGGCGTCGAGGATGGCCGCCCGCTCGTCGGTCCCCGGCTCCACGACGAGGTCGACGTGGATCTCGAAGTCGCGCGCGCAGATCGTCGCCTCCACCCCGCTGCCGTCGCCGCCCGCCTCGGCGAGCGCACGCGCGACTGCCGACTCGCTCACGCCGAAGAGCCGCAGCACGCGGCGGCCGGGCGGCTGCGTCCCCGCGAGCAGCTCCCGCAGCGGCGCGCTCGCGAGCGCGGCCGGCCACAGTCGCCGGAGCTCC
>DASQQF010000121.1:0-5827 GCA_035643535.1 Gaiellaceae bacterium
CCCGTAACCGTCTAGCCGACCACGGCTGGGAGGCGAAGAGGGGCCGTCTGCCCTTCGGCACGGCCCCTCTTGCCGTTCGTCCGCCTTTGCAGCTTTCGAGTAGTACGTGTGCCGCTTTCCGCCGATGCACGGCGGGCCGCCGCGAACGACACTCCAGGCGAAGGCACGGGAGTCGAAGCAGATGCGGCGGTCGGTTGCGCTGGTGCTCCGGGGGCTCGCCGCTTCGGTGGCGGTCTCCTCTCTGGCGGCCGCCGGTACGGGCGCGGCGAGGTCGTTCGCCGGGAGCGAGTGGGCTCGGATCCCGACGAAGCAGCGGGTCGTGGCGCTGACCTTCGACTGCGGCGGAGACGCGACCGCCGTCCGTCCGATCATGGCCGCACTCGCGGCGCGGCATGCGGCGGCCACGTTCTTTCTCACCGGGCACTGGGCGCAGGCGCACCCGGCCGAGGCCCGCCGGATCGCGGCGGCCCATCCCGTCGGCAATCACACGTACTCGCACCCGTACCTGACACGCCTCTCGGCCGCGGCGGTGCGGGCGGAGATCAGCCGTGGCGCGCGCGTCATCCGGTCGGTGACGGGCACGGTCGCAAAGCCGCTGTTCCGCTTCCCGTACGGCGACCGCGACGCTCGCACGCTCGCCGTCGCCGGCAGCCTCGGCTACGGCTCCGTCGGCTGGACCGTCGACACGCTCGGCTGGAAGGGCCGGCCGGCCGGGGGCACGCAGGCGATCGTCGCGCGCGTCCTCTCGCAGCTGCAGCCGGGCGAGATCGTGCTCATGCACGTCGGCTCGGCCGCCGACGGCTCCACGCTCGACGCGGCCGCGCTGCCCGCGCTGCTCCGTGCCGTCGCAGCTCGCGGTTACGGGTTCACGACTCTCACCGACTTCACGAGCAGCCGGGTCCAGGTCGTCGACGACGCGACGCCCGGCCGCTTCAGCGCGTCCTCGAGCTGGGGGCACAGTTCCTGGAACCCGCAGCGCTACCGCACCGGCTATCGCTACGCAAAGGCGGCGGCGGTCGCCGATCCGGCTCGCTTCCGTCTGCGCATCCGGACGGGAGGCGCCTACCTCGTCTATGTCCGCTGGCCCGCCGCCTCCGACTACAGCCGCTCCGCGCCCTTCGCGGTCGCCGCTGCGGGCGGCACCCGCTGGACGCGCGTCGACGAGCGGCGAGACGGCGGCCGGTGGGTCTATCTCGGCAGCTTCCGCCTCACCGCGGGCGACCGCTGGCTCGTCCGACTGTCGCGCCGCACGACCGCGCCCGGGCTCCTGATCGCCGACGCCGTCCGAGTCGTCCGGCGCCCCTGAGCGTCCGGCTAGCCCCGCCGGAACCAGGAGCGGCGGCCCGGCTCCTTCTCCGCTCCCTCGGCGGGGAAGCCGGCCGGGTCGCCGCGGCTCCACTCGTGCCAGGAGCCGGCGTAGTTGCGGGCGGCGTAGCCGGCCGAGCGAAGCGCGAGCGTGGCGAGGGCGGAGCGGGAGCCGACATGACAGTACGCGACGATCTCCGCATCCTCGGGCAGGCCGACGAGCTCCCGGATCCGCTCGGGCGACTTCGGCCGGCCGGGCGCCTCGAAGAGCTCGCCGACGTCGAGATTGCGCGCCCCCGGGATGTGCCCCTGGCGCGGGTCGCAGCGGCTGCCGCGCCGCCCGGCGAACTCCTCGGGCGTGCGCACGTCGAGGAGATGGAGGTCGCCGTCGCCGAGGCGGCGCCTGAGCTCTTCACGCGTCGGAAGGGCCCGCGGATTCGGCTCGAGGTCCGCCTCGCGGACGTGGTCGAGCTCGACCGCGCCCTCGGCGAGCTCGCCCTCCCAGCCCGCGATCCCGCCGAGCAGGATCGCGACGTTCGGATGCCCCGCGAGCTCCGCCATCTGCGCCGCCGGCATCGCGCCGACGCCGTCGCCCCGGTCGACGAGCACGAGTCGCTCTCCTCCCGTGATCCCGTGCCGGCGCAGCCGCAGCGCGATCTCCTGCGCGAGCGCGCGTGCCGACTCCTCGTCCGCCGCCGGCGGCGGCGAGCCGAGCACGAGCGGACGCGAGCCCGGGATGTGGCCGCGCATGTGCGCGTTCGGACCACGCACGTCGCCGACGACGAGGTCCTCCTCGTCCAGGTGCTCGGCGAGCCAGGCGGAGTCGACCACGGGCTTCACAGGGCCGCGACGATATCGACTTCCGCCGCCACGGACGGCCGCTGCTCGAGCCGCGCGAGCCAGGCCGCGAGCGCGGGGAAGCCGTCGAGCGCGACGTCGAGCGTGTCACGGGCGCGCAGGAGCCAGGGGACGTAGGCGATGTCGGCGAGCCCGTACTCCGCGCCGCCGAGATAGGGGAGCCGGGCGAGGCCGGCATCGATCCGCCCGAGCACTGCCGCGAGCTGCGCGGCCGCCCCTTCCTCGCCGCGGCGGAGCGAGTAGTACGGAGCGGTCAGCTCGTCGGCCCGGTGGACCAGGAGCCGGACGAGCGCCCTGTCGGCAGGATCCGACGGCAGCAGCGGCGGCTCCGGATAGCGCTCCTCGAGGAACTCCATGATCACGGCCGACTCCGGCAACGGCCGCCCGTCCTCCTCGAGCACCGGCACGCGGCCCGTCGCGTTCTTCTCGTACAACCACCCCGGCCGGTCGGAGAGGTCGACCTCGACCACCTCCACCTCCACGCCCTTCTCGGCGAGGACGATGCGCACGCGCGCGCAGTAGGGACAGCGTCCGGCGTCGTAGAGCACGAGGCTCACGCGCCGTGTCCTTCCCAGCCGTGGCCGGCCTCGGCGATTCCCATCACCTGCGCGATCCGCTCGACGAGCTCGGCCGCCGGCGGGAGGTCGCCGGGCGAGGGGGCGGTCCGCGCCACCTCGCGCACGAGCCGGGCATCGGCGCCGGTGAGCCGCGCGACGACGGTCGGGTTCGAGCCGAGCGCGACGACGTCACCCGGCGGCAGCTCGCCGAAGAACTCCGGCACCGAGAGATACTCGTCGACGTCGCCGCCGCGGTCGTAGAGGTTGTAGCGCACGACGGCCCCCTGCTCGACGCCGATCGCGAGCGTCACCGCCGGCAGTGCGTACGAGAGCTCCTTCGCGAGCGCCTTCAGCTGCTCGGGATCGCGGTCGCAGAGCTCGTCGTGGACCGCGACCCAGCCGTTGCGCGGGCCGGTCACGCTCGTCCCGCGGGACTGCCCGAGGCGGGGCAGCACCTTCGCCACCGCCCGCTCGACGGCGCCGACGTCGTCGGTCTGGGCATGGACGGAGCCGAAGGTCGGGCCCATGGGCTGCTCGCCGACGAGCCCCGTGACCGGCGCCGCGAGGACGCGCTCGATCGTCCGGAAGCCGAGCCGGTCGTAGAGCCGCCGTGCGCCCCCGTTCGACTCGAGCACCTCGAGCGCGAGCAGCTCGCCGCCCTGCGACCGGACGTGGTCTGCGGAGGCACGCAGCAGCTCGGTCCCCAGGCCGCGTCCGCGCGCCTGGGGGCGCACGTACAGGAGATCGAGGAGCCACGCCCGCTCACTCTTGCGCTCGAGCGCGGCGATGCCGACGTCGTCGGCGAGCAGGATCGTGTCGTGCCCGGTCACGTCGTCCTCGTCGGCCCACAGCTCGTCGGGAACCTCGCGCTCGAACTCGGCGCTGAGGTCGCGCACGAGCTCGATGTCGTCGGCTGTCGCTCGGCGGATCACGGCGTCAGGTACTGGGCCAGGAGGTAGTGGGCGGTCAGGTTCTGGAACGGAGCGAAGCGCACGCCCGCGGCGCGAACGTCCGACTCACCATAGAGCGCCGCGACCGCCCGGCGCAGCGCCAGGTCGCCTGCCGGCCAGGCGTACGGCCGCCCGAGATGACGCGCGAGGAACCAGTCGGCCGTCCACTCCCCGAGGCCGCGAACGGCGACCAGTCGCGCTTTCACCTCCTCGTCCGGCAGCGCGGCGAGGGCGCCGAGATCGAGGTCGGAGCGGGCGAGCCCCACGACGTATTCGGCCTTGCGGCGCGAGAAGCCGATCGCAACGAGCTCGTCCTCGGACGCGGCGGCGAGCCGCTCCTGCGCCGGGAACGCCCACGCGAGGCCGGCGCGCGCGCCGAACCGCTCGATCAGCCGGCTCCGGATCGCGGTCGCCGAGGCGAGCGAGACCTGCTGCGCCGTGATCGAGACGACGAGCGCCTCGAACGGGTCGGGAACGAGCGCCGGGCGGAAGCCGCGGAAGCGCCCGGGCAGGGCCGCGAGCTCCGTGACCCGCGCAGCCCAGGCGTAGAACGGCTCCAGCTCGAAGTCGAGCCCGAGCAGCCTCCGCACGACCGGCGCCGTCTCGTCGTCGAGCGGCTCGACGTCGACTCCGCCCGGCGCCGCCTCGATCCGCACCTCGCGCCCGGCCACTGCCCGGTGCAAGCCGCCTTCGTGCCAGACGTTCGCCCGGTCGACGCCGAACGCCCGGAAGCGGGCGGTCGTGAGCGCGAGATCGAACGGCCCGTCGACCCGGAGCAGAGCCACGGCCGGAGCCTAGAGCGAGACGGCGCGCCCGGAGGCTGCCGCGCGCCAGAGCGCATCGAGCGCACGCGCCTGCGCGACGGCGTCCTCGCGCCCGAGCAGGGGCTCGGCCTCGCCGCCGATCGCCGCGACGAAGTTCGCCAGCTGCCGCCGGTAGGGATCCTCCGGCTCGGCCCGGTGCTCCACGCCGTTGAGGTAGACCCGCGACTCCGAGGCGTGCCAGGGATCCGGCGCGTGCAGCTCGCCGCCCGCGCCGCGGACGACGAGCGAGCGCTCGTCGTGGCGGAAGCCGCACTGGAGTGTCCCGAGCACCTCGCTGCTGCGCAGCACGCCGGCGAAGCCCCAGTCGACGCCGCCGCGGCCCGAGACGCCGGTGCCGTACGCCTCGTCCGGCTCGCCCGCGACCAGGCGGAACGCGCTCACGCAATAGCAGCCGACGTCGAGCAGCGACCCGCCGCCGAGCTCGGGCACGAGCCGGACGTCGTCGTCGCGCCGCCACCACCGGAACGAGAACGCCGCATGCACGGAGTACAGCGGCCCGAGCTGCGGCAGGAGCTCGCGCATGAGCGCCGTCTGGGCGGCGTGGCGCCACATGAACGCCTCCATCAGGACGAGTCCGCGCCGCTCCGCCTCGTCCCACGCCGTCTCCGCCTCGTGCGGCTGCCGCGTGTACGGCTTCTCGCAGAGGACGTGCTTGCCGGCGGCGAGCGCCCGCATCGTCCACTCGTGGTGCAGCGCGTTCGGCAGCGCGATCACGACGGCGTCGAGCTCCGGGTCGGCGAGCAGCTCCGCGTAGGAGCCGTGGACGCGCTCGATCGAGTGCTCTTGCCCGAATGCCTCGGCCTTGGGCCGGCTGCGCGACGCGACGGCGACGACGGGGCTCGTCTCGGCGACGGCCGCGAGATGGGCACGGTGGATGTCCGCGGTGGAGAGGAGCCCGATCCGGATCATCCCCACGAGCCCTCCGTCAGCGGCCGGAGCGCCGTCTCGAGGATGCGGAGGCGGCGCGGCCGCTCGAGCGCGAACACGACGACCTCCGCGACGTCCTCCGCGGCCATCATCCCCGGCAGCGCGTCGGGCGTCCGGCCGCGACCCTCGTCGAGAGCGAAGTCAGTGGCGACCCCGCCGGGGCAGATGTTCGTGCAGCGGACTCCGTGCTCGCGCAGCTCGTGGTCGAGTGCACGCGTGAAGCCGACCTGCGCGAACTTCGACGCGGAGTAGACCGCCTCGAGCGGCAGCCCGCATTGACGACGAGGATGTCGAGCGCACCGTGGGTCTCGACGGCCGCCGCGACGACCTCCTCCAGCTGCGCGGGCTCGCGGACGTCACACGGCATCGCGACGGCACCGGCGATCCCGAGATCGTCGCCGCTGCG
>DASQQF010000122.1:0-9245 GCA_035643535.1 Gaiellaceae bacterium
CGACGCCGCGGTGGGCCCAGAGCGGGTGGACGCCGAGATCGGTGATCGTCGCGACGACGGGCAGCTCGAGGCGGCCGCGCCGGCGCAGGAAGCCGAGGACGTTGGTGACGGCGGGATGCGTCGAGACGACGACGTCGGGGCGGGCCCGGCGGATCAGCCGCCGCAGCGGCCGCGCGGCGAGGAAGGCGAGGCCGCGGCGGCCGAACCAGCGGAAGGGCGGGACGCGCGTGAACAGGAAGTACTCGAGGCCGTACGTCCAGCGCAGGCGGCGCACCTGCAGGTGGTACGCGTCGCGGCTCAGCAGCGGGACGAGCCGGCCGAGCCCTCGCTGCATCGCGTCCACGACGGTGACGTCGGCCCCCTCCCGCGCGAGGTCGCGCCGGAGCACACGCGCCGCCGACGCGTGACCCTCGCCCTCCTCGCAGAACAGGATCAGGACTCGCACGCTGGCCTCCTCGATTATCCCTGTGCGCGGGATCCGCGGGCTACAATCGTCCACGTCTTCTGAACTCGCGGTACTCGAGTCCGGAGGGGACAGGTCAATGAGCCGGGAGCGAGAGAGGGCGGAAGTGGGTGAGCGCGCGCTGCGCGAGGGACGTGCCTACGACCTCGTGCAGCAGACATTGCTGGGCGAGGCCGCGTCGGGCATGCTCGCGGCGCTCTTCGTCTTCGGCGAGGACGGCGAGATGGTGGCGGTGAACGAGGCGGCATGCTCGCTCACCGGCTGGACACGCGAAGAGCTGCTCGCGCATCACGCCGACGTCCTCGCGGAGAATCCGGCGCAGGCGGCGAAGCTCCGGCGCGAGCTGCTCGCGAGCCGCCCCCTCGTCGGGAGCGGATCGTTGCGCACGAAGAGCGGCGAGATGCTCGCCTCGACCTACATCGCGAGCCTGACGCGCGTCGCGGGAACTGCGTTCATCGTCGTCGTCGCCGTCGTGGCCCCCGCCCGCCGCGCGGCGCCGCGCGGACGCGCCGCGAAGAGCGCGGCCGCGTAGCGCGCCGCTCCTCAGGCGATCTCGAGGAGCTCGCGGTGGTGCTGCTCGCCGCCCCTGAGCAGCTCCGTCTCGGGCGTCTCGCCGCCGAGCGTGTCAGGGCCGTGCTCCTCGCCGCCGAGCGTGTCGACGCCGGGCCTCTGCGTGCCGTTGCGAAGCAGCTCGTCGCCGTGCTGCTCGCCGCCTGCGAGCTCGTCGAACCGGGTCTTGGTCGCCATGGCAATGCCTCCTCGTTCGACCTCTTTCAGTCTCGATCCACGGCCGGGAAACGCCATCGGCAGAAAGCCCTGAGCGGGCGCGGGACTGCTACCGATGCCGCCTCACGGGCGAAGGAGACCGCTCGCGTGCCCGACCTCGACGAAGGCGGCGAGGGCCTGCTCGAGGTGGAGCCGCTCGAGCGCCGCCGACATCTGGACGCGGATCCGCGCCTTGCCTTCGGGCACGACGGGGTAGCCGAAGCCGGTGACGAACACGCCGTGCTCGAGCAGTTGCTCGGAGAGCTCGATCGCGCGCGCCGTCTCGCCGACGATGATCGGGATGATCGCCGACTCGCCCGGGAGCGGCGCGAAGCCCTCCTCGCCGAGCGCGTGGCGGAACCAGCGGGTGTTCTCGCGCAGCCGCGCGACGAGGTCCGGACGCGAGCGGAGGACGTGGACGGCGGCGCGGGCCGAGCAGGCGACCGTGGGTGGGAGGGCGTTGGAGAAGAGCTGCGGCCGCGAGCGTTGCGCGAGGAGCTCGCAGACGCGCTCGCTCGAGGCGACGTAGCCGCCGGCGGCGCCGCCGAGCGCCTTGCCGAGCGTGCCGGTCACGACGTCCACCTGGCCGAGCACGCCGAAGTGCTCGGCGACTCCGCGCCCGGTCGCGCCGACGACGCCGACGCCGTGGGAGTCGTCGACGAGGACGACGGCGTCATGGGCTCGTGCCAGCTCGAGGATGTCGGGAAGCCGGGCGAGGTCGCCCTCCATCGAAAAGACGCCGTCGGTGAGGATCAGCTTCCGCTGCCCGCGCTCGCACGAGCGGAGGGCGTCGCGTAGCTCGCCCATGTCCGAGTGCCGGTAGAGGAGCTTGCGCTGCGGCTTCGCGAGCCGGACACCGTCGATGATCGAGGCGTGGTTGAGCTCGTCCGAGACGATCACCGTCCGCTCGTCCGCGAGCGTCGGGATCACCGCCTCGTTCGCGTTCCAGCAGGAGACGTACGTGAGCGCCGCCTCTGTCGCGGACAGCTCGGCGAGGTCGCGCTCGAGCTCGACGTGCGGCGCGAACGTGCCGCAGATGAAGCGGACCGATGCGGTGCCCGCGCCGTAGCGCTGCAGCCCGTCGATGCCTGCGGCGACGACGTCCGGGTGGTCGGCGAGGCCGAGGTAGTTGTTCGAGGAGAGGACGATCGTCTCGCCGCGGCCGGCCATCCGCACGACGGGCCCCTGCGGGCCCTCGAGGACGTTGAAGTGCTTGTACGTCCCGGCCCGGCGCAAGCCCTCGAGCTCCGCGTCCAGCTCTGCCGGCAGCCCGCTCACACCGCGGCCTCCACCGGGACCGCCCTCGTCTCGGCCGGAACCGCCGGCGGCCGCAGGACGATCTTGCACGCGTCACCGCGCTCGAGCAGCTCGAACGCCTCCTCGTGGCGGTCGAGCGGGAGCTCGGCCGTGATGAGCGGCCGCAGGTCGACCACACCGTGCTCGAGCAGCCAGCGCGTCCGGTACCAGGTGTCCCAGACCTGCCGGCCGCTGACCGCCGAGACGTCGAGGTTCTTGAAGATCAGCGTCTCGGCCACGTCGAGCGAGACCGGCTGTGCGGGGATCCCGAAGAGGATGACGCGCCCGCCGTGACGCACGATCCGGAACGCGTCGGCGATCGCCTCCGGGGCGCCCGACATCTCGAAGACGACGTCGAGGTGCTCGCCCTCGTTGCGTGTCACGAACGCCGCGACCGAGTCGGCGGCCGCGTCGGGGTCGAGCGCAGCGTCGGCGCCCATCCGCCGGGCGAGCTCGAGGCGGAACGGATGCCGGTCGGAGGCGATGATGCGTCCCGCGCCCGAGGCGCGTGCGATGCCGATGCCGAAGAGGCCGACGGGGCCGCAGCCGAGAACGGCGACCGTCTTCCCCGCGAGATCCGCGTGCGAGAGCGCGAAGACGGCGTTGCCGAACGGCTCCTGCAGCGTCGCGATCTCCGGCGGCAGCTTCGCGCGGTCGTTCTGCCAGACGACCGACTCCGGCACGGCGACGTACTCGGCGAACGCGCCCGGACGGTCGACGCCGAGGATCTGCGTGTGCTCGCACATGTGCGCCCGGCCGGTGCGGCAGTGGTAGCAGGCGCCGCACGTGACGTGGCTCTCGGCCGAGACGTAGTCGCCGGCGTGCACGTGGCGGACGAAGCGGCCGGCCGCGACGACGGTGCCGGCGAACTCGTGGCCGATCACGAGCGGGGGATGGATCCGGTGCTGCGCCCAGTCGTCCCAGCGGTGGATGTGGAGATCGGTGCCGCAGACGCCGGCGGCCTCGACGCGGACGAGCACCTCGTCGTCGGCGATCGGCGGTACCGGCACCTCGACGAGGTCGAGTCCCGGTCCCGGCCGGCTCTTGCGTACCGCCCACATCGTCTCGGGCATGGGCGCAGCGTTCCGTCCCGGCCTAACGCCGCGCATCAGGGCTCCGCCGGAGCCCGCCTACGGGTTTTCCGGCCCGGGGCAGGTGCGCGCGGCGGCGCGGCGGCGCGCACGCGGGTTCCGGTGCGGCCTGCCGCGACCTGCCGCAGCTCGGCGAGCGACCCGATCGCCGCCTCGCCACCGGTGCGCTCGACGAAGCGGCAGGCGGCCTCGACCTTCGGGGCCATCGAGCCGGCGGCGAAGCCGAGCCGCCGCAGCTCCGCCGGTGTCGTCCGCTCGATCGGCGCCGCCCGGGGAGTCCGCCAGTCGCGCTCGACGTGCGCCACGTCGGTCAGCATCAGGAGGCGGTCGGCGCGCAGCTGCTCGGCGAGCAGCGCGGCTGTCAGGTCCTTGTCGATCACGGCCTCGACGCCGCGCAGCCGCCTGCCCTCGCGGACGACGGGGATCCCGCCGCCGCCCGCACACACGACGATCGAGCCGCCGGCGAGCAGCGCCTCCACGGCGTCGAGCTCAACGATGTCCCGAGGCTGCGGCGAGGGGACGACTCGGCGGTGGTGCGGGCCATCGGGGGCGACGGTCCAGCCGCGCTCGGCGGCGACGCGGCGCGCCTCCCGCTCGTCGTAGACGGGGCCGATCGGCTTCGTCGGCTCGCCGAACGCCGGGTCGTCGGCGTCGACTGCGACCTCGGTGACGAGCGCGACGACGCTCCGTTCCGTCTCGGCCCGGAGCGCCTGCACGATCAGGTAGCCGATCATCCCCTGGCTCTCGGCGCCGAGCACGTCGAGCGGATAGGGCTTGACGTCGCGGTACGCGTCGGCCTCGAGCGCGAGCAGCCCCACCTGCGGCCCGTTCCCGTGCGTGATCACGAGCTCGTTCTCTGCGGCCAGGGCCGCGAGGGCGGCGGCCGCGACGGCGATGTTGCGGCGCTGCGTCTCCGCCTCGGCAGGCTCGCCGCGCCGCAGGAGCGCGTTGCCGCCGAGCGCGACGACGAGGCGGCTCACGGGACGTTCTCGAACCCGTGCGTGAGCGCGAGCAGGAGCGCCGCCTCGGTCGGCATCCGGTTCGCCGACTGTGCCCACACCGCCGACTGCGGGCCGTCGATCACGGCCGGCGCGACCTCCTCGCCGCGCTTCGCCGGCAGGCAGTGGAGGAAGATCGCGTCCGGCTTCGCGAGCGCCATCAGGTCCTCCGTCACCTGGTAGCGCGACAGGTGGCGAATGCGGATGTCGTGCTCGGCTTCCTCGCCCATCGACGCCCAGACGTCGGCATAGACGGCGTCGGCGCCGGTCACCGCCTCGCGCGGGTCCTCGACGACCGACAGCGTGGCGCCGGTGGCCGCGGCCAGCTGCCGCGCCTCGTCGAGCACGTCCTGCCTGGGCGTGTATGCGGGCGGGCAGGCGACGGCGACGTCGAGGCCGCTGAGCGCGCCCGCCTCGAGCAGCGAGTGCGCCACGTTGTCGCCACCGTCGCCGACGAAGGCGAGCCGCCTGGCGTGCAGGTCGCCGCAGCTCTCCCGGATGGTGAGCAGATCCGCGAGCGCCTGGCACGGATGATGCTCGTCCGAGAGGGCGTTGACGACCGGCACGGTGGCCCAGGCGGCAAGCTCGTCGACCGTGTGCTGTGCGAACGTGCGCACGACGATCGCAGCGCAGTATCCGGAGAGCGAGCGCGCCGTGTCGGCGAGCGTCTCGCCGCGGCCGATCTGCAGCTCCTGCGGCGAGAGCGCGATCGGCGTCGCGCCCAGCTCTGCCGCCGCAGCCGCGAAAGAGACGCGGGTGCGCGTGGAGGGCTTCTCGAAGATGCACGCGATCGCCCGCCCGTGCAGCGCGCCCTCGTAGCGCGCCGGGTCCCGCTTCAGCTCGGCGGCGAGGCCGAGCAGGTGCTCGAGCTCGCCGGGCCCGACGTCCGCCATCCGCCGGAAATGGCGAGTCTCCGTTGCGATGCTCATCTCGCCCCCACAGGCTGCGGCGTCGCCTTCGCCACGATCGGCGCGAGGACGTCGGCGACGGCGGGATGACCGATCTCCTCGAGCTCGTACCGGACGTGGCGGATCGGATGCCGCGAGTGGATCAGCCGGCCGAGGTCGATCGGCGTCCCCGTCACGACGACGTCGCAGTCGACGGCGTTGATCGTCTCCTCGAGCTCGCGGAGCTGCTCGTCGGAGTAACCCATCGCCGGCAGCGCGTTGGTGATCTGGGGCCACTCGTCGAACGCGCGGCGCAGCGACCCGACCGCGTGCGGCCGCGGGTCGGCGATTCGCGCGGCGCCGGCCCTGCGGGCGGCGACGAGCCCCGCGCCGAACGGCATCTCGCCGTGCGTGAGCGTCGGGCCGTCGTCGACGACGAGCACGGTGCGCCCGCGCAGGTCGGGACCGTCGTCGAGCACGGGCGGTGAGCTCGCGAAGACGATCGTGGCCAGCGGGTTCACGTCTCGTACGTTCGCGACGACCGCCTCGACGTCGTTCGCGGCCGCGGAGTCGACCTTGTTGACGACGACGACGTCTGCCAGGCGGAGGTTCGTCTCGCCGGGGTGGTAGCGGAGCTCGTGCCCCGGGCGCAGCGGGTCGGCGACGACGATCAGCAGGTCGGGCTTGTAGAAGGGGAAGTCGTTGTTGCCGCCGTCCCAGACGACGACGTCCGCCTCCTCCTCCGCCCGGCGCAGGATCGCGTCGTAGTCGACGCCCGCGTACATGGTCATGCCGAGCCGGACGGGCTCCTCGTACTCCTCGCGCTCCTCGACGGTCGGATGCGACGCGTCGATCTCGTCGAGTGACGCGAAGCGCTGGACGCGCATCGCCTCGAGGTCGCCGTACGGCATCGGGTGGCGCACGAGCGCCACGCGGAGGCCCGCGTCGAGCAGCGTCTTGCCGACCTTGCGGGTCGTCTGGCTCTTGCCGCTGCCGGTACGCACCGCGCAGACGGCGACGACCGGCTTCGACGAGCCGAGCATCGTCGCGTCGGGGCCGAGCAGCCGGAAGTCGGCGCCGGACGCGAGGACGAGCGACGCCTTGTGCATCACCGTCTCGTGCTTGAGGTCGGAGTAGGCGAGGACGACCTCGTCGACCCCGTGCTCGCGGACGAGGTCGGTCAGCTCGCCCTCCGGCCGGATCGGGATGCCGTGCGGGTAGCGCGGCCCGGCCAGCGCCGGCGGGTAGACGCGGTCGGCGATGCCGGGAATCTGGGTGGCCGTGAACGCGACGACCTCGGTCCCGGGATCGTCGCGGTAGACGACGTTGAAGTCGTGGAAATCGCGGCCGCCTGCACCCATGATGACGACCTTGCGCATGGCACAACTCCTTCCGGTCAGCGCCGGCGGCGGTCGATCTCCGCGATGCGCAGGTGACGGATTCGCCTCGGCGTGCGTGCCTCGACGCGGTCGCCGCGGCGATGCCCGACGATCGCGCGGCCGACCGGCGACTCGTCCGAGAGCCGGCCCCGTTCGGGGTCGGACTCGGCCGAGGCGACGACGACGTACTCGTCGACGGTCGAGTCGTCGAGATCCTCGAGGACGACGTGCGAGCCGCGGGAGACGATGGCATTGCCGGCCTCGCGCGGCCGCAGCTGCCTCGCGGTCCGCAGCCGGCTGTCGAGCAGCGCGATCCGCGCCTCGACGCGGTCGAGCTCGTCCCGCGCGTGCAGGAACTCCGAGTTGTCGGTCAGGTCCCCGGCGACCTCCGCGGCCTCGCGCAGGGCGGTCACCGCTGCCGGCCGTTTCTCCTCGGTCAGCCGGGCGAGCTCGGCCACGAGCGCGTCGTAGCCGCGACGTGTCAAGACGAGCTCGGTGTTGTCGCTCGTGAGCAGCGACTCGGGCACGGCTCCTCCTCAGCGGCAGCTGCACGTGGCGCGCAGGCGGCCGCAGCTCGCGCAGCGGCCACGGAGCCCGAGGCGGAGCATCCGCTTCGCGAGGCCGCTGTAGAGCATCCAGTAGCCGCTCACGCTCGTCACGAGCATCGCGATCAGGGTCTGGTGCGACATGGCCTGATCCTCGGCCGTGCCCGTGGCCCGGGCATCGGTAGCGCTGCGGCTCGCGACGGCGGGGAACTACGGAGCGTGAGGCTAGGCTCGCTCGAGTGTGGCGTTCCGGCGGCTGATCGTCTCCGTGCCTCGGAGCAGCGCGTAGCCGGCCAGGGCATACCCGAGCCCGATCAGGGCCTCCGTCGCGACGAGCCCGTCCGCGCTCGAGAACGAGCCGCCGGCGGCGAGCAGGCGTCCCGCCTCGATGCCGTGCGTGAGCGGCACGACGTCGGAGACCGCCTGGAGCGCTCCCGGCAGGTCGTGCACCGGGACGTTCGCGCCCGACACGATGAGCAGGCCGCCGAAGAGGATGTTGGAGGCGACCGCCGTCTCGCGGGCGACGAGGCCGAGCGCCGCGTTGATCAGCCCGAGCCCGGTGCACGAGAACGCGCAGACCGCCGTGACGAGGACGATCGGCGCGTACGACGACGCCGGCACGTGGATCCCGACGATCGCGCCGCCGACGACGAGCGCGAAGAGCGAGACGAAGAAGCCGTTGCTCGCGACCGGCAGCGCGCGTCCGAGGAAGAGGGGCAGCCGCCGCGCCGGCGTGATCAGGATGTAGCCGAGCGTCTGCTGGTAGCGCTCCCCGGCGATCGTGTTCGCCATCGCGAACAGGCACGGGATCGCGGCGTACTGCAGGCCGTTGCCGATCACGTAGAACGAGTCCGACTGGAGCCGGGCAGAGCGGCCGATGTAGACGAAGAGGAGGATCTGGAAGACCGGCGCGACGAGCATCGAGGGGATGTACACCCACGGGTTGAGCCAGCCGAAGAGCGCGCGGAAGCTGATCAGGCCGCCGACGAAGAAGACGCGGGTCGACTTCACGTGAGTGAGAGCGTCCCCTTGCCGCGGGCCGCGTCGATGGCCCGGCGGACGAGCAGGATCCCGAGCGCGACGTAGGCGCCGCCGAGCAGCAGCGCCATCCCGATGTCGCCCCACGCGGGACCGCCGAGCGCGGCGCCGCGGATCGCGTCGATCCCCCAGGTCGGCGCGAGCACCCACGAGATCGGCTTCACCCAGGACGGGAAGAGCGAGAGCGGGACGAGGAAGCCGGCGATCAGCCAGACGGGGTACTCGAGCATGTTCCCCAGCGCCCAGGCCTGCCGGAAGCGGACGAACGCGACCGCGAGCACGAAGCCGAGCGCGCCGATCGAGACGACCGTCGCCGGCACGGCGAGGACGAAGGCGAGCGGGTCGGTGACGTGCAGCTGGATCCCGAACGCGAGCCAGCCCCAGAGCAGCGTCGCGACCATGCTGTAGATGCCGATCGTCGCCATCGCGATCGTCAGCGGCAGGAGGACGAGCGCGAAGTGGACGGGCGCGGCGACCTGCAGCTCGAGCGTCCCGTGCCAGCGCTCGCGCGCGAGCGCGCCGCCCGCCGGCGTCGCCGTGTTCGACCAGATCCCCATGACCGACGCCCCGAGCGACGCGTAGAGCAGCGGCTTGCCGCCGGCACCCGAACGGAACATGAAGAAGGCGATCGTCGCGAAGAAGAGCGGGTAGAGGACGCCGAGCCAGCTGTTGAACGACGAGCGCATCAGCATCTTCATCTGGAAGAGCCAGCCGAGCGCGAGGAGACGGAGAATCCGCACTCGCTACTCGCCTACGAGCGCCACGTAGGCGTCCTCGAGCGTC
>DASQQF010000123.1:0-26092 GCA_035643535.1 Gaiellaceae bacterium
CCGTCTCCTCGTCGGGATCGGTGAGCCGCAGCCGCCCCTCGCCGCCGGGAAACAGCGTTCCGGCGATCTCCTGGAAGTTCTCCCGTACGGCGGCGAACGTCTCGTCGAAGCGCCGCTCGACCGTCTCGGCCAGCTCGCTCCGAAGCTCCTCTGCGCGAGCGGGTCGAGGCGGGAGCGGCCCGCACCGCCCACCTCGGCGGCGAGCTGCGCCGGCTCGGCGCGGCCGAGGTCGAGCTCCGGCAGGAGGCCTCGGCAGCGGCGGAGACGGCGTCCGCCGTCGAGGTCGAGGCAGCACGGCTCGAGGCGGAAGCCGACGAAGCGCGTCGCCGGCTCGACCACGCGAATACCGACGACTTCGCGGAGGGCGACGACCGCGACGCGCTCGCCGCCGAGGTCGAGCGGCTCGAGCGGCGCCGCGAGACGCTCGGCCAGGTCAACCCCCTCGCGCACGAGGAGTACGAGGCCGAGAAGGCACGGCTCGAGGAGCTCGCGGCGCAGCGGGCCGACCTCGAGGCGAGCCTTGCCGAGCTCGAGAAGCTCAGCGCCGACCTCGCCGACACGGTCGAGCGGCGGTTCGCCGAGACCTTCGACGCCGTGCAGCGCAACTTCCACGAGGTCGCCGCGACGCTCTTCCCCGGCGGCGAGGGCCGGCTTCGCCTGACCGAGGCGGAGGACCAGGGCGAGGGGGGCGAAGAGGCGGGCGTCGAGGTCGAGCTCCGCCCGGCCGGCAAGCGCGTGCAGCGGCTCTCGCTCCTCTCGGGCGGCGAGAAGGCGCTCGGCGCGATCGCCTTCCTCTTCGCGCTCTTCCTCGCGCGGCCGTGCCCCTTCTACCTGCTCGACGAGGTCGAGGCCGCGCTCGACGACACGAACATCGGCCGCTTCGTCGAGCTCCTGCGCCGCTACTCGGACCGGGCGCAGTTCGTCGTCATCACCCACCAGAAGCGGACGATGGAGGCGGCGGACATCCTGTACGGCGTCGCGATGGGCGGCGACGGGGTCTCGCAGATCGTCTCGCGGCGGCTGCCACGCGACGAGGCCGGCGCTTCTGCTGCATAGGATCAGGCCCGTGGACGAACGCCTCGAGCGCTACGCGGGGCTCGTCGTGCGGCTGGGGGCGAACGTCCAGCCGGGCCAGGAGGTGTCGATCTTCACCTTCGTCGAGCACGCCGATCTCGCGCGTGCGCTGTCCCGGCAGGCGTACCGCGCGGGCGCGTCGTACGTCAACGTCCTCTACAACGACGAGTACGTGCGGCGGGCGATGATCGAGCTCGGCCCGGACGAGGCGCTCACGTACTCGCCGGAGTGGCTGAAGTCGCTCGTCGAAGGGTTGAGCGACAACGCGCTGATCGGGACGAACGGCGATCCGCACCCCGACCTGCTGGCCGACCTCGACGGCGAGCGCGTGGGCCGGGCGATGGCGCTCGAGGCGGTGCAGATCCGGATGCGCCAGCTGGCCGAGAACTCCGTCAACTGGTGCGGCGTCGGTGCGCCCTGCGAAGGCTGGGCCCGGCAGGTCTTCGGCGAGCCCGACGTCGAGCGCCTCTGGGAGAAGGTCTCCTACTGCATGCGCCTCGACGAGCCCGACCCGACGGCCGCCTGGCACGAGCATCTCGACCGCCTCGCCGAGCGCACGGCGGCGCTGAACGAGCTGCGGGCCGACGCGCTCCGGTACCGCGGCCCCGGCACCGATCTCACCGTCGGGCTGCTCCCCGGCGCGCACTGGGTGGCGGGGGCGTCGGAGACGGCCTCCGGCATCCGCTTCGTCCCGAACATGCCGACCGAGGAGATCTTCACCTCGCCGGACTGCCGCCGCGCCGAAGGCACGATCCGCTCGAGCCTCCCGCTCGCGCTCGCCGGCCGCGTCGTACGCGGTCTCGAGCTCACGCTGAAGGAGGGGCGCATCGTCGGGGTCGAGGCGGAGAGTGGCGCCGACGTCGTCCGCGGGCAACTCGCGACGGTGGAGCACGCCGACCGGCTCGGCGAGGTCGCGCTCGTCACCGGCGAGTCGCGCGTCGGCCGGTCGGGGACGCTCTTCTACGACACGCTGTTCGACGAGAACGCGACATCTCACATCGCGTACGGCACCGGCTTCCCGTTCGTGCTCGACGGCGAGCCCGACGAGGGGCTCAACGTGGCGAACCTCCACGTGGACTTCATGGTCGGGTGCCCCGAGCTCGAGGTCGACGCCGTGCTCGGCGACGGCACGGCGGTGCCGCTCGTCCGCAACGAGGAATGGCAGCTCCGGTCGTGACCGGCGAACGGCTCGAGCGCTACGCCGAGGTCGTCGTGCGGGTCGGCGCGAACGTGCAGCCGGGCCAGGAGGTCTTCCTCTACACGAACGTCGAGCACGCACCGCTCGCGCGGGCGCTCGCGCGGCAGGCATACCGGGCCGGGGCGTCGTACGTGAACGTCCTCCACGTCGACAACCACGTTCGCCGGGCGATGATCGAGCTCGGCCCCGACGAGGCGCTCACCTATTCGCCGGAATGGATGAAGGACTTCGTGCGCTGCGCCGAAGGCGGTGCGGTGATCGCGACCACCGGCGACCCCGAGCCCGAGCTGCTCGCGGATCTCGACGGGGAGCGAGTCGGTCGCGCCCGCACGCTCGAGGCGAACGAGATCGCGCGCCGGATCACGTCCGCGAAGGCCGTCCAGTGGACGGTGGTCGCGTCGCCGGGGCCGGGCTGGGCGAAACAGGTGTTCGGCGAGCCGGACGTCGAGCGTCTCTGGCAGCAGGTGGCGTTCTGCATGCGGCTCGACGAGGACGACCCGGTCGGGGCCTGGCGGCAGCATCTCGCCCGTCTCGACGCGCGCGCCGCTGCGCTGAACGAGCTGCGGCCCGACGCACTCCTGTATCGCGGGCCGGGCACCGACCTCACGGTCGGCCTGCTGCCGGCGGCACGCTGGGTGAGCGTGGGGTTCCGGACGGCGGGCGGGACCGAATACGTCGCAAACATGCCCTCCGAGGAGATCTTCACCTCCCCCGACCCGCTGCGCGCCGACGGGACGGTCCGTTCGACGCTGCCGCTCGCGCTCGGCGGCCAGATCGTCGTCGGGCTCGAGCTCACGCTCGAGGGCGGCCGGATCGTGCGCGTCGACGCAGAGCGGGGAGCCGACGTCGTGCGGAGCGAGGTGGCGACCGACGACGGTGCGAGCCGGCTCGGCGAGCTCTCGCTCGTCACCGGCGACTCGCGTGTCGGCCGCTCGGGGACGCTCTTCTACGACACGCTCTTCGACGAGAACGCGACCTGTCACATCGCATACGGCTTCGGGGTCCCCGACGCGTTCGACGAAGATCCGGGCGACGACCTCAACGTCTCGAACGTCCACACGGACTTCATGGTCGGCGGCCCCGAGCTCGAGGTCGACGCGCTGCTCTCCGACGAGAGCACCGTCCCGCTCATCCGCAACGAGGAGTGGCAGCTCACATGACCGACGAACGTCTCGAGCGCTACGCGGAGATCGCCGTCCGCGTCGGTGCGAACGTCCAGCCCGGCCAGGAGGCGTTCGTCAACTCGCTCGTCGAGCACGCGCCTGTGGCGCGGGCGCTCACGCGGCAGGCGTATCGCGCCGGGGCCGCGTACGTGAGCGTCGTCTACAGCGACGTGCACCCCCACATGCATCGGGCGATGCTCGAGCTCGCCCCGGACGAGGCGCTCACCTACACGCCGCCGTGGCTGAAGACGCTCGGCGAGTCGTTCGACGGGCAGGCGCTGCTCTCCACCCTCGGGGATCCCGAGCCGGGGCTCTCCGCGGCGCTCGACGACGAGCGCGTCGGCCGGGCCGTGATGCGCGACTACATGGAGATCCGGCACCGGCAGCACAACGCCCACTCCGTGAACTGGTGCGGGATCGGAGCACCCACCGCCGGCTGGGCGCAGTCGATCTACGGCGAGCCCGACGTCGAGCGGCTCTGGAACGAGATCGCCTTCTGCATGCGCCTCGACGAGGAGGATCCGGTCGACGCGTGGCGCCGCCATCTCGACCGGCTCGACGCACGCGGGGAGGCGTTGACGGGGCTCCGGCCCGACGCCCTGCGCTACCGCGGCCCCGGCACCGACCTCACGGTGGGACTGCTCGCGACGGCACGCTGGCGCAGTGCGCGCTTCCGCACGGCGGGCGGGGTCGAGTACGTCGCGAACATGCCGACCGAGGAGATCTTCACGACGCCGGATCCGCGGCGGGCCGAAGGGACGATCCGCTCGAGCATGCCGCTCGTGCACAAGGGCCAGCTGATCCGCGGGCTCGAGCTCACGCTGCGCGACGGACGGATCGTCGGCGTCGACGCGGAGCAGGGCGCCGACGTCGTGCGCGGCCACATGGAGACCGTCGAGAACGCCGACCGGTTCGGCGAGCTGGCGCTCGTCACCGGCGAGTCCCGCGTCGGGCAGACGGGGACGACGTTCTTCAACACGCTCTTCGACGAGAACGCGACCTGCCACATCGCCTACGGGGCGGGACTGCCCTACCCGTTCGAGGGCGAGCCGGACCCCGCGATGAACGTCGCGAACGTCCACGTCGACTTCATGGTCGGCGGCCCCGACCTGGAGGTCGACGCGCTGCTGGCCGACGGCAGCGCCGTCCCGCTCATCCGCAACGAGTCCTGGCAGCTGGACTAGCGCCAGTAGGCTGGCCGGATGGCGCGGAGCTGGGGAGAGCTGCTCGGCGAGGCCGGGGCGGCGCCGGAGCCGGAGGAGCAGGGCGGCCGCTTCTTCTCGCGGCTCCGCGACTCGCTCTCGAAGTCGCGGCGCGCGCTCACCGGCGAGCTCGCGGCGATCGCCTTCGACCCCGGGAACGAGGCGGACTGGGAGCGGCTCGAGGAGGCGCTGATCGCCGCCGACGTCGGCGTGCGCGCGACCGCCGAGCTCGTGCGGCGGCTCGAGGCGCGCGGCGAGCTCGCCGACCTGAACACGGCTCTCGCCGACGAGGTGGCGGAGCTGTTCGGTGAGCCGCCGAGGCTCGACGTGCGGCACGAGCCGACGGTCGTCCTCGTCGTCGGCGTCAACGGCACCGGTAAGACGACGACGATCGGCAAGCTCGCCGCGAAGCTCGCGGAGCACGGCCGCTCCGTCGTCGTCGCGGCCGCCGACACGTTCCGGGCCGCCGCGGAGGAGCAGCTCGAGATCTGGGCCGAGCGGGCGGGTGCCGACTTCGTCGGCTCCGAGCGGGGCGCGGATCCCGCCGCCGTCGCGTACGACGCGCTGCAGGCGGCCCGGGCGCGCGGCCGGGACGTCGTGATCGTCGACACCGCCGGCCGCCTCCACACGCAGACGAACCTCATGGAGGAGCTCGCCAAGGTGCGCCGCGTGCTCGCCGGGCGGCTCGACGGCGCGCCGCACGAGACCCTGCTCGTCGTCGACGCGACGACCGGCCAGAACGGCGTCCAGCAGGCGCGGCTCTTCGGCGAGGCGGCCGGCGTCACCGGCGTCGTCCTGACGAAGCTCGACGGCTCGGCCAAGGGCGGCGTCGCGATCCCGATCGCATACGAGCTCGCGCTGCCCGTGAAGCTCGTGGGCGTCGGCGAGCAGCTCGACGACCTGCGCCCCTTCGACCCGCGCGACTACGCGCGGGCGCTCGTGTCCGGCTGAGGGCGCGTGTCACGCCCCGCGTTCGCGGGCAACGGCCGCGCGTGGAGCGCTATCGCCTCTCGCGGATCGGCACGGGCTGGCTCGTCTCGACGCTCGTCGTGGCCGCGGTCGCGGGCGGGATCATCTGGTACTTCGTCTTCGGCAGCGGCTCGACGCCGACCGGCGGGCCGTCCCCCGTCGCCACGGCGCGACGCCACCCGCACGTGACGGCGGCGCAGGTCCTGCGCGACGCGAGCCGCTGGCGCGGCAGGACCGTCGTCGTCACGAGCGACATGGGGGAACGCTACGGCCCGCACAGCTTCACCGTCGGCGTCCCGCTCAACGGAGCGACGCCGCCGAAGAACCGCGCGCTCCTCGTCGTCGCGCAGAGCGTCCCGCACGTCCAGGTCGGAGTGCCCGTCCAGGCGACCGGCGAGGTCGTCCGCCTCCCGGGAAGCAAGGGCTCGCTCCCGTACCCGATCTCGCAGCACGCGTACCGGAGCTTTCGCGGGAGCCTCGCGCTCGTCGCGCGCTCGGTCTCGAAGGGGTAGCCCCTACGGCGTCGAGAGGGTGACCCTGTAGAAGCCGACCGTGCCGGGGTTGGTCACCTCGACGTCGGCTGCGAACTCGACGCGGACGGAGTAGCTCCCCGTGCCGACGTCGCTGCTCAGCTGCGAGAGCGCGAGCGCGAACGCCTCGTCGAAGCCTCGGTGGTGCTCCTTGCCGTGCTTCCTCTTGCTCGCCTTGATCCGCGCGGTCGTCGTATTGCCCGCCATCTCCGACCTCCTCGTGGGTTGCGGCGACCCTACCGCGTTCCGGAGCGTGTGGCGACCCGGCCCTTGCGCTCGTAGAGAGCAGCGGCTTCCCGCGCCGCCCGCTCCGCCTCGTCCGCCTCGCCGGCCGCCTCCAGCGCGGCGGCGAGATCGAGGAGCGCCTCGGCCTGCATGGTCAGCCCGTCGGTGAGCAGGGCGCGGTTCACTGCATGCCGCGCGAGCTCGAGCGCGTCGTCGACCTCTCCGCCCGAAGCCTCGACGCGGGCGAGAGCGCCGCGCCAGACCACGTCCGTCTGCACGTCCTCGAGCGGAGCGAGCGACCGTGCCGCCTCCGCGGCCAGCCGCGCCTCGTCGTGCCGTCCCTGGGCGGCGAGGGCGGCGGCCAGCCACCCCTGCTGCGGCGCCTCGCTGGCCGTGTCGCGCAGGACCTCGAGCCCCTCCCTCAGCTCACGCTCGGCGGCGCCCGCGTCCCCGGCGAGCCGCTCGATCTGGGCCGCCACCTGCGTGAGGCCGCCGATCGCCATCCGCAGCCCGAGATCGAGGTAGATCCGCTCGGCGTCGGCCCGCAGCCGCCGCGCCCTCTCGAACTCGCCCTCGAGCGCACGCAGCCCGGCGAGGGCGGCGAGGACGTTCGCGCGCATCGGCTCGTTCCCCTCCGCCTCCGTGAGGAGCTCCTGGCAACGGAGCACCGCCTCGGCGACCGGCGTCGGCCCCCAGAGCAGCGCCGTACCGAGGACGTCGGCCGCGCGAGCTGCATCCAGGCGGCCGCCCGAGCGCAGCGCGTAGCGAAGCGCACGCTCGGCGGCTGCCTCGGCGGCCGCATAGCTGCACCGGACGCACTCGGCGCGGGAGATCCGCCGCCACGCCTGCGCGAGCCCGCGCTCGTCGTCGAGCTCCGAGAAGACCTCGACGGCCCGCGACGCGGTCTCGAGGAACGAGACGAGCCCGGCCGGCCCTCCCGCGCCCTGCATGCCTGCCGCGTCGAGTCGTGCATACCACTCCTCGGCGCGGTCGCCGGCCGCCGCGGCGGCCGACGCGACTTCTTCGACGATCTCGAGCGCACGTTCGGTCTCTCCCTCCTCCCAGAGGGCGTGGCCGAGGATGCGGCGCAGCTCGAGCGTCTCGTCCGGGCCGCCCGAGAGCCCGAGCGCCCGCTCGAGCAGGTTGCGTGCCGCCGGCATGTCGCCGCGCGCGTAGGCGCGTCTCCCGGCACGGGAGAGCAGCTCGTGGGCCCGGCGCGCGAGCGCGCCCGCGTGGTCGTCCTCGGCGAGGAGCTCGCGGCGGAGCCGAACGGCCTGCTCGAGGTGGTAGCCGCGGATCTCGTCGGTCTCTCCCGCCTCGAGCTCGGCCAGCCACGCCGCGAAGTGCTCATGGTGGAGCGCGCGCCGCCGCAGCGGCGCAGAGGTGTAGGCCGCCTCGCGGATCAGCGCGTGGCGGAAGCGGAAGCCGTCCTCGCCGGGAAACCGCGAAGGCGCCGGTTCCACCAAATCGCGCCGGACGAGCTCGAGCAGCGTTGCACCGACCGCTTCGTCCGGCCGTTCGCCGAGCGCGGCCACCGCGCCGGGCGAGAACTCCTTGCCGACGACGGCGGCGCGCTCGAGCACCTCCCGCTCGACGGCGTCGAGGCGATCGAGCCGGGCGGCCAGGAGCGCCTGGACGGTCGGCGGCAACGCGGTCATCGCGCCCGCTCCGTCCTCCGCGAGCATCGCCACGAGCTGCTCCGCGTACAGCGGGTTGCCCTGGGCCGCCTCGGCGACGCGCAGTCGAAGCTCCGGCGAGAGGGCACCGGGCTCGTCGAGCGCCTCGAGGAGCGCCCGCGCCTCGTCGGCGGAGAGCGGCTCGAGCTGGACGAGGGCTCCTTCCCAGCGCGGCCGCTCCTCGAGCAGCTCCGGCCGAGCGAGGCAGAGGAGGAGGACGGGCGCGTCGCGGCTCCAGCGGCTCACGTGCTCGACGAGGTCGAGGAGCGTCGGCTCGGCCCAGTGGACGTCCTCGAGGACGACGAGGAGCGGCCGCCGGCGGGCGAGCGCCTCGAACAGCCGGCGCGTCGCCCAGAACAGCTCCTCCGTCGAGCCGGCGCCGTCGCCCGAGAGCGCCCCCAGGCGCTCGACGACGAGCGGGCCGTCGGGCTCGTCCCGGACCGCGTCGGCGAGCGCCTGCTCGCCGCCCAGCGAGTGGATCAGCTCTGTCAGCGGCCAGAACGTGATCCCGTCTCCGTAGGCGAGGCAGCGGCCGATGAGGACGGTCGCGTACGAGGCGACCTCGGCCGTGAGCTCCGCGACGAGACGGGTCTTCCCGACGCCGGCCGCGCCGACGACGGTGAGGAGCCGGCACGAGCGCTCGTCGGCGCATGCGGTGAGCTCGTCTCGCAGCAGGCCGAGCTCCCGACCCCTGCCGATCAGCGGCGTGTCCGAGCGTCGCGCGAAGGGCTCGGCATCGGCCGCCGTCGCGACGACGCGCCAAGCCTCGACGGGTTGTCTCTTTCCCTTCGCCGCGACGGGCTCCACCGCCTCGACCCGTGCCGCGTGCCGAACGAGCCGCTCCGTCACCGCGCCGATGAGGATCTCACCGCTCGGCGCCGCCTCCTCGAGGCGTTTCGCAGTGTTGACGGCGTCGCCCGTGACGAGCGTGGCGACGTCGTCGCCGGTCACGACCTCGCCGGTGTTGATGCCGATCCGGATCCGCAACCCGGGCATCTCTCCGACGCCTCGCTGCATGTCGAGCGCGGCCCGCACGGCCCGCAGCGCGTCGTCCTCGTGCGCGCGCGGCAGGCCGAAGACGGCCATCACGGCGTCGCCGACGAACTTCTCGACCATCCCGCCGTGCCGCTCGACGGCCGCCCGCATCGCCTCGTACCAGCGGCCCATGAGCTCGCGGAGCGGCTCCGGGTCGAGCTGCTCTCCGAGCGCCGTCGAGCCGGCCAGGTCGCAGAACAGGACGGTGACGGTCTTCCGCGCTGCGGCTGCGGAAACCACGTGCGAAGTGTGACACGCCGCAGGGAAGAGCCCATCCCGTGCTCCTCGCCGGCGGGCATCCCGGTACCCTCCCGTGCGGTGTTCGACGCTCTTTCCGACAAGCTCCAGAGCGCCCTCGGCGACCTGCGGGGCCGCGGCGTCCTCGACGAGGAGGCCGTTTCGCGTGCGATGCGCGAGGTGCGGCTCGCCCTGCTCGAGGCGGACGTCAACTTCGGCGTCGTCAAGGAGTTCGTCGCGCACGTCCGGGAGCGGGCCGTCGGCGAAGAGGTGACGAATAGCCTCACCCCCGGCCAGCAGGTCGTGAAGATCGTCCACGAGGAGCTGACCGAGCTGATGGGGTCGAACGACTCGCGTCTCGCGTACTCGTCCCGGCCGCCGACGATCATCCTGCTCGCAGGGCTCCAGGGCTCCGGCAAGACGACCGCCGCCGGGAAGCTCGCGCGGCTCCTGCGCAACGAGGGCCGCACGCCGGCTCTCGTCGCCGCCGACCTCCAGCGGCCGGCCGCGATCGACCAGCTCGTCCAGCTCGGCGGCCAGGTGGGCGTCCCCGTCTACGCCGACGAGCGGAGCGACCCCGTCCAGGCCGTCCACGACGGGATCGCCCGGGCGAAGCAGGACGAGCGCGACGTCGTGATCCTCGACACCGCCGGGCGCCTCCACATCGACGAGCCGTTGATGCAGGAGCTCGCCGCCGTCCGGCGCGAGGCGAAGCCGACCAACGTGCTGCTCGTGCTCGACGCGATGACGGGCCAGGAGGCGGTCAATGTCGCGCAGGCGTTCCAGGAGCGGATCGACTTCGACGGCGTTCTCCTCACGAAGCTCGACGGCGACGCGCGCGGCGGCGCGGCGCTCTCCGTCCGTGCGATCACCGGCCGGCCCGTCAAGCTCGCGTCGGTCGGCGAGAAGCTCGACGCCCTCGAGTGGTTCCACCCCGACCGGATGGCCTCGCGGATCCTCGGCATGGGCGACGTCCTGACCCTGATCGAGCGCGCCGAGGCCGCGATCGAGGACGAGGAGAAGGACGAGCTCGAGAAGCGGATGCTGAAGGGCGAGTTCAGCTTCGACGACTTCCTCTCGAGCTACAAGATGCTGCGCCGGATGGGGCCGCTCCAGGGCGTCCTCAAGATGATCCCCGGCCTCGGCAAGCAGCTCGAGGGGCTCGACGACGTCGACGAGAAGCAGCTCGCCCGGGTCGAGGCGATCATCCTTTCGATGACGCCGCACGAGCGCCGCGTCCCGCACGTCATCGACGGCTCCCGGCGGAAGCGGATCGCGGCCGGCTCGGGCACGACCGTCGAGCAGGTCAACCAGCTGCTCGAGGCGCGCAAGCAGATGGCGAAGATGATGAAGATGGCCGGATCGGGCAAGATGCCGCAGGTCCCGGGCATGAACGGCCCCGGCGGCGGGCTGCCCGTACAGGGGCCGCCCCGTCCGAGCGCGACGCGCAAGTCGAAGTCCAAACGCAAGAAGAAAGCGAGAAGATAGGCACATGGCAGTCAAGCTGAGACTGACGCGGGTGGGGTCAAAGAAGAACCCGATCTACCGCGTCGTGGCCGCGGACTCGCGCTCGCCGCGTGACGGCAAGTTCCTCGAGATCGTCGGCCGCTACAACCCGCAGTCGGATCCGTCGCTGATCGACCTCGACGAGGAGAAGATCCGCGGCTGGCTCTCGAAGGGTGCGCAGCCGACCGAGTCGGTCGCGAAGCTGCTCAAGGCCCGGGGCATCGAGTAGCGCGATGGACGAGCTCGTCGCGGAGTTCGCGCGCCGGCTCGTCGACGAGCCCGACGCGGTGCGCGTCGAGCAGGTCGAGGACGAGGACGGGTCGCTCGTCTTCCGGCTGTTCGTCGCCGAGGCCGACGTCGGCAAGGTGATCGGCCGTCAGGGGCGGATCGCGAGGGCGCTGCGCACCGTCGTCCGCGCCGGCGGCGTCGCCGCCGGGCAGCGGCTCCAGCTCGAGATCGTCGACTGATGGCGTCGGTCGCGGCGCTCTACGACGTCCACGGCAACCTCGCCGCGCTGGAGGCCGTGCTCGCGGAGGTGCCGGAGGACGCGACGATCGTCGTCGGTGGAGACGTCAGCTCGCTCGGTGAGCGTCCCTCCGAGACGCTCGAGCGGCTGCGGGCGCTCGGCGGGCGGGTCCGCTGGGTGCGCGGCAACGCCGATCGCGAGCTGACGCCGGGCGAGGAGGGGCTCGCCCCGCCGGAGGTGATCGAGGAGGCCCGTTCGAAGCTGAGCGAGGAGCAGATCGCCTTCCTGCACGGGCTGCCGGCGACCGTCCGGATGGGAGACGTCCTCTACTGCCACGCCTCGCCGCGCAACGACGTCGACATCTTCACCGAGCGGACGCCCGACGAGCGGATCGCCTTCCTCTTCGAGGGGCTGGACGCGTCCGTCGTCGTCTGCGGCCATACGCACACCCAGTTCGAGCGGACCGTCGCGGGCCTCCGCGTGATCAACGCCGGCAGCGTCGGGATGCCGTACGAGGAGGAGCCGGGCGCCTACTGGCTGCTCGACCTCGTCCACCGGCGGACGCCGTACGCGGGCGCCGAGCTGAGGGCGAGTCGCGAGGAGGCCGTCGCCGAGTTCACCCAGCGTGGGCTCTGAGGAGCTCGTCACGGTCGGGCGGGTCGGCCGGCCGCACGGGCTGGACGGCGCGTTCTTCGTCGAGGATGCGAGCGAACGGGAGGAGCGGTTCGCGGTCGGCGCGACCGTCCACGTCGCGGGCGAGCCGGCGACGATCGTCGTCTCGCGGCGCGGAGCGGGCGGCAGGCCGGTCGTCAAGCTCGACCGGCACGTCGAGCGCGGCGCCGAGCTCGGTGTGCCCCGCGCCTCGCTCCCGCAGCTCGAGGACGACGAGTTCTACGTCTTCCAGCTCGTCGGGCTCGCCGTCGAGGACGAGGCGGGTCGCGTGCTGGGGCAGGTGCGCGATGTGCTCGAGTACCCTGCTCACGACGTGCTCGAGCTCGACTCCGGCGCGTCGTTGCCCCTCGTCGAGGCATGCGTCCGGCAGGTTGATCTGACGGCCGGGCGGATCGTCGTCGCCGCGGGGTTCGCAGAGCCCGAATGATCCCTTGCGTGCGCATCGACGTCTTCACCCTCGTTCCCCACGCGTATGCGTGGCTGACCGAGCAGCGGCCCGTCGCGGCCGTCCTCGGCCGAGAGCTCGAGCTGCGGCTCTTCAACTACCGGAGCACGACACCGCTGCGCGCCGGGCAGGTCGACGACGAGCCGTACGGCGGCGGAGCCGGGATGGTGCTTCGCGTCGACGTCGTGGCCGAAGCGCTCGACGCCGCCTACGCGGGTGACCCTCCCGGGCCGGTGATCGCGCTGACCCCGAAGGGGCGGCCGCTCACGCAGGGCATCGTCGAGGAGCTCGCCGCGGAGCCGGCGTTGACGCTCCTCTCGTCCCGCTTCGAGGGCTTCGACGAGCGGGTCGTCGAGCATCTCGCGAGCGACGCGATCTCGGTCGGGCCGTACGTCCTCTCGAACGGCGACCTGCCGGCGATGCTCGTCCTCGACGCGGTCGCGCGGAGGCTCCCGGGGGCGCTCGCCGAGGGCTCGGGCGAGCTCGAGAGCTTCTCCGCCGAGCTCGGTGGAGGGCTCGAGTACCCGCACTACACCCGGCCCGCCGAGTTCCGCGGCTGGAAGGTGCCCGACGTCCTCCTCTCCGGCGACCACGCGCGGATCGACGAGTGGCGGCGCGGGATGGTGACGCAGCCGTGAGCCCGACGCTCGACGCGATCATCGCGATCGCCGCCATCCTCTTCTGGATCGTCTTCCCGACGGCATGGGCGAACCGCATCGGGCACGAGCGCGGCCACCGGCACGCCTGGGTGTTCGGCCTGCTCGGCGGCTGGGTGGGCGTGTTCGTCGCGTGGCTCGTCCTCCACGAGAAGCCGGCTCCCGAGCCGGTGCCGTACGGGAGTCGCGAGGAGCTCGGGTGGGGGATCGAGGAGTCGTCCGGCTGGGGAGCGTACGCCGGGAGCTCGGCCGGAGGCTGGGGGGCGAGCGAGCCGCTGCCACAGCCGCAGTCCGAAGCGCATCGGGGGCGTGACCCGCTCGCCCGCCTCTTTCCGGGTCTGCCGCGAAACGTCCGGGTCGTCCTCGACTGGATCCTCACGATCGCCGGCGCCGTTCTGATCGTGCTCGCCCTCAAGCAGTGGGTCGTCAACCCGTATCGCATCCCGTCCTCGTCGATGGAGCCCACGCTGCACTGCGCGAAGCCGGCGCCGGGCTGCGAGTCGAACATGAGCGACCGGGTGCTCGCCGACCGTGTGATCTACGACTTCGAGAACCCCAAGCGCGGCCAGATCGTCGTCTTCAACACGCCCAGCGAGGCTGCTCTCAAGTGCGGCGAGGGCGGGACGTTCGTGAAGCGCCTGATCGGCCTGCCGGGCGAGACGATCCACGAGAACGGCCAGGGCTTCATCTCGATCAGGGAGCCGGGAGCGAAGACGTGGGCGAGACTGAAGGAGCCGTACATCTCGGTCCGCACCCGCCTCGCCGACGTCGCGCACTTCAACAAGACGTGGCACGTCCCGAAGGGCGACTACTTCTTCATGGGTGACAACCGCAGCCAGTCGTGCGACTCGCGCGACTGGGGTCCCGTACCCCGCCACGACCTGATCGGCCAGGTCTTCTTCGTCTACTGGCCGCCCGACCGCATCGGCTTCAAGTAACGGGTCCGCAGCCGTTCCGCTACCCTTCCCCGTCGGCCCGAGGCCCGTCCTTTCCATGAGCAACGTCATCCAGGATCTCGAGCGCGCTCAGCTGCGCACGGTGCCGCGCTTCAAGGCGGGCGACACGGTGCGCGTGCACTTCCAGGTGATCGAGGGGGCGCGGCGGCGCGTCCAGGTGTTCGAGGGGATCGTGATCAAGCGGCAGGGCTCCGGCGCCCGCGAGACCTTCACCGTGCGCAAGCAGTCGTTCGGCGTCGGCGTCGAGCGGACGTTTCCACTCCACTCGCCGAAGATCGAGAAGATCGAGGTCGCCGCGATCGGCGACGTCAACCGGGCGAAGCTCTACTACCTGCGCGGCCGCGTCGGCAAGCGCGCGCGGGTGCGCGAGCGCCGCTACGGCGCCGGCGCCCAGCTGCCGGAGACGGTCGATTCGACGCTCGCCGCCACCGAGGCGGAGCCCGCCGCCGCCGAAGAGGCGGACGTCGAGCAGGCTCCGGCCGCCGAGGCCGAGGGCGAGCCCGAGGCCGTCGCCGGGGATCTTCCCGCGGACGAGGCGCCCGCGGACGTCCCCGACGTGGACGGCGGCGCGCCCGCCGACGAGGGCTCGCAGCCGGAGGCGACGACGGAGCCGGAAGAGGCTCCCGAGCCTGCCGCCCGGCCCGAGTCGTAACGACCTTCCGGCGACTCCGTCACGGCGGAAGCCCCCGCCCGGACGCCGCGCTATTGTCGGCGCGTGAGCAAGCGCACCGGCCAGCGACTGCTCCGCTTCGACCGCCGGCTCGGCGCCCGCTACGTCGCCGGCGCCGACGAGGCGGGTCGCGGCTCGCTCGCCGGCCCGCTCGTGGTGGCGGGCGTCCTGCTCGACTACGGCACCCTGCGCGAGCATCGCGTCCGACCGCTCGCCTTCCTCAACGATTCGAAGCAGTGCAGCGAGGAGCGGCGCGAGGAGCTCTTCCACGCCGTCGTCGGGTGCGCCGAGCGCGTCGCGGTGCGGGTGATCCCGCCGGCCGACATCGACCGCATCGGCCTTCATCGCTCGAACCTCGCCGGCCTTCGCGCGATGCTCGAGGCGCTGACGCCGCCGGCGGAGGCGTGCCTCGTCGACGGCTTCCGGCTCGGCCCGCAGGCGCCGGAGCACACCGCCGTGGTCGACGGGGACGAGAAGAGCGCCGCGATCGCCGCCGCCTCGATCGTCGCGAAGGTGACCCGGGACCGGCTGATGCGGCGGCTCGACGCCCTCTATCCCGCGTACGGTTTCGCGCAGCACGTCGGCTACATCACCCCGGGGCACTCGGCGGTCGTGCGCGAGCGCGGCCCGTCCGAGGTGCACCGGCTGAGCTTCCAGGCGCTCTGCTACGGCCGCGAAGCCGCGGCATAGCCCGGCGCGCCCGGGGCGGCGGGGAGCGGCCGCCGAGCGGCGGGCGGCGTGGTGGTACCGGCTCCGCGGCTGGAGCGTCCTCGGCGCGAACGTCTGGGCCGGCGGGAACGAGATCGACCTGATCGTGCGGCGCGGCCGGATGCTCCGTTTCGTCGAGGTGAAGGAGAAGCGCGGCGCCGGCTTCGGCGACCCGCTCGAGATGGTCACGCCCGAGAAGCAGCGGCGCGTGCGTCGCGCGGCTGCGGCGTGGCTCGCGTCGCGGCCGGAGCTCGGCGGGCTTCGCGTCGGCTTCGACGCGGTCGCCGTCCGCGGCGGCCGCGTCCACCGCGTCCCGCAGGCGTTCTGAGCGGGGCGGCGAACTCCGATGCGTGGCCGTCACGCAGGACGAGCTGTACGCGACGCTGGACCTGGAGCTCTCGTGGTCGGAGGCGGCGCTTCCCGAGCGCGTGCGCACGAAGCACGTCCACCGGCTCCACCCGTACCACGGGAAGTTCATCCCGCAGCTCGTCGAGGTACTGCTCGAGCGCTTCGTCGAGCCGGGCGGGCACGTGCTCGACCCGTTCGCGGGCTCGGGGACGACGCTCGTCCAGGCGCTGGAGTCCGGCTACGCCGCGACGGGGGTCGACGTCGCCGCCTTCAACTGCCTGCTCGTGCAGGTCAAGACCGCCCGGTACGACCTCGCCGAGCTCGGCGCCGAGCTGCGGGACGCCTGCGCGCGAGTCGACACGCTCGCACGGCCGCGCCGCCGTCCGAGCGGCTATCTCCGCGAGTGGTACGAGCCGAAGGCCGCCGCAGAGCTGCTCGCCTTCCGCGAGCTGATCCGGGAGTACCGCCACCGCGATGTGCTGCGCGTGATCCTTTCCCGTGCCGCGCGTTCGGCACGGCGCGCGGCGCACTTCGATCTCGAGGCACCCCGGACGCCGCAGCGCGGCGAGTACTGGTGCCACAAGCATCGCCGCGAGTGCCGTCCCGTCGAGTCGGCCGCCGGCTTCCTCCGCCGCTACACGCTCGACACGCTCGCACGCATCGAGGAGTTCGCCGGCGTGCGCGACCCGGAGCGCGAAGCGCGCGTCGTCCACGGCGACGCGCGGGAGGTCGAGCTCGACGGCGGGTTCGACGCCGTCCTCACCTCGCCCCCGTATCCCGGCCTGATCGACTACCACGAGCAGCATCGGTACGCGTACGAGCTGCTCGAGCTCGACGACCGGCGCGAGCGCGAGCTCGGTGCGGCCGCGGCCGGGACGTCGGCCGGCGCCCTCGAGGCGTATGCGGACGGCGTGGCGGCGGTGCTCGCGCGGAGCGCCGCCGCCCTCCGCCCCGGGGCGCCGATGCTCGTCGTCGTCAACGACCGGCGGAACCTCTACCCCGAGATCCTCGACCGGGCGGGCCTCGTCTCGGAGGAGCGGCTACGGCGCCACGTCAACCGCCGCACCGGCCGTCGTGCGGGCGAGTACTTCGAGGACGTCCTCGTCGCCCGGGCGGCCTGCTAGGAAGCGGTCGGCGGCGGCAGGACGAGGCGGACGCCGAGCAGCCGCTGCACGCGGCCGAGGAAGTCGCCGACGAGAAACGTTTGCGCCCGGCCCCGGACGCTGAGCTCGATCGGGTTGCAGGCCGTCGCCGTGCCCGCCACCGCGAGGACGCGCGCCCGGGCGAGCACGACGCCGTGTGCGCCGCGGAAGGAGAAGATCGCGCGCCCCCGTTCCATCGAGATTGCGGGGCAGGCCATCTTCCCGGGCCGCGCGACGTGCAGCTCCTCGAGCCAGCCCACGATCCGTCGCACCGTCCTCGGGCGAGTGACGCGCACCGCCGTCACCGGACGCTGCCCCGGATAGCCCGCGACGACGTTCACCCTGCGCACGCCCGAAGGGAGCATCGTCGCGCTGCGGGCCGGCGACGCATGGCTACGCGACGACGCCGCTGCGACTCCGCCGCTGAGCGCGAGCGCGCCGGCGACCGCCAGGAGCGTCACGCACCTCATAGCCCGAGGTATACGCCTTCGCCCGGGGCGTGTCACACCGTTTTACGTCCGCCTGACGAGCGCCGCTCCAGGCGGAGAGGGCGAAGCGGGCCCCGGTGAGTCGCCGGGGAGCCGGCACGGACCCGGCACGCCTTCCGCCGTAGCCTCGGCTGCGTGCTTGCACGCGCGGTCACGCATGCGCTCGTCGGCCTCGAGCCGCGCCGGGTCGACGTCGAGGCGCACGTCCGAGACGGCCTTCCCGGCTTCGCGATCGTCGGCCTCGCCGACAAGGCCTGCCAGGAGGCGCGCGAACGGGTCCGCAGTGGGATCGCCGCCGCCGAGCTGAGCTTCCCGCAGGGCCGGATCACCGTGAATCTCGCACCGGCGGAGCTCCGCAAGGAGGGCTCCGGCTTCGATCTGCCGATCGCGCTCGCGATCCTCGCCGCCTCCGACCAGCTGCCGCGCGGCGCTCTCGACCGCTCCGCCGCCGTCGGGGAGCTCGCCCTCGACGGGAGGCTCCGTCGTGTAGGCGGCGTGCTCGCCGTGGCCGAGGGAGCACGCCGCCTCGGGCTCGAACGGCTGCTCTGCCCCGCCGACTCGGCGCGGGAGGCCTCGCTGGCGGGCGTCTCGGCCGTCCCGGTGCGGCACCTGGCCGAGGCCGTGGCGTTTCTCCGCGGTGAGCTCGAACCGGACCCGCCGCCGCCGCCTCCACCGGCGCTCGAAGTGGATGCGCCCGATCTGGCAGAGGTGCGCGGCCAGGAGCGGGCACGGCGCGCGCTGGAGCTCGCCGCCGCGGGCGGGCACAACCTGCTGCTGGCAGGACCGCCGGGGACGGGGAAGACGATGCTCGCCCGCCGCCTGCCGGGGATCCTGCCGCCGCTCGCCGGCGACGCTGCGCTCGAGGTGACGCGGATCCATTCCGTCGCCGGGCTCGTCGATCGCGAGCAGCCGCTCGTCGTCCGGCCGCCGTTCCGCGCGCCGCACCACAGCGCGTCCACCGCCGCGATCGTCGGCGGCGGGCCGGGCATCCGGCCGGGCGAGGCCAGCCTCGCCCATCACGGTGTCCTCCTCCTCGACGAGCTGGCCGAGTTCCAGCGGTCGGCGCTCGAGGCGCTGCGCCAGCCTCTCGAGGACGGCTGCGTCGCCGTCGCGCGCGCCGCCGGGCGGGTGCTCTTCCCGGCCCGCTTCCAGCTCGTCGCGACGATGAACCTCTGTCCCTGCGGGGGGCGCGGCGATCCCGCGGCGGAGTGCAGCTGCTCGCCGCAGCGACTCGCCCGCTACCGCGACAAGCTCTCGCGCGCGCTCCTCGACCGCTTCGACCTCGTGATCGCACTCCCCCGCGCGCCGGCGGACGAGCTGGCGGGAGCGGCGGGCGAGCCGTCGGCGATTGTGCGTGACCGGGTCGTCGCAGGCAGCCGGCGGCTCGCCGCCCGGCCTCCGAGGCGCGACACCGAGGCCGACGAGCTCCTGCGGCGCGCTGCCGACCGGCTCCACCTCTCCGGTCGCGGCTACGCCCGTGTCGGACGCGTGGCGGGGACGATCGCGGCGCTCGCCGACTCGGATGTCGTGCGCCCCGAGCACGTCGCCGAGGCGCTCGCCTACCGCTCGCCCCAGGAGCTCGGGTCATGAGCGACCTGGCGCTCGCCGCCTTTGCGTCCGAGACGGGAACACATCTCGTACGCCCGCCCGCGAGCGGCCGCTGGCGCGAGTTCCTCCGCCGCTTCGACGAGCGTGCCTACCGAGAGCGGCTCGCACTCGCGGGGCACCGCTTCGCCGGCCGCTCCTCACCGGAGTTTCCGCGGCTGCTGGGGGCGATCCACGATCCGCCGCCGGGGATCTTTCTCCGCGGCGACGGCGATCTCGAGCTCCTCTCTCGCCCCTCGGTGGCGATCGTCGGCGCCCGCGCCTGCTCGGGTTACGGTGCCGCCGTCGCCCGCGGGCTCGGGCGCGATCTCGCGGCCGCGGGGCTCGTCGTCGTCAGCGGGCTCGCCCGCGGGATCGACGCCGAGGCGCACCGCGGTGCGCTCGAGGCGGGGGGCGCGACCGTCGCCGTCCTCGGCTGCGGCATCGATCGCGACTATCCGGCCGCGCACGCCGAGCTGGCACGGCGTGTGGCCGCCGCCGGGCTGATCGTCTCGGAGTACGCACCCGGCGTGGAGCCCGCCCCCTGGCGGTTCCCTGCGCGCAACCGGATCGTCGCGGGCCTCTGCGCCGCGACCGTTGTCGTCGAGGCCCGCGAACGGAGCGGTGCGCTCATCACCGCAGACCTCGCGCTCGAGGAGGGGCGCGAGGTCCTCGCGGTGCCGGGGGAGATCACGAGCTCGCTCTCGGCCGGCACGAACGCGCTGCTCAAGCTCGGCGCGGGGGTCCTCACGGCCGCCGGCGACATCCTCGCCTCGTTCGGGATCGACCCGGAGCCGTCCGCGTCGGCGCCCGTCTCGGAGGCGGCGGCCTCGCTGCTCGACCTCGTCCGCGAGGCGCCGGCGGGCGCAGACGTGCTCGCCCGGCGCAGCGGGCTCGCCGCGGGCGAGGTGGCGAGGGCGCTCGTCGAGCTCGAGCTGGCGGGGCTCGTCTCGGCGGGGGACGGCCTCTACCGACCGCTCGCGTCGTAGTCACTCCCCACGGAGTAGAGTCGGCCGCGGCGTGAATCCGTACTGGCTCGAGGATCCGGTGCCGTCACGCACCGAGGCGCGGCACGAGGGCCGCGTGGACGTCGCGGTCGTCGGAGGCGGCGTCACCGGCTGCAGCGCCGCGCTGCGCCTTGCCGAAGCCGGGCTGCGCGTGCGCCTGCACGACGCACGAGGCATCGCCGAGGGGGCGAGCGGGCGCAACGGAGGCTTCGCGCTGCGGGGCGGCGCCGCTCGCTACGACGTGGCCCGCGAGACGTACGGCCCGGAGCGCGCCGCCGCGTTCTGGCGCTGGACCGAGGGGGCGCTCGATCGGTTGACGGAGCTCGCCGGCGACGCGGTCAGGCGTGTCGGCAGCTACCGGCTCGCGGCCGACGAGGAGGAGCACGACGCGATCCGGCTCGAGTACGAGGCGCTGCGCGAGGACGGGATCGCGGCGGAGTGGCTCGACGACGTGCCCGGGGGCGCGGCGGGCCGCTTCCACGGCGCGATCGCCCATCCGGGCGACGCATCGATCCAGCCGGCCCGGTTCGTCCGCCGGCTCGCCGCGCGCGCGGCGGCGGCAGGCGCAGACGTGCGTGAGCACGACCTCGTCGAGGACGTCGACGCGCTGGACGCCGAGCGCGTCCTCGTCGCGACCGACGGCTACGGGCACGGCCTCGTCCCCGAGCTCGCCGACCTGATCTGGCCGACGCGCGGCCAGGTGATCGTGAGCGCGCCGCTCGACCGCGTCCTCTACGACCGGCCGCACTACGCGCGCCAGGGCTTCGACTACTGGCAGCAGCTGCCCGACGGGCGCCTCCTGCTCGGCGGCTTTCGCGACGTCTCGATCATGGACGAGCTCACCGACGTCGAGGAGACGACGCCGGCGATCCAGTCGTCGCTCGAGTCGTTCCTGCACGAGCTCGCGGGCGGGCGGGTCGAGGTGACGCACCGCTGGGCGGGCATCTTCGGCCTCACCCAGGACATGCTGCCGCTCGTCGGCGAGGTGCCCGGCCACGACGGCCGGATCTGGGTCGCCGCCGGCTACTCGGGGCACGGCAACGTCCTCGGCTTCGCCTGCGGTCGGCTCGCCGCCGCGGCGCTTCTCGGCGACACCGCCTCGCCGCAGCTCGAGCTGCTCGATCCGGCGCGCTTCACGGTCGGATGACCGGTACCGCCGTCCGGGTCGAACGGCTGCGGGTGGTCCGCGGCGGGAGGCTCGTCCTGCCCGAGCTCGACTGCGAGGTCGCCGCCGGCCGGGTCACCGGGCTGCTGGGGCCGAGCGGGAGCGGCAAGTCGACCCTGCTGCGGGCGATCGTCGGCGTCCAGCGGATCGCCGGAGGCCGCGTCACCGTCCTGGGCGAGCCGGCAGGAGCGAAGACGCTGCGTGCGCGGGCCGGCTACATGACCCAGGCGCCCTCCGTCTACCGCGACCTCACGGTGCGCGAGAACCTGCGCTTCTTCGCGCGGGTGCTCGGCGCCGGCCCGCAGGCCGTGGCGCGCGCAATCGACGACGTCTCGCTCGGCGACCACGCCGACCAGGTCGTGTCGCGGCTCTCCGGGGGCGAGGAGGCTCGCGTCTCGCTCGCGGCAACGCTCCTGGGCCGCCCCGAGCTCCTCGTCCTCGACGAGCCCACGGTCGGCCTCGACCCGCTGCTCCGGCGGGATCTCTGGGGCCTCTTCCACGCGCTCGCGGCGCGAGGCGCGACGCTGCTCGTGTCGAGCCACGTGATGGACGAGGCCGACCGCTGCGACGACCTGCTCCTGCTCCGGCAGGGCCGGCTGCTCGCGCACGCGACACCCGAGGAGCTGCGCGGGCGCACCGGCCGCGACAGGCTCGACGACGCGTTCCTCGCCCTGATCGAGAGCGGAGCATGAGGACGTCGGCCGTGACGGCACGGGTGCTCTCGCAGCTGCGCCGCGACCCGCGGACGATCGTGCTCATCCTCGCCGTGCCCTGCGTGCTCGAGTGGCTGCTGCAGGAGCTGTTCCGCGGCGGCCCCGTCTTCCAGCGGGCCGGGCCGCCCCTGCTCGGCCTGTTCCCCTTCGTGACGATGTTCCTCGTCACCTCGATCACGATGCTGCGCGAGCGCACCTCCGGGACGCTCGAGCGGCTGATGACGATGCCGCTCGCGAAGCTCGATCTCCTCGCCGGCTACGGCATCGCCTTCGGCCTCGTCGCGGCCGTGCAGGCGACGATCGTCTCGCTCGTCTCGTTCGGCCTCCTCGACCTGCACGTCGCCGGGCCGCGTGCGGTCGTCGTCGTCCTCGCGGTTGCGAACGCCGTGCTCGGCAGCGCGCTCGGGCTCTTCGTCAGCGCCTTCGCCGAGACCGAGTTCCAGGCGGTGCAGTTCATGCCCGCCTTCGTGCTGCCGCAGATCCTGCTCTGCGGCCTCTTCATCGGTCGCGACGCGATGGCGACCTGGCTGCGCTGGATCTCGGACGCCCTCCCGCTCACGTACGCCTACGACGCGCTGGCGCGGACGGCCGCCGACAGCTTCTCCACGCGCTTCGCAGCGGACGTCGCCGTCGTGGCCGCAAGCACGCTGCTCGCGCTCGCGCTCGGGGCCGCGACCCTCCGTCGCCGCACACCCTAGGGAGGGGGCTAGAGCCCCTTGACGTCCTGGATCAGCTCGGTGATCGAGGCCTTCGCGTCGCCGAACAGCATCACCGTCTTCGGGTTGTAGAAGAGCGGGTTCTCGATGCCGGCGAAGCCCGGGTTCATCGAACGCTTGAGCACGACGACCGTCTGCGAGTCGTCGACGTTGAGGATCGGCATGCCGTAGATCGGGCTGCCCTGGTTGGCGCGCGCGTCGGGGTTGACGACGTCGTTCGCCCCGACGACGACGGCCACGTCGGTCCGCGAGAACTCCGGGTTCGCCTCGTCCATCTCCTTCAGCTGCGGGTACGGGACGTTCGCCTCGGCGAGGAGGACGTTCATGTGGCCGGGCATGCGCCCCGCGACCGGGTGGATCGCGTACGTCACCTCGACGCCCTTGCTCTCGAGCAGGTCGGCGAGCTGACGGACGTCGTGCTGCGCCTGGGCGACCGCGAGGCCGTAACCGGGGACGAAGACGACCTTGTGCGCGTACGCGAGCATCACGGCGACGTCCTCGGCCGTCGCGCTGCGCACGGCGCCTCCGGCGGCCGCTCCGTCCGCTCCCGGAGCGGCGGCGACGACCTGGCCGAACGCGCCGAAGAGGACGTTCGCGATCGAGCGGTTCATCGCCCGGCCCATCATCAGCGTCAGCAACGTGCCGGAAGCGCCGACGAGCATGCCGGCCACGATCAGGACGTTGTTCTCGAGCTCGAAGCCGCCGACCGCGACGGCCAGTCCCGTGAACGCGTTGAGGAGCGAGATCACGACCGGCATGTCGGCGCCGCCGATCGGGAGCACGAAGAGGACGCCGAACAGCGCGCCGCCACCGATCGTCGCCCACAGCAGCCACTCGTCCTGGATCCCCGCCGCCACTGCCGCCGCGAATCCGACGCAGGCGGCGAGCAGGACGAGGTTCCCGATCTTCTGGCCGGGATACGTGATCGGCCGGCCCTTGATCAGCTCCTGGAGCTTTCCGAACGCGATCATCGAGCCGGCGAACGAGATCGCGCCGATCAGCCCGGAGATCGCGATCGCGGCGGAGACGTCGATGTGCGCGCGGCCGGGCTCGGGGAGGATCCGGTGCAGCTCGGCGAGCGCGATCAGGGCCGCCGCGCCGCCCCCGACGCCGTTGAACAGCGCCACCATCTGCGGCATCGCCGTCATCCGCACCTTGCGCGCCGCGTAGGCACCGAAGCCGCCGCCGACGACCATGCCGAGCGCGAGCGCCCACCAGCTCGTCCCGCCGGTCTTCACCCAGGTGACGACGAGCGCGAGGATCATCCCCGCGGCGCCCACCTGGTTGCCGCGCCGCGCGTGAGCCGGGTTGGAGAGGTAGCGCAGCGCGAGGACGAACGTGACGATCGTCAGGAGGTAGAGCAGGTTCGTGTTGGTGTAGGTCACGAGCCGTCGCCTTTGCCGTCCTGCGACGCGTCGACCGGCTTGGCCGGCTCGCGCTTCTTGAACATCTCGAGCATCCGGTCGGTCACGACGAAGCCGCCGACGACGTTCGCCGAGGCGAGCACGACGGCGACGAAGCCGACGGCCCAGGCGAACGGTCCCTTGTGGCCCGCACCCAGGACGAGCATCGCGCCGACGAGCACGATCCCGTGGATCGCATTCGTCCCGGACATCAGCGGCGTGTGCAGCAGCGTCGGCACCTTCGAGATGACCTCGAAGCCGAGGAAGATGGCGAGGACGAGGATCGTCACCTCGAACATCAGCTGCGTGTTGTGTCCGAACGTCTGGGCGAGCGTCATGCGGTCACCTCCTGCTTGCCGGCCACGCACGCGCCGGCCGTGATCTCGTCCGACCAGTCGAGTGCGAGCTCCCCCTCGGGCGCGAGGTGGAGGAGCAGCGCCTGGACGTTTCGCGAGTAGAGCATCGACGCGTGGTACGGCATCGTCGACGGCAGGTTCGTGAGGCCGACGATCGTGACGCCTGCCCGCTCGACGACGTCGCCCGGTTCCGTCAGCTCGCAGTTGCCGCCGCTCTCGGCGGCGAGGTCGACGATCACCGAGCCGGCGCGCATCGCCTCGACCGCGGCCCCCGGGATGACCTTCGGCGCCGGGCGTCCCGGTACCGCCGCCGTCGTGATCACGACGTCGAAGTCGGCGATCCGGCCCTCGAGCGCCTGCTGCTGCGCCTGCATCTCCTCCGGCGTGAGCTCGCGCGCGTAGCCGCCCTCGGCCTCCGCCCCCGTGACGCCGAGGTCGAGCCAGTTCGCGCCGAGGCTCTCGATCTGCTCGCGGACGACCGGGCGTACGTCGAAGCCGGTCGTGACCGCGCCCAGCCGCCGCGCGGTCGCGAGCGCCTGCAGCCCGGCGACGCCGGCGCCGATCACGAGCACCTTCGCCGGCGGGACGGTGCCGGCCGCGGTCATCAGCATCGGGAAGAAGCGGGGGAGGTGCTCGGCCGCGAGCAGTCCGGCCTTGTAGCCGCCGACGGTCGCCTGCGACGAGAGCGCGTCCATCGACTGGGCGCGCGTGATGCGGGGGATCGACTCGAGCGCGAAGGCCGTCACGCCGCGCGACCCGAGCGCCTCGATCCCGGCCGCGTCGGAAAGCGGTTCGAGGAACGCGACGAGCAGCTGGCCGGAGCGCATGCGCGCGACCTCGTCCGCGGAGGGCTTCCGCACCTTGGCGACCGCGTCGGCCTCCCACGGGTCGCCGAGCGACGCCCCGGCCTCCCCGTACGCGTCGTCGGGGAAGGACGCCGCCGTGCCGGCACCCGGCTCCACGACGAACTCGAAGCCCGTGCCGGAGAGCTTGCCGACGGTCTCGGGGACGAGCGCGACACGCCGCTCGCCCTGCGTCGTCTCGCGCGGGACTCCGACCCTCATGTGCGCCAAGACTACGTCAGGGCCCGGCGGGAGAGATCCGTGATCTGCCGCAGCCGCGCCGAGCGCTAGCCTCGTGCCGGCATGACCCATTTCGTCGGCAGCTACGGCCTCTGGGTCGTGTTCGGCGTCGTCTTCCTCGAGGTGGCCGGCCTGCCGTTCATCCCGGGCGAGACGGCGCTGATCGCGGCGGCGGCCCTGGCCTCGCAGGGCCATGGCAGCGTCGTGTGGGACGTCGTGCTCGCCGCGGCGGCCGCCGTCGCCGGTGCCCTCTTCGGCTATGCCGTAGGGCACCGCTATGGGCGCGAGCTGCTCGGCTGGTGGCCGTGGTTCGAGCGCGTGACCCGCACCGGCGTCACGCACTCGCAGGAGTTCTTCGAACGCCACGGGGCGAGGGCAGTCTTCCTCGGCCGCTTCGTCCCCGTCCTGCGGGCAACGCTCGGCTGGATGGCCGGGGTCGGCCGGATGCCGTTCGGTCGCTTCCTCGTCTGGAACGTCGCCGGTGCCGTCGCCTGGGCGTGCGCGATCGGCCTCGCCGCGTACTACGTCGGCGCCGCGGTGATCGATGCGGTCGAGCGCGACCTCGCGCTCGGGGTGGGCGCGGTCGGCGCGCTCGCGCTCGCGGTGCTCGGGCTCCACGTGCTGCGCCGCCGGTTCGCGTCGTGAGGCGCGCGCTCGCGCTGCTGTTGCTGGCGCTCGCGGGTTGCGGCGGCGGCTCGGC
>DASQQF010000124.1:0-5711 GCA_035643535.1 Gaiellaceae bacterium
ACGCTCGCGGCCGCGGGGAAGTCGTGGAAGACGTACGCGGAGGACCTGCCGTACCCCGGCTACACGGGCCCGGGCGCGGGGCGCTACGCGAAGAAGCACGACCCGTTCCTCTACTTCCGGGACGTGGTCGACTCGCGCCGCCGGCGCGACCGGGTCGTCCCGTTCACGCAGCTCGCGCACGACCTGGCGGCGCACCGTCTGCCCGACTTCTCGCTCGTGATCCCGAACCTCTGCGACGACATGCACGACTGTTCGGTCGCGGTCGGCGACGCCTGGCTGAAGGCGCACGTCGTGCCGCTGCTCCGCTCGCCGCAGCTCGCGGGCGGCGTCGTCTTCGTCGTCTTCGACGAGGGGACGACGAACGCGGGCGGCGGCGGCCACGTCGAGGCGCTCGCGCTCGGGCCGGCGGTGCGGCGCGGGTCGGTCTTCGCGCGGCACACCGACCACTACGGCCTGCTGCGCACGATCGAGGACGCATGGGGCCTGCCGCGGCTCGGGCTCTCGCGGCGGGCGACGCCGATCGGCGGGATCTGGAAGGGCGGGTAGGAGTCCGGCCGGCGGCGCGGAATCCGTCCCGGGCATGCTCGCCTCGATCTCCCGCGCGCTCGAGCAGCGCGACCACACCTACGGGCACGGCGCCCGTGTCTCCGCGCTCGCGGAGCCGGTGGCGGTGCGACTCGGCTGGGACCGCGAACGGATCCGCTCGCTCCGCTTCGCGGCGCCGCTCCACGACGTGGGGAAGGTCAAGGTGCGGCCGCAGGTGCTCGGCAAGCCGGGGCCGCTGACGCTCGAGGAGCAGGACGAGATCCGGCGCCATCCGCGGGCCGGGGCGCAGCTCGTGATCCCGCTGCGGAGCTTCTGGCACGCGCTTCCGTACGTGCTCTTCCACCACGAGCGCTGGGACGGCGGCGGCTATCCCGCCGGGCTCAAGGGGCGGGCGATTCCGCTGGAGGCGCGGATCCTCTCGGTCGCCGACGCGTTCGACGCGATGATCTCCCCGCGCCCGTACCGGCGGGCGCTCACGCACGAGCACGCCCTCGCGGAGGTCGAACGGGGTGCCGGGACGCAGTTCGACCCGGAGGTCGCTGCGATCTTCACCGACGTCTGGGCCGGCGGCTGGGATACGTGGTGGACGGGTCGCGAGCACCTCGCCTTCGCCCGCTCGGCATAGCCGCGTGAGCTGCGGTCTCGCTCGCCTTTGAACGGTGGTGACGCTCCGGTCACGATTACGCAACGTGCCGTCGGCTTGCCGTCGGCACGGCATTGCGCCACGGCTCTCGGTCAGACGGAGCGTCCGCGAGGCGTCAAAGGCTCGCCCAGACCTCGAGCTTCGCCTTCGTCCGGACGATGACCTCGTCGGTGAACTCGCTCGTCCCGAGATGGCCGCCGAGATCGGCGGTGCGCGCGCCCTGGGCGACCGCCTCGAGGCACGCCTCGCGGATCGCGCGGCCGGCGCTCTGCCCCTCCTCGCCCGCGTGGGAGAGAAGCGCGGCACCGGCGAGGATCATCGCCATCGGGTTCGCGACGTTCTTGCCCTCCAGCGAGGGCGCCGTCCCGTGCGCCGCCTCCGCCATGATCGCCGCCGGCTCGAAATCGCGCTCGAACGCGACGAGCAGCGACTCGGAGCCCGCGATCGACCCGAAGAGCGGCAGGACGAGGTCGGAGAGGATGTCGCCGTCGCGGTTCAGCGCTGGGATCACGAGCGGGTCGCCGGCGGAGGAGAGCAGGAGCGCGAACGTCGCGTCGATCAGCTGCGGCTCGTAGGGGACGTCCGGATGCCGCGTCGCGGCCGCGTCCATCTCCTCCTTCAGCAGTCCCTCGTACGTGGGGCTGACGGTGTACTTCGGCCCGCCGAACACCTTGGCGCCCGTCCGCTCGGCCTGGCGGAACGCGAACTCCGAGACCGCGTGGCAGATCCGTCGCTCGATCCGCTCCGTCCGGTAGGCGACCTCGTCGTCGCCCTCGCCCTCGCGCCACTCGCGCGCCCCGTACGCGTCGCCGACGGCCATCCGCACGATCGAGATCGGCGCGTGGACGCCGCCGAGCGGAGCCACCCCCGGGATCCGGCGGCCGGTGCGGACGATCACCTTGCCGCCGATCTCCTCGCGCAGGATCCGGTTCGGCGAGCCCACGTCGTCGCGCCCTTCGGGCGTGATCGTGGCCGCCTTCAAGGCGAGCCCGTGCTCGCGGATGGCGGCCGCCGCCTCGTGGACGATCCCGTTCCGCGTCTCGCGGCGGCGTTCGAGCGACAGGTCGAAGCGCTGGAACTCGAGCTCGAGCCCGATCACGTCGTCCGCGAGCACGCGGAGGCTCTCCTCGAGCAGTTCCTGCCCCGTCTGGTCGCCCTCGAGGACGATCATCGTCCGCTCGTCGCGCATCGCGGTGATCGTAGTGGCCGTTTCGGAGCGGTCGGCGCAGTCGAGAACCCGCGGGCATGTCCGAACAGCGGAAGAAACACCGTGGGGGGTGGACGCGTGCCGGCCGCAAGGGGCGCTTCCGCTACCTCGACCGGAACGGGAAGCGGATCACGGACCCGAAACACCTCGAGCGGATCGAGTCCCTCGCCGTCCCGCCGGCCTGGAGCGACGTCCGGATCTCCCCACGGCCTAAGGCGAAGCTCCAGGCGACCGGTTACGACAAGGCCGGGCGAAAGCAGTACCTCTACCACCCCGACTATCGCGCGCAGCAGGAGCAGGAGAAGTACGACCGGCTGATCCGGTTCGCGGAGCATCTCCCCGACCTGCGCGCCGCGATGACCGAGCACCTCGACCGTGACGAGCTCGACCGCGACCGGGTTGCGGCGGTCGCGCTCCGCCTCATCTCCCTCGGCTGGTTCCGTGTCGGATCGGAGCGCTACGCGAGCTCGGGAACGTACGGGGTCACGACCCTGCTTCGTCGGCACGTGCAGGTACGCGGCCGCCGCATCCGCCTCTCCTTCCCGTCCAAACGCGGCATCCGCGTCCGCTCGGAGCTCGTGGACGAGGAGCTCGCCGAGGCGATCCGGATGCTCCTGGGGGTGAAGGGCGGCCCCCGTGTCTTCAAGTACCGCTGGGAGGACGAGCTCTACAACCTGACGAGCACGCGGCTCAACGACTACGTGAAGGCCCACCTCGGCGACGAGTTCTCGGCGAAGGATTTCCGAACGTGGGGCGGGACGCTGCTCGCCGCCGTCTACCTCGCCGAGCGTGTCGGACGCAACGGGTTTCCGGAGTCGAAACGTGAGCAGAAGCGATCGGTGACGGCCGCGATGCGGCGCGTCGCCGAGCGTCTGGGAAATACACCTGCCGTCGTGCGCGCCTCGTACGTCTCTCCAGCGGTGGTCGAGCAGTACCTGGAAGGGCGAACGATCGACGATTTCCGGCCGCGCCATTTGCGCGTCGTCAAGGCGCGCGATCCAGAGCTCACGCTCGAGGAGCAGGCGACACTGAGCCTGCTTCGTTCGTGGCGTATTCGGCGTACGCGTGAGGCTGCGTAGTTGTCCCCGACAATTGCGCTAGGATTTCGGCACTTGGCCCTGAGAAGAAGGAGGAAACGTGGCCCGGAAGACGGTGCTCGTTTGCGACAACTGCGGCAAGGAAGTGGACGAGGGACGCGGTGCGGTGATGCGTCTGACGTATTCGGACGCGCGACGGGGGGCGAAGCAGGCGGACCTGTGCGACGAGTGCGCCGGGAAGATGCCGGGCCAGCCTGCCGCTCGGCGCGGTCGCCGGCCGAAGTCGATGACGGCCTCGTAGCGTCCGCGTCCTAGCGCCGGTCGAAGCCGTCCCGTTCCCGCGCTAGCGTAGGCGGGTGCCGCTCCGCCTCATCGCGGGCCCCGCAAACGCGGGCAAGGTCGAGCTGCTGCTCGGCCGCTATCTCGACGCCCTCGGCGCGGCGGAGCCGATACTCATCGTGCCGAACCGGGCGGACGTCGACCGGGTGGAGCGGGAGCTGCTGGCGCGGCGTCCGGCACTGCTCGGCGGGACGATCGGCACCTTCGACGACGTCTTCGAACGAGTCGCCGCCGGTTGCGCGGAGGCCCGGCCGCTGCTCTCGCGGGCGCAGCGCGCCCTGCTCGTCCGGCGCGTGGTCGCCGCCTGCGCTCTCGACGGTCTCGCCGCGTCCGCCCGCCACCGAGGCTTCGCCGACGCGCTCCAGCAGGCGCTCGACGAGCTCGAATCGGGCCTCCTCTCCCCCGGCGACGTCACAGGCGAGCTCGCGGTGCTCTACCGCGAGTATCGCGCGGCCCTCGAGCGGCTCGAGCGCTGGGATCGCGGCCTCCTCCGTCACGGCGCCGTCGAGCGGCTGCGCTCCGACCTCGACTCCTGGCGCGGCGAGCCGGTCTTCGCGTACGGCTTCGAGGACCTGACCGGTGCCGAGTGGGCGCTCCTCGAGGCCCTCGCCGCGCGGACGGAGGTGACGGTGTCGCTGCCGTACGAGCCCGGGCGCGCCGTCTATGCCTCTCTCCAGCGGACGGCGGAGGATCTCGCGGGATTGTCGAACGGGGCGGTCGAGGAGCTGCCGCCGCGCTACGGCCTGATCGCGCCGCCTGCGCTCGCCCACCTCGAGCGGGCGCTGTTCGAGGACGAGCCGGGAGAGGCGCCGCCGCTCGAGGGCGCGCTCCGGTTCTTCGAGGGCGCCGGGGCGCGCGGAACCCTCGAGCTCGTCGGCGAGGAGCTGCTCGCGCTCGTCCGAGGCGGCGTCGCGCCGGAGCGCATCGGCCTCGTGGTCCCCGGGTACGACCGGCTCCGTGGGGCGCTCGAGACCGTGCTCGGGACGCTCGGCATCCCGTACTCGCTCGACGGCGACCTCCGCTTCCCGCTCGCCCCACTCGGCCATGCGCTCCTCTCGCTGCTGCGCTTCGCCTGGGCCGGTGGCACCCGCAACGACCTGTTCGCCTTCCTGCGATCGCCGTTCTCCGGCCTCGAGCGGCGCTCGGTCGACTACGTCGAGGGCCGGCTTCGCGGCCGTGCCGTGCAGACGCCCGACCGCGTGGTCGAGGAGGCGGAGCGGCTGCGCGAAGGGCCGCTGCCGGCTCTCGCCGAGCTTCGTGCCGCCGAGGATCCGGTCGCGGCCGTGCGCGAGCTGGCGAACCGCATGCTGCGGAGCGCGTACGGCGTGGACCGTCCGCCGGCGGGGGAGGCGAGCCGGCTCGACCTGCGCGCCCACGACGCGTTGACGCGGCTCCTCGACGAGCTGGAGCGCTGGCGCGACCTCGAGGGGGAGCTGAGCCGGGAGGACCTCGTCGCCGCCCTCGAGCGGCTGACGCTGCGTCCGCGCCGCGGCGACGAGCCGGGCCGCGTCGCCGTCGTCGACCTCCTGCGGGCGCGGACGCGCCGTTTCGACGTCGTCTTCGTGCTCGGGCTCGAGGAGGGGACGGTGCCCCGGCGCGGGCAGGGCGCGCCGTTCCTCGAGGACGACGCGCGGCGCGAGCTCGACGAGCGCGGGGCACGCCTGGCCCGGCCCGATCCCGTCGCGCGCGACCGGTACCTCTTCTACACGGCATGCACGCGCGCCTCGCGGCGCCTCTACCTCGTGCGCGAGGCCGCGGGCGACGACGGCGGACCGCGCGAGGCGAGCCCGTTCTGGGACGACGTGCGGGGCCTCTTCGACCTCGAGGACGTCTCGCGCTGGACGCGGCGGCGTGCACTCTCGGCCCTGACGTGGCCGCTCGAGGACGCACCGACGGAGCGCGAGCGCCTGCGCGCCGTCGCGCGGCTGTCGGCCGACGA
>DASQQF010000125.1:0-8294 GCA_035643535.1 Gaiellaceae bacterium
GCCCGGCCCGACTTCGAGGGCGCGAAGTACGTCTACTCGCCGCCGGCGCGCGACGCGGCGAACCACGCCGTGCTCTGGGACGCGGTGCGGACGGACGCGCTGTCGGCGATCTCGACCGACCACTGCTCGTTCCTCTGGGACGGCCAGAAGACGCTCGGGCGCGACGACTTCACGAAGATCCCGAACGGCGGCCCCGGCCTCGAGGACCGGCTGAAGATGATCCACCACTTCGGCGTCGGCGGGGGCCGGATCTCGCTCAACCGCATGGTCGACCTGCTCGCGACGCAGCCGGCGAAGCTGTTCGGGCTCTACCCGCGCAAGGGAACGGTCGCGGTCGGAGCGGACGCAGACCTCGTGATCTTCGATCCCGAGCGCCGGGAGACGATCTCGGCGGCGTCGCACCACTCGCGCTGCGACTACAACATGTACGAGGGGACCGAGGTCGTCGGCGCACCCGAGCTCGTGCTCCTCCGCGGCAGCGTCCTGGTCGAGGACGGGGAGCTCGTCGCCTCGCCCGGCATCGGACGGTTCGTGCGGCGCGCACGGTTCGGCGAGCCGCTCGCAGCCGAAGCGGTCGCCGCGAGCTAACCGCCCCGGCCCGCGCGGGCAGGGCTTGTTTTACGCAGCCCGAACACCTCTGGGATAGCCTCGTGACGGTTGTGGGGTTCCTCAGCGCAGCAGGCCACGGCCGCCTTGCGCTGCTCGCCGTTGTCACCGCCGCAATCGCGACGGCGGTCACGCCGGGCGCGCCGGCGGCGGCGACCGCGAGGGCCAAGGGGATCGACGTCTCGAACTGGCAGGGCTCGATCAACTGGTCCAAGGTCGCCGGCGCGGGCTACACGTTCGCGTTCGGGAAGGCGACCGAGGGCACGACCTACACGGACCCGACGTACGCGCAGAACCGCAGCGGCAGCGAGGGCCAGGGCCTCGTCTTCGGCGCCTACCACTTCGCCCGTCCGGGCGGCACGAGCCGCGCCACGGTCACCCAGAGCGCAACCGCGCAGGCCGACTACTTCGTCGACGTCGCCGCGCCCCAGCCCGGCGAGCTGCCCCCCGTGCTCGACCTCGAGGTGACGGGGAAGCTCGGGCCCGTGCTGCTCGAGCTGTGGGCGCAGACATGGCTCGACGAGGTCTACGCCCGCACCGGCGTCCGCGGCCTCGTCTACACCTCCCCGAACTTCTGGAAGGACAGGGTCGGCGACTCGACCGCCGTCGCCGCCGCCGGCTACAGGCTGTGGATCGCGCACTGGACGAGCGCGTCGGCGCCGACCGTGCCGGCACAGGACTGGAACGGCACGGGCTGGACGTTCTGGCAGTGGACGAACAGCGCCTCCGTCCCCGGCATCGGCGGCAGGACGGACGGCGACCGGATGCTCGGCACGAATCCGCACACGCTCGCGATCGGCCCGTACGCGTCGGGCGTGCCCGCGGTCGCCACGCAGCCGACGGTCGTCGGTATCCCGGAGGCCGGAAAGATCCTCGCCGCCCGGCCCGGCACGTGGACGGGGGGCAAGCCGGTCCAGTTCTCGTACCAGTGGCAGCGCTGCGACGCCGCCGGCGCGAACTGCGTCGCGATCCCTGCCGCGACCGGCGAGACCTACCGGGCGGCGGCGATCGACGTCGGCCACTCGCTGAGCGCCGCCGTCACCGCCACCTCCTCCGCCGGCAGCGCGACCGCCCCGTCGGCGCCCACGGTGGCCGTCTCGCCGGCCGGAACGCCGCCCAGCGCCCGCCCGGCCGCGATCGTCCCGCCCTCGATCTCGGGGACGGCGCAGGTCGGGCAGGTGCTCTCGGGGTCGGTCGGGACGTGGAGCGGCGCGCCGACCACCTTCGCGTACGGCTGGCGGCGCTGTGACGCGACGACCGGAGCCTGCGTCACGATCGCGCACGCGACCGGCCGCGCCTACACGCTCACCCCCGACGACATCGGCTCGACGATCGCGCTCGTCGTGACGGCGACCGGCCCCGGCGGGGTCGCCTCCGTCACCTCGACGCCGACCGCGGCGGTCGCTCCGGCCCCGCTGCCGGCGGTGTCGGTCGGCTCGCAGACGGTGACGCAGGGCATCGCCGGGAACGTCGAGACGACGGACGGGCGCGCGACGGTGAGCTGGCAGCCGGGTGCCGTGCCGGTGGGCCTGACCGTGGCCCTCGACGCCCGGGACGACGGCCTGCCGGTGGCCGGGAGCGGCGTCGCGCTGAGCGCCGCCGGGCTGGGGGCCGCCGGCTTCTCCTGGCCGCTCGACGTCGCCTACACCCAGGCGCAGCCGGCGCACACGGTGCTCGGCTACTCGACCGACGGAAAGGTGTTCAGCATCGTTCCGCAGCTCGACGGCCCGCAGCTCCCGCAGGGGTCGACGATCGGCTCGTACGTCGACGGCAGCGGGCTCGTCCACGTCCTCACGCTGCAGCCGGTGCGCCTCGGGTTCTTCGAGAAGGGCGCCTGGGGCGACCCGCGCTACACGTCGGCCGCGGGCCCGACGCTCGAACGGCACAGCAAGGTTCGCGTGCTCCAGCGCCGGAAACGCACGGTGCTCGTGCTCACGCGGCTCTCGGCGAAGTCGCAGACGCGGCTGGTCGCGTTCGTCCGCGTGCGCCACGGTCGACGCGTGAGCGTCCTCGGCAAGGGGAGCAGGCTCGGGCCGCGGCTCCGGACCGGCCACGCATACCGGACGGTCAGGACCGAGCGCGACAAGCCCGGCGGGATCGTCGTGCGGCTGCACCTCAACGGCCGCACGCTCCAGCACCGCCGGCGTTATGTCGTACGCCTCTGGGCGGTCGACCCCTGGGGCCGGCACCAGAGGATGGTGCTCAACTTCCTCTATCGCTAGACGGGCGCGAGCGCACGCAGGCTCAGCAGCTCGTACGCGACGTTCGCGGCGGCGAGCGCCGTCTGCGCGCCCGGGCCGTCGTGGGACGGCGAGACCTCCACGACGTCGGCGCCGACGAGGCGGATGCCGCGCAACGCGCGCAGGAAGGCGAGCGCCTCGGCGGTCGAGAGGCCGCCTACCTCGGGCGTCCCCGTCCCGGGCGCGAACGCGGGGTCGAGGACGTCGATGTCGAACGTGAGGAAGACCGGGCGGTCACCCGCCCGACCGAGGACGAGCTCGCCGTAGCGTTGCGGGCCGAGCGCGCGAAGCTCCTCGCACGAGAGGACGGCGAAGCCGAGCTCGCGCGCCGAGTCGATGTCCTCGGCGCCGTACAGCGAGCCGCGGAGCCCGGCCTGGACGGACGCGGCGGCGTCGATCAGCCCCTCCTCGAGCGCGCGCTTGAACGTCGTGCCGTGGAAGAACTTCTGCCCGAAGTACTCCTCCCACGTGTCGCCGTGCGCGTCGAGCTGGACGAGGGCGAGCGGCCCGTGGCGGCGTGCGAGCGGGCGGAGCTCAGCGAGCGTGATCGAGTGGTCGCCGCCGAGCGCGAGCGGGAACACGCCCGCGTCGACGAGCGGCGCGAGCGCCTCCTCCACCTGACCGTACGTCCGCTCCGTGTCGCCCGGCGAGACGGGGACGTCGCCGTAGTCGGCGATCGAGAGCGCCTCGACGACGTTCACGCCGAGCGCGGGGTTGTACGGCCGGAGCAGCGCCGACGCCGAGCGGATCGCCTCGGGCCCGAACCGCGCCCCGGTCCGGTAGCTCGTCGCCGTGTCGAACGGGATGCCGTAGACGGCGGCGTCGACTCCGGAGAGCTCCGTCGTGTGCGGGGCGCGCATGAACGTGCGGATCCCGGCGAAGCGCGGGATCACCTGGGCGTCGAGCGGGCGGTGGTGCGGCTCGGACACGACCCTAAGCCTCGCACAGCAACAGCACGTGGGCGCTCAGGACAGGTGCTGGTGCGGCTGCTGCTCGATCGGCCGCCCGACCGTGAGCGCTTCCCGGAGGGCCGTCGGCAGCTCGGCGAAGCTTGCGTCGGGCTCGACGCCGAGCGCGTCGAGCGTCTTGCTGAAGAAGCAGCGCGCGGTCACCGCGAGCACGACGTTCACGATGTCCTCGTCCGTCAGGCCGTGGCCGCGAAGCTCGTCGACGTCGGCCTGCGTGATCGAGAAGGCGTCGTCGACGATCCGCTCGGCGAACGCGACTACTGCCCGATCCTCGGGTGGCAGTCCCTCGGGGAACGCGGCGATCGCGTCGGGGTCGTAGAACTGCTCGGCGAGGACCTTGCCGTGCGCGAGCGCGCAGTAGCTCGAACGCAGCCGTTTCGCCGCCGCGAGCGTCGCGACCTCGTGCCGCCGCAGGTCGGCGTGCGCCTTGATCGTCTCGTTGAGACCCTGCCACGCCCGGTAGACGTCGGGTCGCAGCCCGAAGCCGCGCTCGAAGTTCGGCGCACCGGATTCCGGCATCTCGACGAAGCCCATCGGACGGCTAGCGAGTCTGCGGGAAGCCGAGGTCGACCTTCGACGTGGCCGGGTCGGGCCAGCGGGAGGTGACGACCTTGCCGCGCGTGTAGAACTCGATCCCCTCCGGCCCGTAGACGTGCCGGTCGCCGAAGAGCGAGGCCTTCCAGCCGCCGAAGGAGTAGTACGCGACGGGCACCGGGATCGGGACGTTGATCCCGACCATCCCGGCCTGCACGTCGAACTGGAACCGGCGGGCCGCCCCGCCGTCGCGCGTGAAGATCGCCGTCCCGTTCCCGTACGGGCTCTCGTTGACGAGACGCACGGCCTCCTCGTAGGTCTCGACGCGGGTGATGCCCAGCACGGGCCCGAAGATCTCGTCGGCATACGCCTTCATCTCCGGCCTCACGTCGTCGAGCAGGGTCGGGTTGAGGAAGAAGCCCTCCTCCGGCACCCCCTCGCGGCCGTCGACGACCACCGTCGCGCCCTCGGCGGGCGCGTTCTCGACGTAGGACGCGACCCTGTCGCGGTGCTCCTTCGTGACGAGCGGCCCCATCTCCGACGACGGGTCCATCCCGTCTCCGACCTTCACCTTCGGGATTCGCTCCTCGATCGCGGCGCGCAGCTCGTCGGCGACGTCCCCGACCGCGACGATCATCGAGACCGCCATGCAGCGCTCGCCGGCCGAGCCGTAGCCGGCGGAGACGGCGGCGTCGGCGGCCATCTCGACGTCGGCGTCGGGCAGGACGATCATGTGGTTCTTCGCCCCGCCGAGCGCCTGGCAGCGTTTCCCGTGCGCCGTCGCCTTCTCGTAGACGGAGCGGGCGATCGGCGTCGAGCCGACGAACGACACCGCCGCGACGCCGGGATGCTCGAGCACCGCGTCGACCGCGACCTTGTCGCCCATCACGACGTTGAACACGCCGTCCGGCAGCCCCGCCTCCTTGAGCAGCTCCGCCGTCCAGAGCGACGCCGACGGATCCTTCTCCGAGGGCTTGAGCACGAACGTGTTGCCGCACGCGATCGCCGGCGCCCACATCCACATGGGCACCATCGCGGGGAAGTTGAACGGCGTGATCCCGGCGACGACACCGAGCGGCTGCCGGATCGAGTAGACGTCGATCCCGGTGGACGCCTGCTCGGAGTACTCGCTCTTGAGCAGGGTCGGGATGCCGCAGCAGTACTCGATCACCTCGAGACCGCGGGTCACCTCGCCAAGCGCGTCGGAGAAGACCTTGCCGTGCTCGCGGACGAGGATCTCCGCCACCTCCTCGCGCCGCTCGTGCACGAGCTCGCGGATGCGGAAGAAGAGCTCTGCGCGCTTCGCGAGCGATGTCCCGCGCCAGCCAGGGAACGCGTCCCTCGCGGCGCGGACGGCGGCGTCGACCTCCTCGCCGGTGGCGAAGTCGACTGCGCCCGTCTGGCGGCCGGTGGCCGGGTTGAAGACGGGCCCGCTGCGGCCGGAGGAGCCGTCGACGCCTCGCCCGTCGATCCAGTGGCCGATGCGCCTGACCTCCGCCCCCTCGGCGGCGGGCTGCGTTGTGAGCTCTGTCATCTCGAAAGCCTCCTCGTGTGTCCGTCGCCGAGCCTAGCGGGCCGGGAGCTCGACGTAGAACGTCGAGCCGTTGCCGGGAGCCGACTCGAACCACAGCTTCCCGTCCATCAGCTCGACGAGACGGGTGGCGACGTAGAGGCCGAGCCCGAGCCCGGAGACGCCGCCGCGAAGCTCCGGGTCGACGCGGAAGAACTTCTCGCCGATCCGTGCGTGGTGCTCCGGCGGGATCCCGATGCCGTTGTCGCGGACGCTGAACCGGCCGCGCACCTCGCCGGGCTCGTAGGCGAGGTCGACCTCGGCCACCGGCCCGCTGTAGCGGACACCGTTGTCGACGAGCACGTCGAGGACCTGCTCGAGCTTCTCCGGGTCGGCGGGCAGCGGCGGGCACCCGTCGGGGATGCGGGCGGCCAGCCGCGCCGCCGGGCAGCGTTCTCGGCCCCGGGCGAGGACGCGCTCGACGAGCGGCGCCACGTCGCAGTGCCGGCGCCGGCGGTCCTCGTCCGCGTCGAGCGCCGAGACGGTCGCGAAGCTCTCCACCACCCGGGCGAGCCGTTCAGTCTCCGCGTGGAGCGTCGTCGTCAGCCGCCTGCGGAGCTCCTCGTCGAGCGTCAGGTCGGTCCGGGCGAGCGTGGTCGCAGCCCCGTAGATCGACGAGACGGGCGTGCGCAGCTCGTGTGAGATCGTCGTGACGAGGTCGTTCCGCGCCTGCTCGAGCGCGCGTGCCCCGGTGACGTCGCGGAAGGCGAGCACCGTCCACTCCCCGTGCGGGCTCGACACGAACGACAGCCAGCGCTCGCGGCCGGCGAGCTCCAGCGGATGCGCCGTCGCCTGGCCGGGGCGCTCGGCGAGCCGCTCCGCGAGCTCGTGCCACCCGGGAAGGACGTCTTCGATCGGGCGGCCGACGGCGTACGCCGCGGGAAGGCCGGTCACCTGCTCCGCCGCCGGGTTCCACAGCTCGACCACTCCGCCGCCGACGGCTGCGATCGCCTCGGGGAGCGACGCGAGCACGCGCTCGGCGCGCGCCCGCTCCTCGGTGACCGCCCCCAGCGTGGCGAGCTCGACCCGCAGGGCCGAGAGCTCGAGATTCGTGCGGACACGGGCGATCAGCTCCCGTGCCGAGAACGGCTTCACGAGGTAGTCGTCCGCTCCGGCCTCGAGCCCCTCGACGGCGCTCTCCGCGCCCGCCCGGGCCGACACCAGCACGACGGGGACCGACCGCGTCGTCGGATCGGAGCGCAGCGCCCGGAGCAGCTCGAAGCCGTCGAGCCCCGGCATCATCACGTCGCTGAGCACGAGGTCGGGCGGTGCGCACCGGGCCGCCGCGAGCGCCTCCTCGCCGTCGGCGGCGGTGTCGACCGTCCAGTGGCGGCGCAGCAGGCGCGCGAGATAGTCGCGCATGTCGGCGTTGTCGTCGGCGACGAGGATTCGTGCCTCGGCACGGAGCGGTGCGCCCGCCTCGCGCACGACGTCGTCGCGGAGAGGGAGCTCCTCCTGCGGCTCGACCGGCGTCGCGTCGGGCAGCCAGCGCAGCGCCTCCTCGACGTACGGTGCGGCTCCCAGGCCGCGGGGAGCCCCGACGTCGCCCGCGCCGATGCGGTCGGACGGCAGATGCCGGCTGCCGAGCGGGACCCGCACGCGGAAGGCCGTGCCTGCGCCGAGCGCGCTCTCGACGGCGACGGTGCCGCCGTGCAGCTCGACGAGCTCCCGCACGAGCGCGAGGCCGATGCCGCTGCCCTCGTGGCTGCGGGAGCGGACGCCGCGGACGCGGTGGAAGCGCTCGAAGAGGTGCGGCAGCTCGCCGGGCGGGATGCCGACGCCGGTGTCGCGCACCTGCAGTTCGACCGAGCCCTCCGCCGCCGCGAGCGAGAGCGCGATCTCGCCCTCGAACGTGAACTTGAGCGCGTTCGAGAGGAGGTTGAGGACGATCTTCTCCCACGCGTCGCGGTCGACGTAGACCGGCTCCGGCAGCGGCGCGCAGTCGACGACGAGGCGCAGGCCGGCGGCGTCGACCGCGGAGCGGAACGCGGCGGCGAGGTCGTGGGTGACGGCGGCGAGGTCGGTCGGCTCGAACAGCGCCTCGATCCGCCCGGCCTCGGCCCGGGAGAAGTCGAGGAGCGCGTTGACGAGCCGTAACAGCCGCAGCGCGTTGCGCCGGATCAGCTCGAGACGGCTCCGCCGCTCCTCGGGGTCGGCGGCGTCGGGCTGCGCGAGCAGCTCCTCGAGGGGCGAGAGGATCAGGGTCAGCGGGGTCCGCAGCTCGTGGCTCACGTTCGTGAAGAAGAGCGTCTTCGCGCGGTCGAGCTCGGCGAGGGCGTCTGCCCGGCGGCGCTCCTCCTCGTACGCCCTCGCATCGACGACCGCACCTGCGATCTGCCGCGCGACGAGCTTGAGGAAGGCGACGTACTCGGCGTC
>DASQQF010000126.1:0-10963 GCA_035643535.1 Gaiellaceae bacterium
CGCTGCGGCTCGAGTCGCACGGGCAGCCGGCCCGGACGCCGTTGCGGTCGCGCGCCCGCGGTCGCCGCGCCGCGGAGCGCATCCGCGAGCTCGCGCGCGCTCGGCCGCCGTTCGGGTTCGAGCGAGAGCGACCGGTCGACGAGCCGGAGCAGCGTCTTCGGCAGGTCCGGTCGCAGGTCGGCGAGCGGCGGGGCGCCCGTCTCGATCGCCCGCGCCGTGTCGAGCATCGAGCCCTGCCAGAAGGGATGTCGTCCGGCGAGCGCCTCCCAGAGCATCACCCCGACCGCCCAGACGTCGGCCGCGGCGGTCGTCTCGTCTCCTGCGAGCCGCTCCGGGGCGATGTACGCGAGCGTTCCGGGCACGTCGCCCTGCTCGGTCAGGGTCTCCGACTCCGCCATCCGCGCGAGGCCGAAGTCGAGCAGCCGGGCGCGAATACGCGTCGAGTCGTCGAGAAGGACGTTCGACGGCTTGACGTCGCGGTGGAGGATGCCGGCGGCGTGCGCGTGCGCCAGCCCCTCGCAGACCTGGGCGCACGCCTCGATCGCCGCGCGGTCGGGCAGCTCCCCCGCGCGGATCGCCTCGCGGAAGGTGCGTCCGGGGACGAACTCGTACGCGATGTAGACGTGCCGCTCGTCGCGGGCGAAGCCGTAGGCCCGCAGACAGGCCGGGTGACGGAGCTGCGACGCGGCCGCCGCCTCCCGCTCGGCGCGCGCCGCCGCCTTGCCCTCGCGGGCGATGATCTTGAGGGCGACGTCGAGACCCGTGCGCTCGTCACGGGCGAGCCAGACCGAGCCCGAGCCGCCGCTCCCGAGCGGGCGGAGCGGCCGGTAGCGGTCGAGGACGAGCCCGATCGTCGCGAGTGCCGGCACAGCTTCTCCCATCCGACCGGAATTTGGCGACCGCATCGGACTTTCCTGCGCTCACGTCGTCGGTCGTGACTTTTCCGCAGTAAGGTGATGGCCGCGAAGCAGGCCATGACCACCTTCGACGACCAGGACATCGAGCTCGACTTCTTCGAGGAGACGGAGACCGCCGAGTCGCAGAGCCGGCCGCGCCGGCGTGGAGGCGGCCCGCGGCGCCCGGGCGGCGGGCCGCCGCCTGGGACGGTCGCAGTGGCACGCCTAGCCGGCTTCGTCCTGCTCGCGATCGCGGTCGTCGTCGGCCTCGCCGTCTGGATCGGCGGGGGCAGGAGCACGCACGACGAGTACGCCTCCTACATGGACGCCGTCCGCCCGCTCGCGCAGGACTCGGCGCACGCCGGGACGGTGTTCGCGAGCGCCCTCGGCGCGCCGAACCTGAAGCTCGCCGGCCTCGAGGCGAAGCTCCGCGCGTGGTCGCAGCAGGAGCAGCAGGACTACGCGCGCGCGGAGCAGCTCAGGCCGCCGGGGCCGCTCCAGTCGGCGCACCAGCAGCTGCTCGCCACCTTCCAGCTGCGCGCGCTCGGGTTCGCCGGGCTCGCGAACGTCCTCGCGCAGGCGAAGCCGGGCGACACGGCGGCGGCGGCGACGCAGCTCGCCACCCAGGCCCAGCTCTTCAGCTCGAGCGACATCGTCTGGAGCGAGCTCTACCGGCAGCCGGCCACCGAGACGCTGAAGAACGCAGGCGTCACCGGCGTCATCGTCCCCACCTCGCAGTTCGTCTCGAATCCGGAAGTGATCAGCTCGGGCTCGTTCGCGATCGTCCTGCAGCGGATCGTGACCGCCTCCGGGTCGACCGGCGCGAAGACGAGCGGGGTGCACGGGAGCGCGCTCATCGGCGCGGTCGCAGCCGCCGGGGGCAAGACGACGACGCTCTCGACGACCACGCCGACGACAATCGTGATGTCCCAGGATCTCGCCCTGCGCGTGACCTTCGAGGACTCCGGCAACTTCCCGGAGGGGAACATCCCGGTCACGCTGAAGGTGACGGTCGGCGGCAGCACCGTCTACTCGCAGAAGCAGATCGTCACCTCGATCTCGCCGAAGCAGCAGGCGACGGTGACCTTCCGGAACCTGCAGGTGTCGAACAGCGCGTTCGGGCACAGCGCGTTCATCACCGTCGCCGTCGGCAAGGTGCCGGGCGAGGTGAAGCTCGACAACAACAGCGCGAAGTACCCCGTCTTCTTCAGCCTGGCCCAGGGCTAGCTCCATGCACGTGAGCGCTTCCGTCGCCGCCTGGATCGCGATCGGCGCAGCCGCCGTCGCGGTGCTCGGCCTCGTGCTCGCGGCCTCGTTCTACGCGCAGCTGCGGCGCTTCCGGGCCGGGCAGCGCACGGTGCTCGGCGGCGGGACGAGCGACCTCGTCGACTTCGCCGTCTCGCTGCAGGGGCGCATCGACGGACTGCACCGCGCCGTCGACGAGGTGAGCTCGGGGCTGTCGCACGTGCAGCGTCGCGTCGACGGGACCGTCTCGCGCACGGCGGTCGTCCGCTACGACGCGTACGAGAACACCGGCGGCCACCAGTCGGCGTCCCTCGCGCTGCTCGACGCCTCGCGGACCGGTTTCGTCCTGAGCGCGATCCAGGGCCGCGACTACGCGCGCATCTACGTGAAGGAGCTCGACCGCGGCCGGACGGCGGTGTCCCTCTCGCCCGAGGAGCAGGAGGCCGTCGACCGGGCCATGGCATCCCCCTCGCCGTGACTCCGCAACCGGCCTCCGCTGGTACCGTTCGCCCGGGTTGCAGCACGTTCTCGTCCTGAACGCGAGTTACGAGCCGCTCAACGTTTGCACGGTGCGGCGCGCCCACGTGCTCGTGTACAAGGGCAAGGCCGAGGTCGTCGAGCGGCTCGACCAGCCGCTGCGCTCGGCGAGCGGCAGCTTCATCTGGCCGCACGTGATCCGGCTCCTCAACTACGTGCGCGTGCCGCGGGCGATCCAGCGGAAGATCTCGCGCCGCGCGCTCTTCGCCCGCGACGGCTGGCGCTGCGTCTACTGCGGAACCTCGAACGGCCGGCTCACGCTCGACCACGTCGTGCCGCGGTCGAAGGGCGGCGAGTCGATCTGGGAGAACGTCGTCACCGCCTGCGCGCCGTGCAACCTGCGCAAGGGAGACCGCACGCTCGAGCAGGCGGGGATGCAGCTGCGGACGAAGCCGCGCCCGCCGGCTCCCGTGCTCTTCATCAGGCTTTCGGCGCCGCGGATCCCGTCCGGCTGGACGCAGTACCTGCCCGCTACGGCGTAGCGCGCGGGCCTTCAGCAGCCGTCCTCGGGTATGACCACCGCCTTCGGGCTCGACGTAGCCCCCGGTGGCGTGGAGCGGCTGGTAGCGCTCGACCCACGCGACCCCGCCGATCGCGAGGCCGACGAGCGTGAGCACGAGTGCGGTGAGCACGACGTTGCGTGGGCGGCGCGCCCGCAGGAAGTCGATCGGCCCGCGGCGGCGCTCGAGGCCCGCCGCCGTGCGCAGGTCGGCAGCGTAGAGCTCCGGCGGCCCCAGCCGCTCGCCGAGCTCGGTGCCCTCTGGCAGCTCGGCCAGGTGGTCTCGCAGCTCGGAGACGAGCTTGCGCCGCATGCCCCAGGGCAGGTCGCAGAGCTCGAATCCGACGCGGCGGAGGTAGTCGCCCGCGGTCATGACTCGACCAGCCCCTGGAACGCGGCGCTGATGCGCGCCCACTTCTCCGTGCCCTCCCGCAGCTGTCCGGTCCCGCTGGGGGTCACGACGTAGTACTTCCGCGCAGGCCCGCTGTCGGAGGCCGCGAGCCGGGAGGTGAGATGACCCTCGTGCTCCAGGCGGCGCAGCGTCCCGTAGACCGATGCGTCGCCCACACCGTCGAAGCCCGCACGCTCGAGCGTCGACAGGATCTCGTAGCCGTACGTCTCGCCGCGCGAGACGACCGCCTTGTGACGTTCTGCTCGCCGGCGCCGTATCTCCGGCATGAACAGACTCCGCAAGACCCTCCTCGCGCTCGGCGTCCTCGTCGCCGCCGCGGCCGTCGCCGCCGTCGTCGAGCCGCAGCTCGCGCGCCCCGCGACACCGGAGCCGTCCACCACGACCGGCCCGACGATCACCGTGACCGGGAACGGCACGGCGAAGGCGACGCCCGACCGGGCGTCGTTCGACTTCGGCGTCTCGACGCAGGCGACGACGGCGGCCGAGGCGCTCGGCCGGAACGCCGGCCAGGCGCGGGCGATCGTCGCGGCGCTCGAGAAGGCGGGCGTCGACGCGTCGCAGATCCAGACGACCGACGTCTCGCTCTGGCCGCAGACCTCCAGCGACGGCACGCAGATCGTCGGCTACACCGCGTCGAACTCGGTGAACGCAACCGCGCCGATCGGGAGGGCGGGCGACGTCGTGGACGCCGCGGTCGCCGCCGGCGCGAACAACGTCGACGGGCCGAACCTCTCGGTGAGCGACCAGAGCGCGACCTACGCCGACGCACTGAAACAGGCGCTCGCGGACGCGAAGCAGAAGGCGCAGGCGATCGCCGCCTCGTCGGGCCTGACGCTGGGAGCGGTGCAGAGCGTCGCCGAGGGAGGCGGACAGGCGTCGCCGATTCCCTACGCGAAGGACGCGAACGCCCCGACGGCGGCGGCGCCGCCGATCGAGCCGGGGACACAGCAGACGCAGGCCTCGGTGACGGTGACCTACGCCGCGGGCTAGAGATCGCCGGCGCCGCGGCGGGCCTCGATGCACTCGAGTGCCCAGCCGTTGGCGACGAGGACGATCCGCTCCGCGAGCACGTCCGTCGCGTCCGTCGCGTGCTCGCGGGGCACCTCGATCACCACCTGGTGGAGCGACGTCGACGTCGCGCCGCCGAAGTCGTGCCGCTCCTCCGAGACGACGGTGAACGCCGGCAGCAGCGCGCGCAACCGGTCTGCGAGCGCGTCGATCTCCGCCGGCGTCACGTCGCGGCCGGCGAAGACGCCGAAGTTGACGCGCACCTCGAGCGCTGGGTCGTCGTGCTCGCGCACGCGCAGCGCGATGGCCGGCTCTCCGAGCATGCTCTCTGTCAGCGCTCGCGAGGTTCCCAGCGGAAGCGGAAGATCGCGGCGACGAGGCCGACCGCGCCCCACGCCGCGAGCGCGCCGATCGCGCCCGGGTCCGACCACACCGCGTCGCCGTGGAGGTAGACCCCGTTGGCGAGGTGGACCATGTACGTGAGCGGCAGCACGTCGCCGATGTCGCGCAGGACGGCCGGGTAGTGCTCCGTCGGTCCGAAGGCACCGCTGAGGAAGGCCATCGGCAGCACGATCAGGTTCACGACGGCAGACGAGCCTTCCGCCGAGCGGATCAGGCCCGAGAGCCCGACCCCGAGCGCCGCGAAGCAGACGCTCCCGATCGCGATCAGGAGCACGATCGAGCCGACCCGGCTCGGGAACGGCGTCCCGAAGACGACGCGGCCGAGCACGAAGAGGGCGAACGTCTCGAGCGCGAACACGATCAGCGTCGACATGAGCAGCGCTGCGATGTAGGTGCCCGGCGGCAGCGGCGTCGAGCGGAGCCGCTTGAGGATCCCGTCCTCGCGCCGGATCACGAGGATGATCGCCAGCCCGGCGAACGCGACCATCGCGCAGCCGTACGCGAGCAGCGCCGCCAGCAGCACCTGCGAGGCAGGCTTGCCGTAGTAGCGCCCGGAGTAGACGGAGCCGAGGAGGACGAACAGGAGCAGCGGGAAGATGAACGTGAACACCGCCGACTCGCGCGAGCGCCAGTAGAGCTTCTGCTCGGCCCGGAGCTGGTGGACGAAGAGGCGCCGCGGACGGGCCGCGGCGACGCGGGCGGCTTCGGCCACCTCTGCCATCACTCCTCGTCCCCCGCGGTCAGCGCGAGGTAGACGTCCTCGAGGGACGGGCGCCGCACCTGCAGGGCCTCGAGCTCTTCGCCGCGCGCGACCGCGTCGGCGGTCAGCTCGGCGAGCACCCGTGTCGGCTCGTCCGTCTGGACGAGCACGTCCTCGCCGTCGCGCCGGTAGCTGATCTCCGTCTGCAGCTCGGTCGTCGTCAGGTCGGCGGGCGTGCCCACGCGGACGATCCGGCCCTTGCGCAGCACGGCGACGCGGTCCGCGAGCTGCTCGGCCTCGTCGAGGTAGTGCGTCGTCAGCAGCACGGTCTTCCCGAGCGAGCGGAGCGAGCGGATCATCTCCCACGCGGCCCGCCGCGCCTGCGGGTCGAAGCCGGTCGTCGGCTCGTCGAGGAAGACGAGGTCCGGATCGCCGACGAGCGCCACCCCGAGGTCGAGCCGCCGCTTCTGGCCGCCCGAGAGCGACTTGACCCGTGCGTCCGCCTTCTCCTCGAGGCCGACGAGCGCGATCACCTCGTCGACGTCGCGCGGCTCCCGGTAGTAGCCGGCGAACATCGCGTGCGTCTCGCGCACCGTCAGCCTGGGCCAGAGCTGCGACTGCTGGAGGACGACGCCGATGCGCTCGCGGAAGTCGGGGCCCGGGTGCTCTGGATCGCTGCCGAGCACGCGCACCTCGCCCGCGTCGCGCGGGCGGTAGCCCTCGAGGATCTCGACGGTCGTCGTCTTGCCGGCGCCGTTCGGGCCGAGCAGGCCGAAGACCTCGCCTTCGTCGATGGCGAAGTCGACCCCGCGCACCGCCTCGAGGTTGCCGTACGCCTTCCGAAGGCCGCTGACCTCGATCGCACGCATCCGGAGGCCAGGATAGACGGGGTCGGCCGCGGTAGGGCGCGAGTGCGTGCCGCACCCTGCCGCGGCCTTGGTGGGTGTGCTAGCCGGAGAGGCAGAGAGCGAAGACAGTCAGCGTGTCGTCTCCGCCCGTCCGGTTGATCCCCTGGTAGAGCCAGCCGTTTCCGCTCGGCCGGCTCGAGGTCATCTCGGTTCCGTAGTGGGCCGGCTGGGCCCCGCCGCCGATCAGAATGCTCCCCGTCGGGCAGGTGGCCGTGACGCTCCCGTCCCCGTTGTTGGCGACCGTGACGCTGTTCGTGACGGTGGTGATCGTCGCGAGCTTCGAGGCCGTGATCGCCCCGGCTGCGACCGTCGGGTTCGGATACGTGCCGGTGAGGTCGCCGCCCGCCGTGGCGTTCGAGCGGAGGAAGGCGCTCGAGGCGAGCCCGCCCAGCGTGTTCGCGTTCCCGGCGTTCGTCGCGCTGGTCGCCGAGGTCGCGGTCGTCGCCGAGTCGGCGGTCGTGGCGTGGACCGCGGCGGGCACGGTGAGCCCCTTCGTGTTGATCTTGGCGGCCGTGACGGCGCCGTTCTTGATCTTCGGCGACGTGACGGCGTTCTTCTTGATCTTGGGCGCGGTGACGGCGTTCTTCTTCAGCTGCTTCGTGCCGACGCTGTTCTTCGGCAGGCTCGTCGCGGCGTATGTCGTCCCGCCGAGCGCGACGAACAACGCGATCAGCGACACCACCAACGCCGGACTCGCGCCCTCAAGCGACGCTTCTGCATGGCCCCTCCCCAGGGGTCGACGATGTTGTCGGACGACTCTCGCCGCCCGCGAGGGGCGGAGTCAAGGCCGCGGCCGGTCGCCTCGCGTCGTCCCCGGATGGGGGTCGCTAGAGTCGCCGCGTGCCCCGCTCCTTCCGCTACGTGATCGCGGACGTCTTCACCGACGTCCCGCTCGCCGGCAACCAGGTCGCCGTCTTCACCGACGCGACGCAGATCCCCGAGGAGCTGTTGCAGCCGCTCGCGCGAGAGGTGAACTTCTCCGAGACCGTCTTCGTGTATCCGGCCGGCGGCGAGGGTCACGTGCGGCTGCGGATCTTCACGCCCGGCCGCGAGCTGCCGTTCGCCGGGCATCCCGTGCTCGGTGCGGCCTTCGTGCTCGCGGCGCCGCTCCAGCTCGGCGAGATCCGCCTCGAGACGGTTCGCGGGGTCGTGCCGGTGCGGGTCGAGCGCGAGGGGGCGCGGATCGTCTTCGGGCGGATGGAGCAGCCGGTGCCGAGCGTCGCGCCGTTCGAGCGGGCGGAGGAGCTGCTCGCACTGCTCGGTGTCGAGTCGGAGCTGCCGGTGGAGCTCTACGACAACGGCGTGCCGCATGTCTACCTCGCGCTCGGGTCGGCCGACGAGGTCGCGTCGCTGCGCCCCGACTTCTCGCGGCTCGCGGCGGTGGGCGACGTCGGCGTGAACTGCTTCGCCGGCTCGGGGCGGCGGTGGACGACGCGCTGCTTCGTCCCCGCGTTCGCCGTGCCGGAGGATCCGGCCACGGGTTCCGCCGCCGGCCCCTTCGCGCTCCACCTCGCGCGCCACGGCCGGATCGGCTTCGGTGACGAGATCGAGATCGAGCAGGGGGCCGCGGTCGGGCGCCCGTCCACGCTGTACGCCGTCGCGCACTCGCCGGAGCGGATCGAGGTCGGCGGCTCGGCCGTCGTCGTCGCGCGGGGCGAGTTCAGGCTCTGATGCGGCGGGTCGTTCCGGAGCGCGCCGTCACGCGAGTCGGATGGCTTCAGTCGATCCAGCCGACGGATGCGATGTCGGGCAGCTCGAACGGCAGCGAGTGCCAGAAGACGCCGCCGTTCGACGACACGTAGAGGCGGTTCCGCGCCGCGAAGAGGATCCGGTCGGGGTCGTCCTCGGCGATCGCGACCGCGAACCCGGGGGGAAGCCCGCCTCCCGCCTCGCGCCACGTCGCGCCGCCGTCGTGCGAGAGCATGAGCGGCGGGCGCCGTTCGACGACCGCCACGACCGTCGACCCTGCGCGTGCGGCGGCGACGACCCGCGGCAGACCCACCTGCGGCCGCTCGGCCGCCGGCACCTCGCGGCCCTCGCCGGCGAGCTCCTCCGTCTCGACGTCGACGAGGAAGACGCCGGCGATCGTGCCGACCGCAGCGATCACCGAACCACCGCCGTGAGCAGGGACGAGACGAGCGCGGTCGCGCGGTGCGCGGCCGAGGCCGGAGCATGGCCGGCGGCCCGCCCCGCGAGATACGCGACGGCGAACGCGTCGCCGGCTCCTGTCGGGTCGGCCGCCACCGGACGCGTGCGGATCCGCTCGCACGTGCCGCGCGCGAGGACGAGCGATCCCTCCGCGCCGAAGGTCACGACGACCTCGGGCACGCCCAGCTCGCGGAGGTCGGCGAGCGCGCCGTCGCCTACGATCGCGCGCGCCTCCTCCTCGGCGAGCTTGAGCATCGAGACGTGGCGCAGCAGCGTGCGGTCGAAGCCGCCGTCGAGCGCGACCGGCCCCGGCTGCCGTCGCCGCACGAGCCCCTGGGCGTCGAGCAGGAGGCGGCGGCCGTGCGCGAGCCGCTCGAGCGTCGCGGGCGGAAAGTCGTCGCGCAGGAGCGGGGCGACGTGCAGCCACTCGACGCGCTCGAGCGGGCGCACCGGCGCGTCTTCCTCGCGCCAGGGCTCGCCGATCGCGTCGACGTGCAGCTCGCGCCGACCGTCGTCGCCGTAGCGGATCGAGAAGGAGGTCGTCTCGCCGCCGGCTGCGACCGACACGGGCAGGCCGAGCGCGGCGAGGCGGCGCAGGTAGGGGCGACGGTCCGCCTCACCGCATTTCGCCACGACGAGCGCCTCGTCGCGGAGCGCGTGCAACGCGCGGCCCGCGTGCCAGGGGCCGCCGCCGATGCGGGGCGGGCCGCCGTCGACGACGTCACGCGCGAGTGGGCCGATAACGGCGAGCGGTCGCACGACTCGCAAGCGTAAGCGCCGCGGTGAGCAGGAAGGCGACTCCGAAGCTCGGCAGCGACGCGGTGAAGGTGACGTTCCCCGGATGCGTGCGCGCGACGATGTCCGTCCACCAGGCGGGACCGACGGGCGAGAGCCACTGGTAGAGGGCGAAGCCGGCGAACCAGGCGACGAGTCCTCCCGGACGCCAGCCCGGCCCCTCGAACACGTGCTGCCGCGTGTAGCGCCCACCCGAGAGGAGCCAGTCGGCGACGAGCACGCCGAGCAGCGGCACGAAGAACGAGCCGAGCAGGTAGAGGAAGTTCTGGTAGTTGCCGAGGTTCAGCGCGATCGCCAGCCCGGTCGCGAGGGTGGAGACGATGGTGATCAGGAGCCGCTGAGGCACCCGCGGCAGGAGGTTCTGGAGCGAGACGGCCGTCGAGTAGATGTCGGCGAACGCCTTCTCGCTCTCGTCGATCGTGATCGCGACGAGCGCCGCGAAGGCGACGCCGCCGGCTGCGGCGACGGCGGCCGGCAGCGCCTGCGCGTCCGAGACGCCGCGTGCGAGCACGATCAGGATGCCGAGCCCGATGCACCAGACGGTCGGAACGAAGTAGCCGAGACCGGCCCCGATCCCGGCGCTGCGACGATCCTTCGCGAACCGCGTGTAGTCGGCGGCGAGCGGCGTCCACGAGACGACGCTGCCGATCACGAGATCGACCGCCTGGCCGAAGCTCGGGAACCCCCCCTTGCCGGGTGCCGACCAGAACGCGTGCAGGTGCGAGCGCGAGATCGCCCAGTACGTCAGGTACGCCATGGCGAAGAGCAGCGCCCACGACGCGACCTTCCGCAGGTAGCGGCGCACGAAGCCGATCGGCCCGAGCATCCCGAGGCCCCAGCTCAGGACGCCGAAGACGATCGTCCAGAACCACCTCCCCTGCCAACCGAAGAGCCGGTCCGAGGCCGCCGCCGCGGCAGTCGCGATGATGATCAGCTCGAAGGTGGACCAGCCGACGTTCTGCGCGATGTTGAGCGCGGTCGGCAGCCAGGAGCCGCGCCGCCCGAGCGGCGCCCGGAGCAGCACCATTCCCGGCACACGCGCGTCGGCGCCAATCGCGGCCGCGACACCGAGCAGGACGTTGCCGGCCACCGCGCCGACGACGATCGCCAGCAGCGCGTCGCGCAGCGAGAGCGCCGGCACGAGCAGCGCGCCGATCACGATCACGAGCAGCGAGACCGAGAGGTTCCCCCAGAGCAGCGTCGAGTCGAGCGCGCTCAGGAGCTGAAGGCGTTCCGGAACCGGAGTGATCCCCCAACTCGGCGTCCGCTCGTCCGTGCCTTCCTCCCTTCGCCGGCATGACCCGGATCAGGTTCGACGGGTGTGCTCTCAGCCGCGCCCCTGCGCGGCACCCCGGTCTGCGGAGGTTACCGGCCCCGCACCTTCCGCCTGCGCCGGACCACGGTCGCGCGCCG
>DASQQF010000127.1:0-10575 GCA_035643535.1 Gaiellaceae bacterium
ATGCTGCTCGTCTCCGCCGCGCCGGCGCAGGACGCCGTGGTCGAGCACTCGGCCGAGACGGCCGCGGCCGTCGGGCATCCGGAGCAGGCGGTGCCGCTCTCACGGGAGGAGCTCGCCGAGCGGGTCTCCTCGCCCGTCTTCCGCCGCGGCGTCTACCACCCCGACGGCTCGACGGTCCAGCCGGGCCTGCTCGTCCGCGCACTCCGCCGCGCCGCGCTCGACGCCGGCGTGACGCTCCACGAGCGGACGCCGGTCACGCGTGTGCGCCCCGGGGATCCGAACGAGCTCGTGACACCGAGTGGGACTCTGCGGGCTCCGGAGGTCGTGCTCGCGATGAACGCGCACCTCACCGGCTGGTCGCCGGCGTCGCGGAACCTCACGAACTTCGGCTCGTACGTCGTCCTCACCGAGCCGGCGCCCGAGCTGCTCGACGGGATCCGCTGGACGGGCGGCGAGGCGATCGTCGACGGCCGGATGTTCGTCCACTACTTCCGCACGACGGAGGACGGCCGCGTGCTGATGGGCAGCGGCAGCGGCCCGATCGGGTTCGCCGGCCGGGTCGATGCACGCTTCTCGCGCGACCGGCCGACGGCGGCGCGCGCCGAGTCGGCATTGCGACGGCTGCTCCCGGGGCTGGCCGGCGCGCGCGTCGAGCGGGCGTGGGGCGGTCCGATCGACGTCTCCGCCGACCACCTCCCGTTCTTCTCGACGAAGGCCGGCACCCGCATCCACTACGGCGCCGGCTACTCCGGGCACGGGGTCGGCCCGAGCTGGCTCGGCGGCCGCATCCTCGCCTCGCTCGCGCTCGGCGCCGACGACGAGTGGACGCGTCTGCCGCTCGCGGCGAGGCACGTGCCGCGGCTGCCGCGGGAACCCTTCCGGCGGATCGGCGGCGGGCTCGTGCGCCGGGCCATCATGACCTGCGAGGAGGCGGAGGAGCGGGAGCAGCAGCCGCCGCTCGCCGCACGTGCCGTCGCCGCGCTGCCGCGGCTGCTCGGCATGGAGCTCGGAACGCGCTAACGCGGCCTGCGGACGATCCGCTCGAGCACGCGGGCGACGGCGAGACCGCCGCGGGTGACGCTCGCGTAGAAGACGAGGGTGAGCGCGAGGAGGTTCAGCAGATGGGTCACGGGGTCAAGCATCGCCGAAGCGCCGCCGCTTCATCCATCACCGCTTGGGTGGTTCTTCCGGCAGGTTCACTACGCGCTCGGATACGTCTCGCGAGCGCCCTGGTCGGCGGCGATCGCGCGAGCGACGTCGAGCGTCGAGATCACGCCGATGGGCCGCCTCGTAGCCGGATCGGTCACCGCGAGGTGCGCGACACCGTGCTGCGCCATCAGCGACGCGGCCTCGCCGAGCGGCCGGTCGACCGTCACGGTGACGAGGGGGGTCACGGCGGTCACGCCCGCGGTGAGCGAGTCGAGGTCGAGCCGGGAGGCGGCGACGAGGTCGAGGTCCGAGACGACGCCCCACAGCCGCGTCGCCTCGTCGTCCTCGTCCTGGTGCTCGAAGACGAAGACGGCGTGCACGGTGAAGGTGGACATCATCCGCGCGACCACCCGCAGCGGCGTCTCCGGCGGGCAGCTGATCACGCCCGGGCTCATCGCGTCGCCGACCGTCGCTTCTCCGAAGGGAACCGGGAGGTCGGTCTGACCGTGCGTCACGTTGACCATGCCGCCATGGTCGCCTCGGAGGGGAGAGCCGTCATCAGCCCTTACTACGGATGGAGCGGTACGACCGGAGGCTGCGACGCCGTGCGGCGTGCGACACCCGTGCGGTCGGCGGCCTCGGCGACCGCACTCGCGACGGCCGGAGCCACGGCGCGGTTGAAGACGCTCGGGATGATGTAGTCGGCGGAGAGCTCGTCGTCGGGAATCGCCGCCGAGATCGCCCGTGCCGCCGCGACCTCCATCTCCGCGTTGATCTCCGTCGCCCGCACGTCGAGCGCGCCGCGGAAGACGCCGGGGAACGCGAGCACGTTGTTGATCTGGTTCGGGTAGTCGCTGCGGCCCGTCGCGATCACCTCGGCGAGGCCCTCGATCGCCTCGGGGTCGACCTCGGGATTCGGGTTCGCCATCGCGAAGACGATCGCCTGCGGGGCCATCCGCTTCACGCCCTCGACGCTGATCGCGCCCGGGACGGACACGCCGATGAAGACGTCGGCGCCTTCGAGGAGCTCGTCGGCGGTGCCCTGCACGTTGTCGGGGTTCGTCGTCTCCGCGTACTCCTGCTTCGCGTGGTTGAGGCCGTCGCGGCCCCTGTAGAGCGCGCCACCCTCGTCGCAGCCGACGATCCAGCGCACACCCGCGTGCTGCAGCGTGCGCGTCACCGCCATGCCGGCCGCGCCGCAGCCGGTGGTGACGATGCGGACGTCCTCGATCCGCTTGCCGACGACGCGGAGCGCGTTCAGGAGCGCCGCGAGCACGACGATCGCGGTGCCGTGCTGGTCGTCGTGGAAGACCGGGATGTCGAGGCTCTCGCGCAGCCGCCGCTCGATCGAGAAGCATCGCGGCGCGGCGATGTCCTCGAGGTTGATCCCGCCGAAGACCGGCGCGATCGCCTCGACCGTCTGCACGATCTCGTCCTCGTCCTTCGTCGCGAGGCAGATCGGGAACGCGTCGATGCCGGCGAACTCCTTGAAGAGCACGGCCTTCCCCTCCATCACCGGCAGCGCCCCTTCCGGGCCGATGTCGCCGAGACCGAGCACCGCGGTGCCGTCGCTGACCACCGCCACGGTGTTGCGCTTGACCGTGAGGTTCCAGACCTTGTCGGGATCCTCGGCGATCGCGCGGGAGACGCGGGCGACGCCCGGCGTGTAGACCATCGAGAGGTCGTCGCGCGTCTTCAGCGGAGCGCGCGGCCGCACCTCGAGCTTGCCGCCGAGATGCGCGAGGAAGACGCGGTCGGAGACGTTGACGACCTCGACGCCGTCGACCGACCGCACGGCCTCGACGATCGCGTCGAGGTGGTGCTCGTCGTCGGCGAGGACGTTGACGTCGCGGATCTTCGTCGAGCCTTCGACCCGGACGAGGTCGATCGCACCGAGCAGCCCGCCGGCTTCGCCGACCGCGGCCGCGACGCGCGCGAAGGCGCCGGGCCGGTTTTCGATCCGCACGCGGATGGCGGCGCTGAACGAGGCGGACGGATGCACATCGGCAGGCTACGCGGCCGCGGGTCGCCTGCGCATCCGCAGCTATTACGCTCGTGGCCGTGGAAGTCACGGTATGCGAGGTCGGGCCGCGCGACGGCCTGCAGAACGAGTCCGACGAGCTGCCGCCCGAGACGCGGGCGGAGCTGGTCGAGCGGCTCGCCGCGACCGGGCTGCGCCGGATCGAGGCGGTGAGCTTCGTCCGCCCCGACCGCGTGCCGCAGATGGCGGGGGCGGAGGAGGTCGTCGAGCGCGTCGAGCGATCGCCGCATGTCGCGCTCTCGGGGCTCGTCCTCAACGGGCGCGGCTGGGAGCGCTTTGCCGCGACGGCACTCGACCGGGTCAACGTGACGTTTGCCGCGACCGAGGCCTTCAACCGCGAGAACGGCAATGCGACGCTTGCCGAGGCGGTGGGACGGGTCGAGGAGATCGTCGCACTCGCGGTGGCGGCAGGCACGCCGGCGACGGTGACGATCTCGTGCAGCTTCGGCTGTCCCTTCGAGGGTCGCGTCGACCCGGCCGTGGTGACCGAGCTCGCGGGGCGCTTCGCCGGCCGTGCGGAGGTCGTCCTCGCCGACACGATCGGGGTTGCGACGCCGTCGGCGGTGCGGTCGCTCGTCGAGCGAACGGGCGCGGACGGCTTCCACGGGCACAACACCCGGAACACCGGCTACGCGAACTGCCTCGCCGCGCTCGAGGCGGGGGCCCGGCTGCTCGACGCCTCGATCGGCGGTCTCGGCGGCTGCCCGTACGCGCCGCGGGCGACCGGCAACGTGGCGACGGAGGATCTCGTCTACCTGCTCGACGGCGAGAGCGTCGCGACGGGGGTCGACCTCCGCGCGCTCGTCGAGGTGTCGGAGTGGCTCGAGGGCGTCCTCGGCCGTCCGCTCGAGGGGCAGGTCTACCGCGCGGGCCCCTGGCCCTGACGGCCATCGGCCCGGGGTCCGACCCCGATGTCAGGCTCGGCCGAGGCCGACGACGGCGGCGGCCGCGAGGGCCTCGATCTCGTCTGCGGAGTAGCCGAGCTCGCGGAGGATCTCGCTGCTGTGCTGGCCGAGCGCCGGCGGCGGCAGGTGGTGCCGCACGCGCTCGCCGTCGGCCGAGAGCGGCGCCGCGACCGTGACGAGCGCCTCGACCGCCCCGCCCGGCAGCGACTGCAGCATCCCGAGCGCCTCGGTCTGCGGATGCCGCGCCGCCTCGCCCACGTCGTGCACGGGCGAGGCCGGCACGCCGGCGGCCACGAGCGCCTCGAGCAGCTCGTCCGTGCCGCGCTCGCGCGTCCGCTCCTCGAGCAGCGCGAGCAGCGCGGGCCGGTTCGCGACGCGGTCGGGATTCGTGCGGAAGCGCGGGTCGTCGCAGAGCTCGGGCACGCCGAGCTCGCGACACAGGGCCGCGAACAGCTTGTCGTTGCCGGCCACGATCATCAGCTCGCCGTCCCGTGTCGGGAACACCTGGTACGGCGCGATCTGGGCGAACGCGCTCCCCTCGCGCCCGGGCACGACCTCCGTGCCGAGATAGCCGACGAGCTGGTACGAGAGGAGGGAGAGCGCGGTCTCGTAGAGCGAGAGCTCGAGCGTCCGCCCGACGCCGGTGCGCTCTCGCTCGTACAGCGCCGCGACCACCCCGAGCGCTGCCCAGACGCCGGTGCCGAGGTCGATGAGGGAGACGCCGACGCGCACCGGCGGCCGCCCGTCCTCGCCGGTGACGCTCATGATCCCCGACGCGGCCTGCAGCAGCGGGTCGTAGCCCGGCTGAGAGCTGAGCGGGCCGCGTGCGCCGAACGCGCCGATCGTGCAGTAGACGAGACGCGGGTTGCGCTCCCGGAGGACGTTCGCGCCGAGCCCGTGCCGCTCGGCGGCGCCGGGGCGCAGGCTCTGCACGAAGACGTCCGCGCGGTCGGCCAGGCGGAGCACGACCTCCCGGCCGCGGTCGTCCGAGAGCTCCACCGCGAGCGAGCGCTTGCCGGCGTTCGAGGCGAGGAACATCGCGCCCTCGCCGCTCCAGAAGGGCGGCCCCCAAGCGCGTGCGTGGTCGCCCGCGAGCGACTCGACCTTCACCACCTCCGCGCCGAGGGCGGCGAGCAACTGGGTCGAGGTCGGCCCGGCGAGCGACGAGGTGAGGTCGACGACGCGGATTCCCTCCAGCGGCCGCAGCTCCGTCATCGCGGATGCTCCCACACCACGGCCGGGCCGGTGTCCGCGAGCTCCACCGTCTCGCCGCGCGTGCAGCCGAGCCGCTCCGCGAGCCGCTGCGAGCCGACGTTCGCCGGCGCGATCACGGAGACGAGACGATCGACGTCGAGCCACAGCCGCACCGGCCACTCGCCCTCGCCGCAGTCGGGGTGGACGCCGCCGATGAACTCCATCGCCACCGGGTCGCAGTGGAGGCCGGGAAGCGCCGCGGCGTCCGCGAGCTGCGGCAGCCGCAGCAGCAGGCGCTCGGTCTCGATCGCAGTCACAGGGGCAGCATGATCGCGCGCTCGAACTCGATCACGACCTCGTCGCGCTGGTTGAGCCCGCGCGTTCGCACCGTCACGATCCCGAATCCCGGCCGCGAGTGCGACTCGCGCTTGCCGAGCACCTCGGTCTCGGCGCGGATCGTGTCGCCGGCGAAGACCGGCGAGGGCAGCCGCACCTCCCGCCAGCCGAGATTGACGCCGCGTTCCGAGACGTCCTCGACCGACAGGCCCGTGACGAGCGCGAGCGTGAAGGTCGAGTCGACGAGCGGGCGCTGCCACTCCGTCTCCGCCGCGTACTCGGCGTCGAAGTGGATCGGATTGGTGTTCATCGTCAGGAGCGTGAACCAGACGTTGTCGGCCTCGAGCACGGTGCGGCCGTGGCGACTCCGGTAGACCGCGCCGATCTCGAGCTCCCGGTAGGGGCGCATCAGAAGAAGACGGTCTTGACGAGCAGGACGATCGCGACGAGCAGCACGGCGAGCATGAAGAGGATGCCGAGGCCGATCGCGGCGCCGCCGAAAGCGAGCTTCGCCGGCACCTTCGGCGCGCCTTCGCCCGCGAGCGACGCCTCGAGCTGCTGCTCGACGTAGGCGTTGATCCGCTGCTCGAAGCGCGAGGCCATGTCCTCCTGGCGCGACGCCGGCTGCTCCGTCTTCAGCGGGCGCGGCGAGACGGCGCCCCCGTCGATCGTCAGCTCGTAGATGTGCTCGTGCTGCACGTCCTTCAGGTGCTGCTCGCCGAGGTCGTGCACCGCGACCCCCTCCGGGAGCTGGTTGCCGAGTAGCGCACGCGTCGTCTCCGAGATGAGGATCTGCCCGCCGTGCCCGGCGGCCGAGATGCGCGCCGCACGGACGACGTCGAGCCCGAGGTATCCCTCCTCGCCCACGTGCGGCTCGCCGGTGTGCAGCCCCATGCGCACGCGGAGCTCCCTCCCCTCCGGCCACTCGTGGTCGCGGAGGGCGCGCTGCGCGTCGACCGCCGCCGCGACGGCGTCGCGCGCACGCGGAAAAGAGAAGAAGAACGCGTCGCCCTGCGTGTCGATCTCCGTCCCACCGTGCGCGCCGAAGGTCTCGCGCACGAGGCGCCGATGGTCACCCGAGACGACCCCGTATCGCTCGTCGCCGAGCTCCTGCAGGAGCCGGGTCGAGCTCTCGATGTCGGTGAACACGAACGTCACCGTGCCGGCGGGGAGCTGCGCCATCGCGCCTACGCTACCCCGATGAACCGGCTCGCGCAGGAGACGAGCCCCTACCTGCTCCAGCACGCGGGGAACCCCGTCGACTGGTACCCGTGGGGCGAGGAGGCGTTCGCGCGCGCCCGTGCCGACGACCGGCCGCTGCTCGTCTCGATCGGCTACTCGTCCTGCCACTGGTGCCACGTGATGGAGCGCGAGTCGTTCGAGGACGACGCGACTGCGCAGGCGATGAACGAGCTGTTCGTCAACGTCAAGGTCGATCGCGAGGAGCGGCCCGACGTCGACGCGGTCTACATGGACGCGGTCGTCGCGCTCACGGGACAGGGCGGCTGGCCGATGACGGTGTTCCTCACGCCGGCCGGCAGGCCGTTCTTCGGCGGCACGTACTTCCCGCCCGAGCCGCGGCACGGGCTGCCCGCGTTCCGGCAGGTGCTCGCCGCCGTCGCCGGCGCCTACCGCGAGCGGCGGGAGGACGTGGCGGCGCAGGCCGAGGCGCTCACCGACGCGCTGCGGCAGGCGGCGGCGCGGGAGCCGTCGCAGGAGCCGCTGTCGGAGGAGCTCCTCGCCGAGGCCGAGGCGGTGCTGGGACGGCAGCTCGACCCGCACTGGGGCGGCTTCGGGCACGCGCCGAAGTTCCCGCCTGCCTCCGTCCTCGAGTTCCTGCTCCGGCGTGGGGCGGTCGAGCCGGTGCGGGCGACGCTCGACGGGATGGCGGCGGGCGGGATGTACGACCTCGTCGGCGGCGGCTTCCACCGCTACTCCGTCGACGAGCGCTGGCTCGTGCCGCACTTCGAGAAGATGCTCTACGACAACGCGCTCCTCGTCCCCGCCTACCTCCACGGCTGGCTCGTCACCGGCGAGGAGCGGTACCGCGAGGTCGCCCGGCGGACGCTCGAGTACATGGTGCGGGAGCTGCGGCTGCCGAGTGGGGGATTCGCCTCGTCGCAGGACGCCGACACGGACGGCGTCGAGGGGCTGACCTATACGTGGACAGCGGAGGAGGGGGCGCCGACGGAGCTGCTGCAGCCGTTCGAGCACGGACGCTCGATCGTGCGCGGCGAGCTCGACGAGGAGACGCGCGCGCGGTTGCTCGCGATCCGGGCGGGCCGGCCGCAGCCGGCCCTCGACGACAAGGTGATCGCGTCCTGGAACGGGCTCGCGCTCGCCGCGCTCGCCGAGGGCGGTCGCCGGCTGGCAAGTGACAGTCTGTTACAAGCGGCTCTCGAGCTCGGGGAGCTCTTGTGCGCGGACCCGCTCTGGCGGACGATGCGCGACGGGCGCACGAAGTTGCCCGCCTTCCTCGAGGACCACGCGAACGTCGCGCACGGGCTGTACGAGCTCCACGTCGCCACCGGAGACCTGCGCTGGCTCGGCGAGTCGCGCCGGCTCGCCCTGCGCGCGGCCGAGCTGTTCGGCGACGAGGAGCGCGGCGGCTTCTTCCTCGCGCCGGCCGACGGCGAGGAGCTCGTCACCCGCCAGAAGTCGCTCGACGACAACCCGACGCCGTCGGGGAACTCGATGCTCGCGTTCGTCCTGCTGCGCCTGGCGCGGCTCTGGGGCGACGAGGAGCTCGAGCGGCGGGCGGTCGATGCGCTGCGGCTGGTGCGGGACGTGCTGCCGCGGGCGCCGCAGGCGTTCGGCTGGGCGCTCTGCGCGCTCGACCTCCACCTCTCGCCGCCGCGCGAGCTCGCCATCCTCGGCGGCGCCGACTCGGCGGTCGCCCGTGCGGCGCTGCGCGGCTTCGACCCCAACGCCGTGGTCGCCTTCGGGCCCGCGGACGACGTGCCGCTGCTCGAGGGGAAGGCTCTCGTCGAGGGCCGGCCGGCGGTCTACGTGTGCGAGCGCTTCGCCTGCCGGGCGCCGGTGACCGAACCGACCGCCTTCGACTGAGTAACAGACTGTTACAAGGTGAGCGCTGCTACGCCTGGAGCGACTGGCCGCCGGCCGACTGCATGCCGGCGATCATCCCGGGCGGCGAGACGCCGTCGGGGAAGCGGGCGAGGAGCTCGCCGAGGAGAGCGTCGGAATCCCAGCCCGCGGCCGAGTCGAACAGCTCGTCCGCGCTCCAGCCGCGGAGGGCGTTGACGGCACCGCCCCAGATGTGGAGCACCTGCCCGGTGATCGCCTGCGCCTCGTCCGCACAGAGCGCGACCGCGACCGCCGCGACGTTGGCCGGGTCGAGCGGGTCGAAGCCCTCGCCCGCAGGTCCCATCTGGAAGGTCTCCTCCGTCATCCGCGTGCGCGCGTTCGGCGCGAGACAGTTGACCGTGACGCCGTAGCGCTGCAGCTCCTGCGCGACGATCAGCGTGAACGCGGCGATGCCGGCCTTCGCGGCGCCGTAGTTCGCCTGGCCGACGTTCCCGAAGACGCCCGAGGGGCTCGACGTGTTGACGACGCGCGCCCGCACCTCCTCGCCGGCCTTCGCGCGCTCGCGCCAGTACGCGGCCGCATGCCGCGTCGGCGCGAAGTGTCCCTTGAGGTGGACGGCGATGACGCTGTCCCACTCGTCCTCCGTCATGTTCACGAGCATCCGGTCGCGGAGGATCCCCGCGTTGTTGATCAGGATGTCGAGGCGACCGAACTCGTCGAGCGCCTGACGGACGAGGCGCTCGGCACCGGCGAAGTCGGCGACGTTCTCGCCGTTCGCGACGGCCTCGCCGCCGGCCGCGCGGATCTCCTCGACGACCTGCTCGGCGGGCGTCGCGTCGGAGCCCTGGCCGGCGAGTCCCGCGCCGAGGTCGTTCACGACGACCTTCGCGCCCGCTGCGGCGAGCGCGAGCGCGTGCGCGCGGCCGATGCCGCGGCCGGAGCCGGTGACGATCGCGACCTTGCCGGAGAGATCGGGCACGGGAAGCCTCTACGACACCTGCGCGGCGCCCGCGAGCAGCGCGTCGGCGACCTCGAGCCTGAGCGCGGAGGGGCGGGCGCCGAAGCCCTCGAGCCAGAGCGCGCGCTTGTAGAAGCGGTGCAGCGGGTGCTCCCACGTGAAGCCGATGCCGCCGTGCACCTGGATCGAGCGCTCGCACGCGGCGACCGCCACCTCCGTGGCAACCGCCTTCGCGGCCGCTGCTGCGACCGGCGCCCGCTCGTCGTCCTCCGCCACGCACCACGCGGCCCAGTAGGCAAGGGAGCGCGCCAGCTCGACGTCCGTGTACGTCTGGGAGAGCGGGTGGGCGACGGCCTGGTAGGCGCCGACGGGCTTGCCGAACTGGACGCGCGTCTTCGCGTGCTCGACACCCAGGTCGAGCGCGCGCTGGGCGACGCCGAGGGCCTCCGCCGCGCACGCGGCGCGGAAGCGGACGGTCTCGCCCGAGCCGTTCCCACTCTCGACGCGGCGGAGGGGTCTCGTCGGGTCGATCGACTCGACGCTCTCGCCGTCGGCGCCGCCGAAGGCGAGGCCGTTCACCTCGATCGACGACCTCGCCGGGCCGCTCGCGCCGGCGGCGACATGCGCGAGGTAGGGGCCGGGATAGAGCGCATAGCCCATCTCCTCGAGCAGGAGCGCCTCCTCGACGAACCCGAGCCCGGCCTCGGCGACGTCGAGCCAGCCGAGCTCGGCGAGCTCGTCCCAGCGATCGTCCTCGTTCTCGAGGTCGCGGTCGAGCGGGAAGCGGTCGCTGAGCCAGCGGCGCGCCTCCGTCTTCAGCTCCTCCTGCTCCGGCGTCAGCGTGAAATCCATCAGCGACTCCTCGGTAGTCCCAGAACCCGCTCGGCGACGATGTTCCGCAAGACCTCCGACGTGCCCGCCTCGATCGTGTTGCCGCGGCTGCGCAG
>DASQQF010000128.1:0-9012 GCA_035643535.1 Gaiellaceae bacterium
ACCTGCACGAGCACGAGCAGCCTGATCGCCGGCAGGCCGGGAACGATCGCGACCAACGTCCCGACCGCGATCAGGACGGTGATCACGCCGACGAAGACGGGCGCCTCCCGCGGCCGCCGCACGATCCCCTTCTCGACGCCGAACGTCTCGGAGATCACGTAGGCCGCCGTGACCGGGAGGATCGCGGCCGCGAGCAGGCTGGCGCCGAGGAGGCCGATCGCGAAGAGGGCCTCGGCGAAGCGGCCCGCGAACGGGGCGAGCGCCCGTGCCGCGTCGGCGGCGTCGTCGACCCTGTGATCGCCGTGGACGAAGAGCGTCGCGCCGGTCGCGATGATGATGAAGCCGGCGACGAGGTTCGCGAAGAGGGAGGAGGCGGCCACCTCGGCGCGCTCGTGCGGGACGTCCTCCGCGGTGAGGCCGCGCTCGACGACCGCCGACTGGAGGTAGAGCTGCATGAACGGCGTGATCGTCGTCCCGACGGTCGCGATGAAGAGCACGACGTACGGTCCGGTCAGGTGGATCCGCGGCTCGACGATCGCCCGGCCGACGTCGCCCCAGTGGGGCCGCGCGAGGATCGCCGCGATCGGATAGGCGAAGAACGGGATCGTCATCGCGACGAAGACCCGCTCGGCGAGCTTGTACGAGCCGCGCACGACGAGCAGCCAGACGATCGCCGCCGCGAGCGGCACCGAGGCCTGCGGCGGCACGTGCGCGAGCCCGAGCGCGGCTCCGATCCCGACGAACTCCGAGATGCAGATGCCGAGGTTCGCGAACAACACCGACCCTGTCGAGAGCATCGACCAGCGCGGCCCGTACTGCTCGCGGATCAGCTCCGCCAGCCCCTTCCCCGTCACCGCCCCCATCCGCGCCGCCATCTCCTGGACGACGATCAGGCTGACGGTGAGGAGCACCATCATCCAGAGGAGGTCGTAGCCGTAGCGCGCGCCGATCGACGCGTAGGTCGCGATCCCACCGGCGTCGTTGCCGGCGTTCGCGGCCACGATTCCGGGGCCGAGGAAGGCGAGCAGCGCGAGCAGCCGCACGGTGAGACGGTTCCGCGGTCTCAGCCGCGGGCGCGCCCGCGGAAGCCGCAGCCGGAGCTCCACGGTCAGTCTCCCCCGAGGACGCCGAAGCGGCGTCGCCAGCCCTCTGGGAGGACGAGCTCGAGCACGTCGTCGACCGTGACGATCCCGAGCAGCCGCTCCTCTTCGTCGACCACCGGCACGACGGTGAGGTCGAAGTCGGTCATCAGCCGCGCCACCTCCTCGAGGTCGGCGGCAGGACGCACCGTCTGCGCGGGCTCGAGGACGTTCCAGAGCCGCTCTCCCTCCTCGGTGCGGACGAGGTCGGCGAGCGGGATGCCGCCGCGCAGCCTGCGGTGCGTGTTCATGCCGTAGACCCAGGAGAGCGACTCGGGCGGCAGCGACGAGCGCTGCACGCGCTCGAGCGCCTCCTCGCGGGTCGCGTCGGCGTAGACGCAGACGAACTCGGGGCTCATCAGCCCACCGGCCGTGGCCGGGTCGTACCCGAGCAGGGTGCGCAGGCGCCGCGCCTGGACGGGGGAGAGGAGTGCGATCACCTCCTCGCGCCGCTGCTCCGGCAGCCGCAGCACGAGGTCGACCGCGTCGTCGGTCTCCATCCGCGCGAGCAGCCCTGCGATCTCCTCGTCGCTGCGGTCCTCGACGAACTCGAGCTGGTGGCTGTCCTCGAGCTCCTCGATGACGTCGGCCTCGCGCTCGGGGTCGGCGGCGACGGCGGCCATGATCTCCTCGCCCTCGTGGTGCGAGGCGGCCTCGACGAGGTCGGCGAGCTGCGCGGGGTGGAGCCGCGCGAGCTTCGGGTGTGGGACCCGGAGGCGCACCGTGGGGACGTGACCGGTGAACGGCTCGACCGAGGCCCAGTCGAGGAAGCCGCCGGCGTCGACGCGGCCCGCGAACGGGCGCGGCACGAGCCGTCGGAACAGCCCCCGCAGCCCGATGTCGACACCGACGACCCTGTACCAGCCCTCCAACCGGGTGAGCTCGATCTCGTTCGCGCGCACGAGCCGCGCGCCGTCGACGTTGATCAGCTGCCGGTCGAGGACGTCCTTCCGCAGCAGCACCTCCTGCGGGCGCCGGCGGAAGTGCTGGAGGTCGAGCCGGTCGCCGGCGAGCGTGACGCGTCCGGGCGCGATCTCCACCACCTGCTCGGCAGGAACGAAGACCTGCCTGCCCGCGACCGAGGCGACGATGCCCGTGACCGGCGGGTAGTCGTCGTCGCCGAGCCGGACGATCAGGTCGTCTACGCGCCCGAGGCGCTCTTCGGAGGCGTCGCGGAGCTCGCCGCCGACGACGAGCGAGAGGTGGAGGACGAGCGGCTGTGTCGCGGCCGCCATCGGACGGCCTCCGCTCTCATAGCCAGCGCTTCCAGCGGAAGAACGCGAGCATCGCGACGATGGCGAGCGCCATCAGCCCGATGCTCCCGAAGAAGGCGTCCCACGTGTTGATGCCCGGGAAGTGGACGTTCATCCCGAAGAAGCCGGTCAGGAACGTCAGCGGCAGCATCACGACGCTGAAGATCGTGAGGACGTACAGGATGTCGTTCTGCTGGTGCGAGATGAGCGACTCGTTCGTGTCCTCGAGCGCCTCGACGACCTCCTTGTAGTTGTCGAGCAGGTCCCAGATCCGCTCGCTCGCGTCGACGATGTCGTCGAAGTAGACGTCGAGCTGCTCGGGCAGGAACCGCTCGACCTGGCGCTCGAGCTGGCGCAGCGTCGGCCGCTGCGGCTTGATGATCTTGCGGTAGGAGATGATCTCCTGCTTCACGCCGTGGATCTCGCGGACGAGCTCGCGCGCCCCCTCGCCCTCGCCGATACCCTCGTCGATGTCCTCGAGCTTGAAGCCGATCTTGTCGAGGATCGGGAAGCAGTAGTCGTAGAGGTCGTCGAGCACCTCGTAGAGCAGGCGGCCCGACCCGTGGGCGAGGAGCTGCTCGCGGAAATCGGGGTTCTCGGCGCAGCGGCGGAAGAGCAGGCTGACGGGCCGCAGCTCGACGCTCGGCAGGGTGACGAGGTAGTCGGGGCCGAGGAAGACGTCGAGCTCGCCGGCGTTGAGCCGGCCTGAAGCCTTGTCGTAGACGGGGAAGTGGAGCACGGCGAAGAGGTAGCCGCCGCCGTCCTGGTCGTCTGAGTAGTCGTCGATCTTCGGCCGCTGGCGCCGTGAGAGGACGTCCTCGACGTCGAGGGGATGCCAGCCGAAGCGGCTCGAGAGCTGCTGGGCCTCCTCCGTCGTCGGCGCGAGGAGGTGGATCCAGGTGACGCCTGCGGCCTCGAGCTCAGCCGGACCGGGCCGCGTCTCCACGGCCGGGACCCCCGGCGCCCCCCGGCGCGGACGGATGCGCGGCAGGTTGGGCATCGGTACTGAGGGGGTCGACGGTCGCGAGCATGACCCGCGAAGTCTAGCCGGAGCCGCCTGCCGGGAGCATCGTCGCGCCGGTCTCCCCGAGCGGCGTGCGCCGTACCGCCCTCGGGAGCCGCCGCTCGAGGGCGAGCGCAGCGGCCGCGCAGACGACGTTGAGGCCGGCTGCGAGCGGCCAGAGCAGCAGCGGCCGGTGCTGGAGGAGGAAGCCGCCGCCGGCGGGGCCCACGATCCAGCCGATCTGCCAGGAGATGCTCGAGGCGGCGAGGTAGCGGCCGACGAGACGCGGCGGGGCGAGGTCGACGCTGAGCGGCGCCTGGATCGCCCCGTGCAGGCACTCGCCGACGGCGAAGACGAGCATCGCGGCGGCGAGCACGGCGAAGGCCGCCGTCGCGCGCGTCCACGTCCCGGCCGCCCAGACGGCGAGGAGCGACGCCGCCCAGAGCATCCCCATGAGCGCGAAGCCGCGCATCCGCCGACGGCCCTCCGCGAGCTTCACGACGGGGAGCTGGAACGCGACGATGCCGATCGCGTCGAGCGCGAACACGATCCCGACCTGGCGCTCGTCGATCCGGGTCACGTTCTTCGCGAACGCGGGCAGCAGCTCGACCATGACCGAGATCGCGCCCGTCATGTACGCGGCGTTGAGGAGCGTGAACTTCGTGAACGTGCGGTCACGGAGGACGGCGCGCCAGCTGCCGCCTGCGTGCTCCTCGTGCAGCTTCGGCGCGCGCACGCGCGCGAGCACGACGCCGTAGGCGAGGAACGTCGCGCAGTCGATCGCGAAGAGCACCGTGAACGTCTGCGGCTGCCGGACGGAGACGATCAGCCCTGCCGCGACGCCGCCGAGCGCGGCGCCGAGGTTCATCGCGAGACGCTGGAGCGCGTACGCGGGCGCCCGCCGCACGGCCGGGGTGAGCCCCGCGAGGAACGCCGACTGCGACGGCCAGAACGATCCGCTGCCGAGCCCCCAGAGCGTGTAGATCGCGAAGGCGTGCCACGCCGAGCGGATCAGCGGCATGAGCGCGAACGCGACCGTCATCACGAGCAGCGCGGCGACGAGGACGCGCTTCGGCCCGAGCCTGTCCGAGAGCGTCCCGCCGAGGAAGCCGCTGCCGAGGGCCGCCGCCGATTGCACGGCGGCGGCGCTGCCTGCGAGCCCGAACGGGATCCCGCGCACGTCGTGGAGGTAGATGAGGAGGAACGGCAGCACGACGCCGTTGCCGAACGCGTTCAGCAGCGCCCCGCCCTCGAGGACGTAGACGTCGCGCGGCAGGCCGGGCGCGAGGCCGCGGAGGTAGCCCGAGAGCGGACGCATCGCCAGGCGAGGCTAGCGGCGGTGGGAGAGAATGCCGCCCGTGGTCGAGCGGCACACCATCGTCTTCTCCGACGAGCGGCTCCGCGGGCTCGAGCACCCGGTCTTCGAGGCGCGCGGCAGGCGCGACGGGCCGCACGTGGCGCTCATCGGCGGCGTCCACGGCTGCGAGTACTCCTCGATCGCCGCCGTCGTCCGCTTCATGCGCGAGCTCGATACCGTCGAGCTGGCGGGGTCGGTCACGGCCGTCCCGGTGGTGAGCATGCGGTCCTTCGAGCGGCGGTCGCCGTTCGTCGTCCCCGACGACGGCAAGAACCTCAACCGCTGCTTTCCCGGGACGTACGACGGGACGTACACAGACGCGCTCGCCCGCGGGATCTTCGACGAGCTCATCGCGCCCGCCGACGTCCTCCTCGACCTGCACGGCGGCGACCTCGTCGAGGCGCTGGAGCCGTTCGCGATCTACGACGCCTCGCCCGTGGAGGAGCGCGCGCGGGCGCTCGCGATCGCGTTCGGGCTGCCGTACGTCGTGCGCGAGGAGCCGGAGGGCGGGCTCGCCGGGATGACGTGCAGCGCCGCGGCCGGTGCCGGAATCCCCGCGGTCATCGCGGAGGCCGGCGGCCGCGGCCAGCTCGAGGAGGTGGCGGTCGAGGCGCTCGTCGAGGGTGTCCGGAACGCGCTCCGCTCGCTCGAGATGCTGCCGGGCCCGGCGCTCCCGCCGCCCGAGGGCATGCGCGAGGTGGGCGCGTTCGACTGGCTCCGCTGCCGCGGCGCCGGCTGGTGGGAGGCCGCCGTCCCGGTCGGCGCCGAGGTGGGGGAGGGCGACCTGCTCGGCCGCGTAAAGGACCTCTACGGGGACGTGCGCGAGGAGATCCGCGCACCCCGCGACGGCGTCGTCCTCTTCCTGACCACGAGCGCCTCCGTCGCCGACGACGGGCTGCTGCTCGGGCTCGGCGCCGAGCTCACGCCGCTCGCAGAGGCGTGACGGCAGCCGCCCGCGGAGAAGCGAGCCTCGTGGTGGCGGCGAGAACCGCGAGCGAGAGGGCGAGCAGGAGGACGATGCGCAGCGGGTTGCCGTCGCTCCAGGCCGCCGTGTCGAACCAGCAGAGGAGCGGCGCGATCCAGAGCGGCGAGAGGCGAGGCCGCACGAGCGCGATCGGCGCGAACAGCAGAACGAGGTAGTGCGGCCAGAGGATCGGAGTCGCGAGGAGCGAGATCGTGAGCGCGGCGATCAGCAGCTGCCGCTCGCCGGACACCGTGACTGAGGCAACGGCGGCTCCTGCCACGGCAACGCCGAAGAGGGTCAGCTCCGCCGTGCTGCCGCTCAGCCCGAACGAGCGCTCCAGCGCGTACAGCGAGTAGCTGTTCGGGCCGACGAGCCCGGTGAGGCGGGCCAGCAGGTGGAGGTAGCTTCCGGCACCGGCGAAGCCGATCACCGCCCATGTCCCGGCCACTGCCGCGACGGCGGTCGCGGCAGCGATCCCGGCCGCGGCAAAGCGGCGCGTTCGGAGCAGCCACAGCCAGAGTGGCCAGAGGAAGAGCTTTGCCGTCACGGCGTAGGCGACGAGCAGACCTGCCCGGGAGGCGCGGTTGCGGTAACGCCACAGGGCGGCGACCCCGAGCAGCAGCAACGGGCTGATCGTGCCCATCGAGGCGGCCGCGAAGACCGGCGCCGAGGCAAACGCCGCGGCGTAGCAGCGCCAGTCGGCCACGCTCAGCAAGCGCAGGGCCAGCGCCACAGAAGCGAGATTGGCGAGCAGGAACAGGACGTTCGCGGCCGCGAACGGCAGCAGGGAGAACGGCACGATCGAGAACGCAGCGACCGGCGGGTAGACGAACGGCAGGAACGACAAGCGATGTGCCTGCTGGGGCAGCGAGCTCAGCGGTGGGTACGGCGACCGGCCGGCGAGGACCGCGCGCCCGCTGCCCCAGAAGGTCGCGAAATCGGAGCCGTGCCGTCCGGCCGAGACCACCACCAGCACGAGGACGAGCAGCAGCGTGGCCGGCAGAAGCCCGATGAGCGCCGTCGCGCTCCAGCGGGTCAGCAGGGGGATCGTCACCAGGGCGCGCGCCGGGGCAAGGCCGTGCTCCTCGCCCGTCGCGTTCGTCGCCACGAGCCTCGCATCGGCCGATCACACCCTCGGCTTGAGTTCGGGAGCCGCCCAGGTCGTTTCGCTCGACGGTCGAGCTCGAGCGGCTCAGCTGCGCGTGTGCTCATCGAGCAGAGGCCGCGGAGCTGCGGAGACGCAGGTCGACGGCGCCGCCGCCGAGGTCGTTTCGACCGACCATCGAGGTCGCGGGCTCATCGACCCACGTGCTCGTGGAGCCGACCACCGCTGTCACCGCGGAGAGGCTGGGAGACTCGGTCGGCCGTCTCAGCGCTCGTCCTCGGGCTCTGAGCGGCGAGCGTCGTCAGGCGCGTTCGAGCAGCTCGTCGTAGTCGAGCTCGGCCTCGTCCGCGAGCACGTGGCTGTAGGTGTTCGCCGTCACAGCGAGATTGCGCTGGCCGACGTGCGCGCCGATCCGTGCCCGCGGGACGCCGGCGAGGTGGAGCAGGGAGATCCGGCGATGCCATCTGCCCGCCTTGTCCGGCAGGAATCGAGGACAGCACCGAGCGTGTCTTCGCGACATACGCGACACGCATGACCCGCATGGTTGAGCCAGACTCGCTCCACCACGCGGGCCTTGATGCACCCGGCAGGAATCGAACCTGCCTGCAAATAGACACTTTTTCTTAGCCGAGGACAGCACGGGGGACAGCACGGTCTGAGCCGATCCGGTGCGAAACGGCACGGCCGACGCCGCTGTAATACGTTTTGTGGTACGGTACGCGGGTGGCTAGGACGGTTCAGGCGCGGCTCGACGAGCACTCCGAGCAGGACCTTGCGGTTCTCCGCAACGAGGGCCACAGCGACTCGGAAGCGATCCGGCTGGCGCTCCACGAAGCGGCGGAGCTGCGGCGACGGAAGAGCGCTCTCCGTCTGGAGGCACAGGCCGCGGCCGCCGACCCGGATGACCTTGCCGAGGCGCGGCGTATTCGCGAGGAGATGGACGCGATCGCGGCCGCCTGGAACGACGCCGGGTAACGAGTGGTCCGCGGTGAGGTCTTCCGCCTTCGTATCCCCCGAAGCACTCGGGGGTCGGAGCAGCGAGGCGCCCGCTACGCCGTCGTCGTTCAAGCCGACGAGCTACTCGCACTCTCGACCGTGCTCGTCTCGCCGACGTCGACGGCGGCGCCGCCCAGATCATTTCGCCCGACCATCGAGCTCGAGGGCTCACCGACCCGGGTGCTGGTCGAGCAGACGACGGCTGTAAGCCCGGAGCGCCTCGGTGAGTCCGTCGGCCGGCTCAGTGCAAACGAGCTGCGGGATCTCGACACGGCCCTGGCGCTCGTCTTCGGCCTTTGACTGGCAAGCGTCCTCAGGCGCGTTCGAGCAGTTCCGCGTAGTCGAGCTCGGCCTCGTCTGCGAGCACGTGGCTGTACGTGTTCGCGGTGACGGCGAGGTTGCGCTGGCCGACGTGTTCCCCGATCCGCGCCCAGGGGACGCCGGAAAGGTGGAGCAACGAGATCCTGCGGTGACGCAGGTCGTGTGGCGAGAAGGTCGGGATTCCCGCCGCCGTGCAAGCACGCGTCACGGCCGTCCGGAAGCGGTCGCCGCCGAACCCTTGGAAGACCGGCCGCTCTGGAATACGGTCGTCACGCGGGACGAGCGAGCACACCGCCCCGAAGAGGGCGGGCGGGACCGAGACCCACCGCGCGCGGCCCGTCTTCGACACGGCACGCGAGACGCGCCAGCGCTGTCTCGGCTCGTCGAGATCGCCCCAGGTCAGCCGCTCCAGCTCTCCCAGCCGCATTCCGGTCGCGTCGAGGACGAGCAGCGGGAGGCGATAGCGAGGTGGCAGCAGGGCGTGGACGGCGAGCACGTGCTCCGCAGTCGGCGGGACGATCTCCGGCCGCTCCTGCCTCGGCAGCCGTACCTTGACCTTGTCGCGGGCAGGGTTCGGAGCCACGCCCTCGTGGTCGAGAATCATCGCCAGCGCGAGCAGGCTCTTCCGGACGGTCTCGCGCGCCTTGCCCTTCGCGGTAAGGCGCCCGACGACGTCGGCGACGTCAGCCGAGGTGATCATGTCGACGCGCCGGTCTCCGAGCAGCGGCAGGAACATGCGCACGGCGCTCCGATGCTGCAGCCGGGTGTTCTCGGCGACGTCGACGCGGCTCTCCTGCCAGCGCTCGGCTGCCTCGCGGAGGGTCCGCGCCGCGACTGCATCGTCGACAAAGCCGGACTAGTGCTATGACGTTGC
>DASQQF010000129.1:0-4916 GCA_035643535.1 Gaiellaceae bacterium
AAACGAAACGACCCCCGTGTTACACGCGTGGGCGCCTTTCTTCGGAAGACGTCACTGGATGAGCTGCCGCAGTTCATCAATGTACTGCAAGGCAGGATGTCGATTGTGGGGCCCAGGCCGCACGCCATTGCTCACAACGAGATTTATCGTGGTCAGATTCACGGTTACATGCTGCGGCACAAAGTGAAGCCGGGAATCACCGGCTGGGCGCAGGTCAACGGCCGCGCTGCGCTGCCGTGGGCCGACCGGATCGAGCTCGACGTCTGGTACGTCGAGCACCGCTCGCCGTTCGTCGACCTGAAGATCCTGGCACGCACGCCGCTCGCCCTCTTCCGCGGCACCTACAAGGGCGAGACCGGTGGCTGGAAGGCGACGCCGTGAGACCCGGCGACTATCCTCGCCTCACGTGGCGGCCCTGAGGATCCTCGTCACCGGCGCGTGCGGCGTCACGCCCCGCGCGGTCGCCCGCTCGCTGCGGCTGAGCCCGGTCTGCGCGGACGCGACGCTGATCGGCACCGACCGCGGCGGTAACTGGTACGGCTTCTACGAGGGCCTCTACGACCGCGTCTACCGCGTCTCCCAGCCCGACGACCCCGGTTACACGGACCTGCTCGCACAGATCTGCCGGGACGAGGAGATCGACGTCGCGCTCGTCGTCCCCGAAGCCGAGGTCCGCTACTGGAGCCGGCTCGAGTTCCCCGTCCCGGCCCTCCTGCCGCCGCCCGGCCTCGTCGACGTCGCGATCAGCAAGCGCAAGCTCTACGACGAGCTGCGCGAGAGCGGCCTCGTCCCGCGCTACCGCATCGTCGACCGCGACGAGCTGCTCGCGCGCCGCGGGCTCGACCTCGACGGCTCGCCCGTCTGGCTGCGCGACTACTCCGACGCGTCGTCGAGCGGGATCGGCTCGATCAAGGTCTCCGAGCCGGAGGAGGCGTACGCGTGGGCCTACCTCAACCCCGAGATCCCGAGCTACATGGTCGCCGAGCACCTGCCCGGCCGGAACATCGCGTGCACGCTGCTCTTCGTCGACGGCGAGCTGCGCAAGGCCGGCTGCTACGAGCGGCTCGAGTACTTCATGGGCCACCTCGCGCCCTCGGGCGTCACCGGGAACATCAACCGCGGCCGTCTCGTCAACGACGAGCGGGCGCGGGTGCTCTCGGAACAGGCCGTCCGGCTCGTCGCCGAGGCGACGGGCGAGCGGGCGCACGGGCTGCTCACCGTCGACCTCCGCGAGGACCACACCGGCGCGCTCAAGGTGACGGAGATCAACGTGCGCCACGTCGCCGCCACGTCCGCCCTCGCCGCAGGAGGCGCGAACATGTCGGAGGCGCAGGTGCTCGCCGCGCTCGGCCGGCTCGACGAGATCGGCGACCCCGTCCCGCACTTCCCGGAGGACAACGTCATCCTCCGCGACATCGACGGCCGGCCGCTCTGGCTGACCGGCTACCGGGAGCTGGCCGTAGGCGAGCATGTGCCGCGCCCGACGCGGGTACCGTAGGCCTCCGCTCAGGGTGCTGCGCCGTCTCCTCCTCTTCGTCGTCCTCGCAGGCGTCCTCGCCGGCTGCGGCGCGTCCGGACACCCGGCGACGACCGCGACCCCGACCACCACGCCGAAGCCCGCGCCCAGACCCGGCCCGAACGGGCCGCCGCGCGCGATCTCGGTCACCGTCCTCGACGGCGACCTCCTGCACCGCGTCCCGAACGCCCTCGTCCGGGTGGCGGGGAAGCGCAAGCGCACGAACCGGCACGGCGTCGCCGCGCTCGTCGCCCGGGTGCGGCGTCCGCTCGAGGTGACCGTCATGCGGAGCGGCTACACGACACTGCACACGACCGTCGCCTTCCGCCGCCGTCGCCACCCGATCCTCCGCGTCTACCAGCCGGACCTCCAGTGGCCGCTCTACGGGGCGAACGACGCGCGCACCCAGGCGCAGACGCACATCAAGCTGCGCCCGCCCTTCCGCGTCGTCTGGAGCCGTGGCCTGAAGTCGCTCGTCGAGTTCCCGGCCTCGGTCGTCGACGGCGTCGCGTACATCGGCAACTTCCACGCGGTCGTGACCGCGATCTCGATGCGCGACGGCAAGGTCGTCTGGCGCCACATCAGCCGCGGCTACCCCGGCATGGGCTCGTCCCCCGAGATCGTCGGCGGCGAGGTCGTCTACCACACGATGGACGGCCACGTGTACGTGCTCGACAAGGAGAACGGCCACCTCCTCTGGAGCTGGGACGACGGGGGCTCGCCGATCGAGTCCTCGCCGATCGTGCGCGACGGCGTCGACTACTTCGGCGCCTGGAACGGCGAGGTCTACGCGCTCGACCTGCGCACGCACAAGCTGCGCTGGAGCCACGCGACCGGCGCCAAGATCACCTCGAGCGCCTCGACCAGCGGCGGCACGCTCTACATCGGCGACTACGCCGGCCGGCTCTGGGCGCTCTCGGTCGGCGACGGCGCGACGCGCTGGGTCGGCCAGGTGAACGGGAAGATCTACGGGACGCCCGCCGTCGCCGGGGGCCGCGTCTTCGTCCCCTCCTCGGACGGCGACTCGCTCACCGCCTTCTCCACGAGCGGCTCCCAGCTCTGGAGCTACACCGCCGGCTACTACGTCTACTCGTCTCCCGCCGTCTGGGGCGGCCGCGTCTTCTTCGGCTCCTACGACGGCTACTTCTACTGCGTCTCGGCCTCGAACGGCGGGCTGCTCTGGCGCGCGTACGCCGGCGGGCCGATCTCCGGGGCGGTCACCGTCGTCGACGGCGTCGCCTACGCCGGCAGCTTCGCGCATCGCATCATCGGGATCGAGGCGGCGAGCGGGCGGCAGCTGATGACGTTCCCGCACGGCGAGTTCGTGCCGGTCTCCGGGAACGGGGGGCGCCTGATCTTCCACGGCTACTCGCGCATCTGGGCCGTCGAGCCGCGGCGGCGTCGCAGATGAGAGGGCTCTTAACCGGCGACAGCCAGTCCGTCGGCTATCGTCGCGCTTCGTGACTGCGCCCTCGCCGCCCCGTACGGGCTTCGATCCCGAGGCGGAGCAGGAAGTCGACTTCGCGAAGTACGTCCGCCTCCTGGCGCTCCGCTGGTGGCTGCTCGCCGCCGGCCTCGTCGTGGGGGCGGTGATCGGGTACGCGGTCTCGCTCGGCGGCACGCAGGTCTACAAGGCGACCGCGACCCTCTATCTCGGCCAGCCGCTCACGGCGAGCGGCAACTCGTCGCTCAACACGCTGAACACGAACCCGGCTGCGGTCAGCCAGGTGATCCACTCGCAGCAGGTCGACAGCTTCGTCGCGCGGAAGTGCAATGCGAAGTCGTCGCAGTTCCGGAAGGGGATCTCGACGGCGGCGGTCAGCGGCAGCGCGGCGGCGAAGACCGCAGAGAACCCGCTCGTGACTGTCAGCGTCCAGGCGCGGCACGCGAAGGTCGCGCAGTGCGCGGCGAACGGTCTCGCCGGCGAGGCGGTGACCCGGCTGTCGAGCTTCGCCAGGGGCAAGATCGTGAGCTTCCGCGACGAGATCGCGACCGACACGAAGTACATCGCCTCGCTCCAGCAGGCGATCGCGAGCCCGAGCGTCTCGTCGACCGACAAGCTGATCCTCCAGACGCAGCTGCGCTCGTACCAGCAGGACAAGAGCGCGGCGACCCTGCTCCTCCTGCAGGCGACGAAGGTCGAGTCGCCGAGCGTGCTCACCGGCGCCGCCGCGCAGAAGGTGACCGCGCGCAGCCGGCGCAACACGGTCCTCATCGCCGCGCTGATCGGGCTCGTCCTCGGCGCGATCGCCGCGCTCCTCTGGGACAGCGTCGCGCCGCGGCTCACCGCTCGCAGCGCGTAACCTCCCGCCCGTGTTCGAGGGCAAGCGCGTGGCGGTCGTCGTGCCCGCACACGACGAGGAGGCGCTGATCGCCACGACGATCCACGGCGTGCCGCCGCTCGTCGACCGCATCTTCGTCGTCGACGACGGCTCCTCCGACCGCACCGCCGAATGCGCGCGCGACTCCGGCGACGCGCGCGTCGAGGTGCTCGCCCACGACACGAACCGCGGTGTCGGCGCGGCGACCGTCACCGGCTACCGGCGCGCCCTCGCCGAGGGCTTCGACGTCGTCGCGGTGATGAACGGCGACAACCAGATGGACCCCGCCGACCTGCCGGCGCTCGTCGGGCCCGTCGCACGCGGCGAGGTCGACTACGCGAAGGCGAACCGCCTCTTCACGGGTCAGGCCTGGCAGCTCATCCCGCGCGCCCGCTACCTCGGGAACGCGGTCCTCTCGATGCTGACGAAGATCGCGTCCGGCTACTGGCACGTCGCCGACTCGCAGTCGGGCTACACCGCGATCTCGCGCGAGCTGCTCGCCGAGCTCGACCTCGACCGCGTCTACACGCGGTACGGCTTCCCGAACGACATGCTCGTCCACCTCAACGTCTGGAACGCGCGCGTCCGCGACTGCCCCTCCCGCCCCGTCTACGGGGTCGGCGAGCGGTCCGGGATGCGCTACCGGCATGTCGTGCCGCGGATCGCCTGGCTGCTGCTGCGCGGCTTCTTCTGGCGGCTCTGGGAGAAGTACGTGAAGCGCGACTTCCACCCGCTCGTCTTCTTCTACCTCGTCGGCTTCGTGAGCTTCGTCGCCGGCGTGATCCTCGGCCTCGTCGTCGCCGCCTACCGCGCGGCGGGCTACTCGATCACGGTCGGGACGGTCGTCCTCGTCGCGCTGCTCGTCCTCTCCGGCTCGCAGTTCACGCTGTTCGCGATGTGGTTCGACATGGAGAGCAACAAGGATTTGCGCTGACCGGCCGGAGCCCCACCCGCTAGCATCGGCCCATGCCTACCGCAGTCGTCACGGGAGGCGCCGGCTTCCTCGGCTCGCACCTCTGCGAGTACCTGCTCGAGCGCGGGCAGCGCGTGATCTGCGTCGACAACCTCGTCAGCGGGTC
>DASQQF010000130.1:0-9101 GCA_035643535.1 Gaiellaceae bacterium
CGTCCTCCCGGCCGGGCGCGAGACGACCGTCGCCCGCGTCGTCGGGTACGAGCGGGACCTCGACGCCGGCGTCGCCGGCCAGGCGGTGACCCTGACGCTCGACGACGAGCTCGACGTCAGCCGCGGCGACGTGATCGCCGCCGCCGACGAGCCGGCTCCCGTCGGCGACCAGTTCGAGGCCACCGTCGTCTGGATGGCGGACGAGCCGCTGCTCCGCGGCCGCAACTACCTGATGCGCGTCGGCACGCGCACCGTGACCGCGACGGTGGCGCCGCTCAAGTACAAGCTGAACGTCGACACGCACGAGCACAAGAGCCTCCTGCGCTTCCTCACGTGCGGCTCCGTCGACGACGGCAAGTCGACCCTGATCGGCCGGCTGCTCTACGAGTCGCAGATGCTCTTCGAGGATCAGCTCGCCGCGCTCGAGGCGGACTCGCGACGTGTCGGGACGCAGGGCGAGGAGCTCGACTTCGCGCTCCTCCTCGACGGCCTCGCCGCCGAGCGCGAGCAGGGAATCACGATCGACGTCGCCTATCGCTTCTTCTCTACCGACACGCGCAAGTACATCGTCGCCGACACGCCGGGCCACGAGCAGTACACGCGCAACATGGTCACCGGCGCCTCGACCGCCGACTGCGCCTTGATCCTGCTCGATGCGCGCAAGGGCGTTCTCACGCAGACACGCCGCCACAGCTACCTCGTCCACCTGCTCGGCATCCACCACGTCGCGATCGCCGTGAACAAGATGGACCTCGTCGGCTACGCCGAGGAGCGGCTCGCCGAGATCGAGCGGGAGTACAGCGCGTTCGCGCAGCAGCTCGGGCTCGAGGAGTTCACGCTGATCCCGCTCTCGGCGCTCCGCGGCGACAACGTGATCGAGCGCTCCGGCGAGATGCCCTGGTACGACGGGCCGACGCTGATGGAGTACCTCGAGACGGTGGAGGTGGACCAGGAGCGGATGCAGGACGCGCCGTTCCGGCTGCCGGTGCAGTGGGTGAACCGCCCGAGCTCCGACTTCCGCGGCTTCGCCGGGACGGTCGCCGGCGGCCGCGTCGAGCCGGGCGACCGCGTCGTCGTCCTCCCGGCCGGGCGCGAGACGGCCGTCGCGCGCGTCGTCGGGTTCGAACAGGAGCTCGACGCCGGCGTCGCCGGCCAGGCCGTCACGCTGACGCTCGCCGACGAGATCGACGTCAGCCGCGGCGACGTGATCGCGAGCGCGGAAGAGCCCGCCCACGTGGGCGAGCAGTTCGAGGCGACGGTCGTCTGGATGGCCGAGGAGCCGCTCCTGCGCGGCCGCACCTACCTCATGCGCATCGGCACGAGGACGGTGCCGGCGACGGTGGCGCCGATCCGCTACAAGCTCGACGTCGACACGCTCGAGCAGATCGCGGCGAACCAGCTCGCGCTGAACGAGATCGGCGTCGTCCAGCTCGAGCTCGGCCAGCCCGTCGCGTTCGACCCGTACGTCGAGAACCGCGACACCGGCGGCTTCATCCTGATCGACCGGATCACCAACCACACGGTCGGCGCCGGCCTGCTCCGCTTCGCGCTCCGCCGCGGCGAGAACGTCCCCTGGCAGGCGGTCGAGGTCGATCGCGAGGCGCGCGCCTCGCTGAAGGCGCAGCGGCCGTTCGTCGTCTGGCTGACGGGCGTTCCGGGCGCCGGGAAGTCGTCGATCGCGAACCTCCTCGAGCGGCGCCTCTACGCGCTCGGGCGGCACACGGTGCTGCTCGACGGCGCCAACCTGCGGCACGGGCTCTCGAAGGATCTCGGCTTCACACCGGCCGACCGGGCCGAGCACAACCGGCGCGCGGCCGAGGTCGCGAAGCTGATGACGGGGGCGGGGCTGATCGTGATCGCCGCGTTCGTCTCCCCGTTCCGCGCCGACCGAGAGACGACGCGCGCGCTGCTCGGCGAGGACGACTTCCTCGAGGTGTACGTCGACCTGCCCGCCGAGCTCGCGGCCGAGCGCGACACGTCGGGGCTGTACGCGAAGGCGGAGGCCGGCGAGCTTGCGAACCTGACCGGGATCGGTGCCGCCTACGAGCCGCCCGAGCAACCCGAGCTCCACCTCGACATGGTGTCCCTCACCGTCGAGGAAGCCGCCGAGCAGGTGCTCGAGGCGCTCTCCGAGCGCGGCCTGCTGGCATGACCTGGCAGTTCACGCTGACCGGCCTCCTCCTCGGGGCGGTCGTCGGCATGACCGGGATGGGCGGCGGCTCGCTGATGACGCCGATCCTCGTCATCGTCTTCGGCTTCCAGCCGACCTACGCCGTCGGCACCGACATCTTCCACGGCGCGATCTTCAAGAGCTTCGGCGCGATCCGGCACCGGGCGCTCGGCACCGTCCACGCCCGCCTCACGCTCTGGCTCTTCCTCGGCTCCGGCCCGTTGTCGCTCGCCGGCGTCGGCGTCGCGTACCTGATCCGCCACCACTACGGCGACAGCGCGCAGAGCGTCGAGAGCTACGCCGTCGGAGCGGCGCTCGTGCTCGGCGGGATCGGCTTCCTCGTGAAGTCGTTCGTCAAGGGCGGCGTCGAACCGAGCGACGCCCCGTTCCTGCTCGGGCGGCGGGACAAGCTCGTCGCGGTTGCGATCGGCGCCGTCTTCGGCTTCGTCGTCGGCCTCACCTCGGTCGGCAGCGGGACGTTCTTCGGGCTCGTGATGGTGCTCGTCTACCCGCTGACGATGGCCAAGATCGTCGGCACCGACATCTTCCACGCCGCCGCGCTCCTCTGGGTGGCGGGCGCGGGGCACCTCGTCGCCGGCGACGTGAACCTGCACGCGACCGCCTGGCTCCTCACCGGCTCGGTGCCGGGGATCCTCGTCTCGAGCCGCTTCACCCTCCGGGTCCCCGACCGGAGCCTGCGCGTCGCTCTCGGCGGGATCCTCGTCCTCAGCGGGATCAAGCTGCTGGACGTACCCGACGCGAACTGGATCCTCGGCGCCGGGCTCGCCGTCCTCGCCCTCGGGGTCGTCACCTACTCGCTCGCGCTCAGGACGGCGCCCGGCACGAGCCCCGAGCGCGCCTGAGCGCCTGCGCAACCGGCCGCGGGCGCGCCGCGCATAGAATCATCGGGCTTTGCAGCGGGTTCTCTCGACGGCCGTGCTCATGGGCCTGCTCTTCGCGACCGCGGCCGCGTTCGCGATCACCGAGCACCTCAAGCTCGTCAAGAGCCCGGTCACCGGTACCAAGGTCTCGAAGTACGTCTCGCCCGGCTGCGGCTGCGCCAGCCGGAGGGCGACCGTCAGCGTGAGGCTGCGCCACAGCGACGTCGTCACGCTCCGGATCCTCGACGCGCAGAACCACCCGGTCGCGACGCTCGCCGACAACCAGCCCGAGCAGCGCGGCCGTGTCAGCTACTCCTGGCACGGACAGACCGACGCCGGGGGCCGCGCGCGCGACGGGAGCTACTGGCCCGAGATCGAGCTCCCTCACCGGACGATCATCCTTCCGAACCGGATCGTCCTCGACACGAAGCCGCCGCTCGTCCGCCTCGCCGTCGCGAGCCCGCGCGTCCTCTCGCCGGACGGCGACAAGCGAGGCGACCATCTCAGGATTCGCTACCGCCTGAGCGAACACGCGCATCTCGTCCTCTGGTACGGCTCGCGGCCCATCCTCCGCACCCGCTCGGCGCGGCCCGACGCGAAGACGTCTTGGAACGGCAAGGTCGGCGGGAAGGCGTTGCACGCCGGGTCGTACACGCTCTCGGTCGGCGCCGTCGACCTCGCGGGGAACGTGACGCCGCCCGCGCAGCGGAAGCTGCTCATCGTGACCGTCCGGTACGTCACGCTCGCCCGCAGCCGGATCACGGTGCACACGGGCGCGAACTTCGCCGTCGGCGTCCGGGCCGACGCGCCGTACACCTGGACGTTCGCACACCGGCACGGCAGGTCGAGCCGCGCCGAGCTGCACCTGCAGGCGCCGGCGAAGCCCGGCCGCTACCGCCTCGTCGTCAGGGAGTCGGGGCACTCCGCGAGCGCACGGGTGGTGGTCAAGTGACCGATCTCGTCCGCATCGCGGGGCCGATCGCCTGCCTCGGCCTCGCCGTGCTGCTCGTCTCGCGGACACGGCGGAACCGGATCGCCGGGCTCGGCTACGCCGGCGTCGGCACGGCGCTGCTCGTCGCCTCGCTCGCACACGGGAGCGCGGAGCTCGCCGGCGCGATCGTCGGCGCGCTCGTGCTCGCGCCGCTGCTCGGCTGGCTGTTCCGCCGCGAGCCGTGGCTCGTCGCGTACGGGACGCTCGCGTTCGTGCCGCTGCGGATCGGCTTCCTCGGCCACGAGCTCCTGGTGCCGCTGTACGGCGTCGCCCTCGGCGCGGGCGCGCTGCTGCTGTGGCAGCTCGTGGAGGGCGACGACCGCTCGCGGGAGCTCGGCGTCTTCACGTGGCCGCTCGCGCTCTTCGTCGGGTGGATCGGGCTCTCGGCCGGCTGGACGGTCGACGTCCACGCAGCCGCCATCGAGCTCCTCGCGTTCTACGTCCCGCTCACGATCATCGCGCTCTCGCTCGCCCGCCTGCCGTGGAACGGGCTGCGCCTGCGGCTCCTCTACGGCGAGCTCGCGCTGATGGCGCTCCTCTTCGCCTGCATCGGCTTCTACCAGTACGACACCCGCAACATCTTCGAGAACCACAAGCTGCACGTGAGCAACGCGTACGCCACGTTCTTCCGCGTCAACTCGGTCTTCTGGGACCCCTCGATCTACGGACGCTTCCTCGTCGTCGCGCTGATCCCGACCGTCGTGCTCATCGTGCGCGGCCGCTCGGTGCGGGCCGCCGTCGCCGCGACGGCCTTCGCCGCCGTCGCCTGGGCGGGCCTGCTGATCTCCTTCTCGCAGTCGAGCTTCGCCGCCCTCCTGGTCGGCGTGATCGGCGTCGCGGCGGTCGCCTGGCGCTGGAAGGCCGTGCTCGCCGTCGTGGCGGCCGTCGTCGTGCTCGGCGGCATCGCGTTCAGCCAGCCGAAGATCCGGCACGCGATCCTCCACCACACGCGGTCCGGCCTCAACAACGCGTCGAGCGGGCGGTACAGCCTCGTCTCGAACGGGATCCGGATCGCCGTCTCGCATCCCGCGGTCGGCGTCGGCGTCGGCGGGTTCACGAAGGCGTACTCGAAGCGGACGCACCGCTCGCCGCGGAAGAGCGCCTCCCACGACACGCCCGTGACGGTCGCGGCCGAGAACGGCGCCGTCGGCGAGCTCCTCTACCTCTGGCTCCTGGCCGCCGTCTTCGCGGCCGCGGCGCGCCGTGTCGACCGGAGCCTCTACGGCAACCTCGCCCTCGCCGCGGGGCTGACGATGGGCGCGATCTTCGTCCACTCGCTCTTCTACAACGACTTCTTCGAGGATCCGACGACGTGGGGGCTCCTCGGGCTGATCGCGCTCGCGGCGCCGCAGCGGGTGCCCGCGCAGGAGGCTCCGAGCGCGGCGGAGAAGAAGGAGCCGGTGGTCGTGTGATCGAGAGCTGGAAGCGGGTGCTCGTGCTGGCTCCGCACACCGACGACGGCGAGTTCGGCTGCGGCGGGACGATGGCGCGGCTCGTCGACGCGGGCGCCGAGGTCCGCTACGTCGCATTCTCGATCGCGACGCGGTCGCTGCCCCCCGGCTTCCCGCCCGACACGCTCGCGCGCGAGGTGAAGGCGGCGACGGCCGAGCTCGGCATCCCGCCCGAGCGGCTCGACGTCCACGACTACGACGTGCGGACGTTCCCGGAGCGCCGGCAGGACATCCTCGAGCTGCTCGTCGCGCTCTGGGAGGAGTGGCAGCCCGACGCGGTCTTCCAGCCCAGCCTCCACGACGTCCACCAGGACCACCGGACGGTCGCCGAGGAGGGACTGCGGGCCTTCAAGCGGACGACGATCCTCGGCTACGAGATCCCCTGGAACAACTTCGACTTCGCCTACCAGTGGTACGCCGCGCTCGAGCGCTCGCACGTCGAGCGGAAGGTCGCGGCGCTCGAGCACTACGCCTCGCAGCAGCATCGCCGCTACGCGAACGCCGAGTACGTGCGGAACCTCGCCCGCATGCACGGCATCAACGTGAGCCGCGAGTACGCCGAGGTCTTCCAGGTCTACCGCGTCATCGTCTGACGACGACGACGAGACGACGACCGCGGCCTCCCGTCACCCGTCCCCATGGCCGAGCAGGTCTGACCGGGCCGTCCGTCGCCTGCGCCTCACGACGTTCGCCGCGACAGCCGCACCGGCAACCGGCAGAATCCCGTCGTGGGCACGGTCGACCTCGCGCTCGTCGGCGGGCGGATCCGGACGCTCGACCCGGAGCGGCCGCACGCCACCGCCGTCGCCGTCGCCGACGGCGAGATCGTCGCGGTCGGGGGCGACGCGGAGATCCGCGAGCTCGCCGGCGCCGCGAGCGAGGTCGTCGACCTGCGCGGCGCCGCCGTCACGCCGGGAATCGTCGACAGCCACATCCATCCCTTCCACGGCGCCGACGTGGCGCGCGGCGCCGACCTGACGAACCTCTGGACGATCGACGAGGTGCGCGGAGCGCTGCGCGAGGAGCGTGCCCGCTGCGCGCCCGACGAATGGGTGCTCGGCTATGGGCTCGAGTACGACGTCTTCTGCGACACCGGCATCCGCGGCGAGCTCGTCGAGGACGCGGTCGAGGGCTCGCCGGCGCTGCTCATGTTCATGGACCTCCACACCGCGCTCGCGACACCGCGTGCGCTCGTCGCGGCTGGCGTCGAGGGGCCGCGCACGTTCGAGGAGAACGCCGAGATCGTCTGTGCCGACGGCGCGCCGACGGGTGAGCTGCGCGAGCCTGCAGCCGTGGCGACGGTCGAGCGCGCGCTGCCGCGGCTGACGCAGGCGCAGCGCTACGCGATGTACGCCGAGACGCTGCGCCGCTTCGCCGCCGTGGGCATCACGGGCGCGCACGTGATGGACGGAACGCTGAAGACGCACGACCTGCTGCGCGAGCTCGAGGCGAACGGCGACCTCGTGACGCGGCTCGTCGTCCCCTTCTGGAACCGTCCCGAATCGACGCCGGAGGAGTGGGACGAGCTGATCCCGCACCGCGACGCGTTCGGCCGGCGGTGGCGCGGCGGTGTGGCGAAGTTCTTCATCGACGGCGTGATCGACGCCGGCACCGGCTGGCTCTACGAGCCCGACTCCGAGGGGGAGGGGACGCTTCCCTTCTGGCCGGATCCCGCCCACTACCGCGCCGCCGTCGCGCGCTTCGCCGGGGCGGGCTTCCAGTGCGCGACCCACGCCACCGGTGACCGCGGCGTGCGCGAGGCGCTCGACGCCTACCGGGACGCAGGCAGGCCGAATCGCGGCCGCCACCGGATCGAGCACATCGAGACGCTGCAGCCGCACGACCTGCCGCGCTTCGCGGCGGAGGGCGTCGTCGCCTCGATGCAGGCCCAGCACATGATGTGGTTCCATCCCGACCGCGGCGACAACTGGTCGCGGCGGCTCGGCGAGGAGCGCACGAACCCCGGCCGCGCCTTCCCGATCCGCTCGCTCCGGCAGTCGGGCGCGGTGATCGCGCTCGGCTCCGACTGGCCCGTCGCCCGCTACGACCCGCGCATCGGCCTCGCGGCGGCGCGGCTGCGGCGGCCGCCCGGCCGGCCCGACTGGGAGCCGTACGACGACGAGGCGATCGACGGGCTCGCCGCGCTCGAGGGATACACGAGCGCCGCCGCGGCGACCGCCGGAGACGAGGGTCGCCTCGGCCGTGTCGCCCCCGGCTTCCTCGCCGACCTGACCGTGTTCGCGGAGGATCCGGTCGAGTGCGACGCCGACGACCTGCCGCAGCTGCCGGTGCTCCTGACGGTCGTCGACGGCGAGATCGTCCACCGTGCCGGTCTCTGACGGGGCGTCGGCGGCCCTCGCCGAAGCGGAGCCGCGCCTCTTCTGGCTCGATCGAGACGACGTTCCCGAGCCTGCGTCCCCGCTCGAAGGAGACGCCGAGGCCGATCTCGCGATCGTCGGCGGCGGCTTCACCGGCCTCTGGGCGGCGCTCCTCGCGAAGGAGGCCGAGCCGGCGCGGGAGGTCGTCCTCCTCGAGGCGGAGACGTGCGGCTTCGGCGCCTCCGGGCGGAACGGCGGCTTCCTCGAGGCGTCGCTCACACACGGGCTCTCGAACGGGCTCGGCCACTTCCCCGGCGACATCGACCGCCTGCTCGAGCTGGGACGCGCGAACTTCGCCGGCATCGCCGCGACGCTCGAGCGCCACGCGATCGACGCGCGCTTCGCGCCGGTCGGCGCGATCGCGGTGGCGACCCGGTCGCACGAGGTCGAGTGGCTGCGCGACGAGGCGGAGCTCTTGCGCGAGCACGGCGAGGACGCGGTCTTCCTCGACCGGGAGGCGGTGCGTGCGGAGGTCGACTCGCCGACGTACCTCGCCGGCACCTGGCAGCGCTCGAACGTCGCGCTCGTCGACCCCGGCCGGCTCGCGTGGGGCCTCCGCCGGGCCGCGCTCGACCTGGGCGTCCGCGTCCACGAGCGCACGCGCGTCGAGGGGATCGAGGAGGCCGGCGCGGGCGTAGCGCTCGCAGCACCGGGCGGCCGGGTGCAGGCGCGGCGCGTCGTGCTCGCGAGTGGCGTCTACCCGCCGCTCGTCCGCGAGATCCGCCGCTACGTCGCGCCGGTCTACGACTACGTCCTCGTGACCGAGCCGCTGGGCGACCGGCTCGGCGCGCTCGGCTGGCGCCGCCGGCAGGGCCTCGCCGACAGCGGCAACCGCTTCCACTACTACCGGCTCACCGACGACGACCGCATCGTCTGGGGCGGCTACGAGGCCGTCTACCGCTTCGGCGGCCCCGTCGGGTCGCGCTACGACAGCGACGACACGACGCACCGCCTGCTCGCCGAGAACTTCTTCCGCACCTTCCCGCAGCTCGAGGGGATCCGCTTCACGCACCGCTTCGGCGGCGCGATCGACACCTCGAGCCGCTTCTGCGCCTTCTTCGGGACGAAGCTCGGCGGCCGGCTCGCCTACGCCGCCGGCTACACCGGGCTCGGCGTCGGCGCGACGCGCTTCGGTGCGCGCGTCGCGCTCGGGCTCGTGGACGGCACGCTCGGAGATCTCGCCGAGCTCGAGCTCGTGCGCCGTAAGCCCGTGCCGTACCCGCCCGAGCC